>JARIBG010000037.1 GCA_029257465.1 Arthrobacter sp. | reverse complement strand
GCCGAGCCACTGTGGGTCTGGCCGCCCACGAGCAGTTCCCAGTGGCCATTGACATCGGGCGTCAGATACTGCCCGGTGGCTTCCAGGCCGAGCTCAGACGGATCCTTCGCCGCCTACATCGCGGTCGAAGGCACTGACGAGCACGGTCTGCCCATACTCGCCGTCACGCTCTTCCCTCTGGTGGCGACGACGGGCAGCTCAGACCTCGGTCACGGGTTCGGTCTGGACAACCGGTTCATCCTCGATGAAGTCTTCGTCCCATTGGAGGAGACACGATTGAGCGTCGAGGACGTCAGCAGCCTGCCACTCCACGAAGAGTGGACCGTGGTGAGTCTGGACAAGGTTGGACTGAGGGCGTCGGAGGTGAAAGCGACCTTCGGTGTGCGCGCCGCCGCCTATATCCTTGCTGCCCTTGGCCAGACATACCTCTCCGAATCGGTCAACCAGGACGTTGATCTTCTGCCGTACCGTGAATCCGAGAACCTTTTCACTGGGAATTACGACGTCGTCCTGGCCATGCACCATGTCCTCACCGATGCTGTCCGTGCCGACGAGGAGCTCGAAGAAGTACGGCTCCATTTCTACGAACTCATCGCAGCGTCGTTCAGCAGCTGATGCGCGCGCTACGAGCGCGGGATATTCCGCAGGTTGCTGCGGGCCATGCTCACGGCTTCGCCGGCTCCACGGTTCAGGACCACCTTGGACATGGCCGTGGCGAAACCGAGAACTTGGTCGCCGGTGATCTTCGGCGGGATGGACAGGGCGTTCGCATCGGTGATCAGCTCCACCAGCGCCGGCCCCTGGTGGGCGAGGGCCTTGCGGTAGGCATGCTTGATGTCCTTGGGATCGGCGACCCGTTCGGCGTGGAAGCCGATCGCCGCGGCGATCTGGGCGTAGTTGGTGTCGGGGACGTCCACGGCATAATCCTGCAGCCCATCGACGAGCATCTCGAGTTTCACCATGCCCAGCGTCGCGTTGTTGAACAGCACGATCTTCACCGGCAGTTGGTAGGTCGCGGCCGTGATCAGTTCGCCCATGAGCATCGATAGTCCGCCGTCGCCTGACATGGAGATGACCTGTCGGTTCGGGAACGCCAATTGCGCACCGATGGCCTGCGGGAGTGCATTGGCCATGGAACCGTGGCGGTAGGAGCCAATGAGCCTCCGGGTGCCCAGCGGGTTGATGTAGCGTGCGGCCCACACGTTGCACATTCCCGTATCGGTGGTGAAAATCGCGTCCTCCGCTGCTGCCTCATCGAGCAGTGAAGCGGCGTACTCGGGATGGATGGGCGTGATCTTGTCGGCCTTGCGCGTGTAGGCGCCCACGGCCTTGTTCATCAGTTTGTCGTGCTTCTTGAGCATCTGGTCCAGGAAGCTCGTGCTTGTCTTGGGTTCGATCAAGGGCATGACCGCGGCGATAGTGGCCTGCACGTCGCCATGGACGGCCACGTCCACATCGGTCCGGCGGCCAAGGATGGCCGCGTTGGAATCCACCTGCGCGGTCCGCGTCGACGGAAGGAACTGGTCATATGGGAAGTCGGTGCCCAGCAGGACCAGCAGGTCGGCGTCGGCGATACCCTCGGCGGCCGCTCCATAGCCGAGCAGCCCGGTCATGCCGATGTCGTAGGGGTTCCGGTACTGGATGAAGTCCTTACCCCGCAGCGAGTGGCCGATGGGTGCGTTGAGCTTCTCCGCCAGCCCAATCACCTCATCGTGCGCTCCCCGCACACCGTAACCGGCGAAAATAGCGACCTTGCCGGCGTCGTTGATGGCATTCGCCAACTCCTGCACGCTCTCACGCGAGGGCGTCACGCTGCCTTGGACCACCGGGGAGAACAGGGGAGTCTCTGCCGTGGCGTCCAGGCTCGCGATGTCGCCGGGAAGAGTGACGACGGCGACGCCGCCGCGTCCGAGCGCCTGGCGTATGGCACTGTTCATGACCCTCGGAGCCTGGTCCGTGGTGCTGATCAGTTCCGAGTACACCGAGCATTCATTGAAGATCCGGTCCGGGTGGGTCTCCTGGAAGAAGCCGCTGCCAATCTGCACACTCGGGATATGGGAGGCAATGGCCAGTACGGGCGCGCCGGAGCGGTTGGCATCGTAGAGGCCGTTGATGAGGTGGAGGTTTCCCGGGCCGCAGGAGCCGGCGCAGACCGCCAGCTGGCCGGTCAGCTGCGCTTCGGACGACGCCGCGAAGGCAGCCGCTTCCTCGTGCCGGACATGCACCCAGTCGATGCCGCCCTTGCGGGAACCGCCCGTGCTCCTGACGGCGTCGACAATCGGGTTCAGGCTGTCTCCGACAATCCCGTAGATCCGGCGGACTCCGGCGCTCTGAAGCTGCTCGATGAGTTGGGTCGCTAGTGCCTTGGCCATATCTCGGACTCCTGACGTGCGTAGGGCTCGTGCAAGCATGCGCGAAGACAGCATGCGTGGTGTCTTGGACCAGTCTAGATGATCGATTCCAAGGGGTTGGATCGGACTGTTGTACCTGTGGTGAGGGTCAAGGGCAGCCAGAATCGGTGTTGTTGACCCGACTTCTGATTTCTTGGAAGGCCTCGAAGTGGACCCTGATCTGGACATCCTTACAACTTCACTTTGCGTCACCACAGACGACTTACTGAAGCAGTTTCCCGAGCGAATCCCGTTTCGCCCGCAGATCGGGATAGCCCCGAAGACCACAAACGCGGAACTGAATTCGAAAACATCGTCGAAACCGCCGGAATCGATGTGCTCTGACCGGCACGAAAAGGCGAGAGTTCACGCCCCGGCACGCGGTTCTTCAAACCCCTCCGCCAGATCATCGAATCCATCAACGAGACATCATCTAGCCACGGAGCACCTTGTGGTTCGCTGCCTGCGCGAGGGGGCGAAGAACCAGCTGGTCGATGTTCATGTGGTGCGGGGCGTTGAGTGTGAACGCGACGGCCTGTGCGACGTCGTCGGCCGTGAGCGGGTACTCCACGCCTGCATAGACCTTGTCCGCCGCTGTCCTGTCCCCGCCGAGGCGGTTGAGCGAGAACTCCTCGGTGCGGACCATGCCCGGTGAGACCTCGATGACGCGGATGTTGTTCTCGGCCTCCTCCAGCCGGAGCGAGCGCGCCAGGGACACCTGGGCTGCCTTGACCCCGCAGTAGCCGGCGCCACCCTCGTAGGCGGCCAGCGCCGCCGTCGAGGTCAGGAAGAGCACACTTCCCTGGCCCGAGTCACGCAGTGCCGGGAGCAGGGCGCGGGTCATGCGCATGGATCCGAGGACGTTCACGCTGTACATCCGTTCCCAGTCCGCGGTGACGGACTCGCCCACGCGGTCGGCTCCGAACGCGCCGCCGGCGTTGTTGACGAGGGCGTGGACGGCTCCTGTCGCCGTGATCTCGGCTGCGAAGGCATCGACCGAGACCTGGTCCGTGACGTCGAGTGTCATGGGAACCGCACCCGTCTCCTCGGCGAGGGCCGCGAGTCGCTCGGTGCGCCGAGCCGCGGCCACCACGTCCCAGCCGTCCCCGCGGAGGGCACGGACGGTAGCCGCCCCGATCCCGGAACTGGCTCCTGTGACGACGACGCGCAGCGCCGAGGGGGCCGGCTCCGCGGGCGCGCCGAGGGGTGTCCTGGTGACGGGGGTATCGGGGGTGCTGTGGGTGTTCATGGGGACACTGTAGCGAGGCCGCGTTAGGCTTGGAACGGACGCATGCCGCGCCCCGCCATCGAGGAACCCGCACATCGGCGTGATCGAGGTATCCGGCGCCCGAGGGCCTCCGTGCCCCGAACGCACCGAAGGACCACCGCCCATGCAGCCCCACCCGACCGAGACAACGGCCGGCCCGACGCCCGCCGAACGACAGTCCGTCCTGCGCACGCTGAAAAGCCCCGGCCTGCTCAAGACCGAGGTGCTGGCCGGGCTCGTCGTCGCACTCGCCCTCATCCCCGAGGCCATCGCCTTCTCGATCATCGCCGGCGTGGATCCTCGGCTGGGTCTCTTCGCGTCCTTCACGATGGCCGTGTCCATCGCCTTCCTCGGCGGCCGCCCGGCCATGATCTCCGCCGCCACGGGAGCGGTCGCCCTCGTGATCGCCCCGCTCGTGGACAGTCACGGCGTGGACTACTTCATTGCCGCAGTGATCCTGGGCGGGTTGTTCCAGGTGGTCCTCGGGGTCACCGGGGTGGCCCGGCTCATGCGCTTCATCCCGCGCTCCGTGATGGTCGGCTTCGTCAACGCCCTCGCCATCCTCATCTTCCTCTCGCAGGTCCCCGAGCTGATCGGCGTGCCGTTCCTCGTCTACCCGATGGCCTTCGTGGGACTGCTGATCGTCTTCGGGCTGCCGCGGCTCACCCGGGCCGTCCCTGCGCCCCTGGTCGCCATCGTTGTCCTGACGGTCTTCGCGGTGCTCGCCGACGTCGTCGTGCCCACGGTCGGGGACAAGGGCGAACTGCCCGAGAGTCTGCCCTCACTGATGTTCCCGGACGTGCCGCTGACGCTGGAGACACTGCAGATCATCGCCCCGTTCTCGCTCGCGCTGGCGGCCGTGGGTCTGCTCGAATCCCTCATGACCGCCAAGCTGGTCGACGACATCACCGACACCCGGTCCAACAAGACCCGCGAGTCGTGGGGTCAGGGGGCCGCGAACATCATCACCGGCTTCTTCGGAGGTATGGGCGGCTGCGCGCTGATCGGCCAGACCATGATCAACGTCAAGGTCTCCGGCGCCCGGACGCGCATCTCGACGTTCCTCTCGGGCGTCTTCCTGCTGATCCTCGTCGTCGTCCTCGGCGGGATCGTCGCGCTGATCCCCATGGCGGCGCTCGTGGCGGTGATGATCTTCGTGGCCATCACCACCTTCGACTGGCACAGCATCCAGCCCGCCACGCTGCGGCGCATGCCCCGGAGCGAGACCACCGTGATGCTCGCGACCGTCATCGTGACGGTCTGGACCGAGAATCTCGCGATCGGTGTGGCCGCAGGGGTCCTGGTGGCCATGGTCGCCTTCGCGCGGCGCGTGGCCCACTTCGTCACCGTCGAGCGGACGGAGACCGTGCAGGACGGCGAGCGCGTCGCCACCTACACGGTCAACGGTGAACTGTTCTTCGCGTCCTCGAACGATCTCTACACCCAGTTCGAGTACGCGAGCGATCCGCGCAGGGTGATCATCGACCTGCACAACTCACACCTGTGGGACGCGTCGACGATCGCGGCGCTCGACGCGATCCAGGAGAAGTACCGGTCCTCCAGGACGGACGTTCAGGTCGTCGGTCTCAATGATGCCTCGGCCATGATGCGTGAGCGCCTCGGCGGCACGCTCGGCGCAGGTCACTGACCTCCATGGTCAACAACCAGGCGTCGGTCGCACCCGTCGTCGGGCTCAGGTGGCTGCGCCCTGGCCGCGGCGGTCCACTCTCCGGCGCGTGAGGCGGAGGAGTACCGACAGCGCGCCTGACACCACGCGTCCGTCCAGTGCTTTGCCGGCATCGGCGAGCGCCGCGTTCCACAGACTGTCGTTGTAGGTGGGGTAGGGGTGGATGACGGCGGCGATGTCCCGGGTGGAGAGTTTCTGCTGCACCGCGAGGGTGAGTTCGGCCAGGGATTCACCCGCGCGCGGCCCCACGATGGTTCCTCCCAGGATCCGGCCGCCCTTACCGATGATCAGCCGGGTGAAGCCCTCCTCGTGGCCCTCGGTGATCGCCCGGTCCGCGTGGAGGTGATGGACGGTGGACTCCCTGAGCCCCTGTCCCCCCACGCCGGTGAGGCCCACGGCCGCCACCTCGGGTGAGGTGTAGGTGACGCGGGGGACGACGGTACCGGCGGCTCGACGCACGCCGAGCACCGCATTCGACGCCGCCGTGCTGGCGTACGCTCCCGCGACATGGGTGAGGTCGGGGTGCTGGGTGACGTCGCCCGCCGCCCAGATCGTGGGTGCGGAGGTCCGCATCATGGCGTCGACGACGATCTGGGAATCCTCGTCGAGATCCACGCCGAGGGTGTCAAGGCACAGATCCATGGTGCGCGGAGTCGCTCCGATCGCGACGAGGACGACATCCGCCGGGTACGAGCCGCCGTCGGAAGCGCGGACGATGCTGGCACCGGAACCGGGTGTCCCTGTGTCGGTGGCCGCCTCCACCGCCTGCGCCTCCACACCGTCGAGGATCCTCACTCCGTCCCGCTGCAGGCTGTCGCGGATGATTCCCGCCGCCTCCCGGTCCTCCTTCGGCAGGATGCCCGTGCCGGCCAGCATGGTGACCTCCGAGCCAAGGCGCGCGTACGCCTGGCCCAGCTCGCAGGCGACGGTCCCACCTCCGATGATCACGAGGTGGCCTGGGAGCTCGGTGAGCTCCCAGATGGACTCCGACGTGACGACCCTGGCCTTCTCGAGACCCGGAAGATCAGGGATCCGGGGCTCACTTCCCGTGGCGACGAGAGCCTGCCGGAAGCGCACCGGTACGCCGTCGAGCTCGGCCCGGCCCGGCGCGACGAACCGCAGTGATCCGTGCCGCACCCCCACACCGGCGGCCCGGAGTGTCTCCGGGGAGTCATCCGGCTCGATCGCCGTGATCGCCGCTGCGATCCTCCGCCGTACCGCAGTGAAAGATTCGAGGTCAGCGGCAGCCTGACCGGTATACGCCGCCGCCGCGGAGAGCAGCGTCTTCGACGGGACGCAGCCGGTCCACAGACAATCACCGCCGGTCCGGGCGCGTTCCACCAGCAGGACCTTCGCGCCGAGCCTCGCGGCGGTCCGGGCACCGACCATCCCCGCTGTACCGCCGCCCACGACCAGCAGGTCCACGACGTCATCGAACTGGTGCATGCTGTAGATTCCTTTGTTTGGGACCCGCTGATCGACTGTCGGAGCTCAGCTGGACCACTGCGGCCCTCCTGCTGGAGCCTGATGCTTTTCCGCCCCGCTGACCGAGAGGTGATTGCCGTCGTCGAGAAATACAGCCTTCTCGCCCCGCTCTACGACCTGGTCTCGGGTGAGTACCCGGTCTATCGTGCGGGCAGGGAACTCGGCATAGCTTCTCTCGGACTGCACGAGGGAGATCAGGTACTGGATCTCGGCTGTGGGACGGGACTGAACTTCCCCCTGCTGCAACGCGCACTGGGGCCGAAAGGTTCGATCATCGGTATCGACCGCAGTGCCCGGATGCTGGCGCAGGCGCGGCGGAAGGCGGATCGCCACGGATGGACGAACGTGATCCTCCTGCAGGCGGACGCGACCACGCTCGACGTCGCGGCAACCACGCGGGCCGTCGAGTCGGCGGGCGGTCGTCCATGCTGCGATGCAGCACTGGCGACCTACGCGCTGTCCCTCATGCGCCCCTGGGAGGACGCCTGGTCGGGCATGCTCGACCTCACGCGCCCCGGTGGGGAGCTTTGTGTGCTGGACATGCAGGACCCCACCGGCTGGTTCACGGCCGTGACTCCACTGGCGCGTCTGGCCTGCCGGTTCGGCGGCGCCGACATCACCGCTCGTCCCTGGCGGGGCGTGGAGCGGGACTGCGACGGCGTCACCCGACTCTCGGCACGCGGCGGGCATCTCCAGATCCGCACCGGCAGCAGACCGCGGAGCTGACGCGTCGCCCCCCGCCGCGATGCGCGGACATCAGGGACGCTGCGCAGTACGCTGACGACTGGAGCTCGTTCGGCTCCAGGGAGAACGGACATGACGATATGCCGATGAAGAACCTCGCGGGCGAGTCCCTGCGCGATTCGCTGCGCTCCCAGCTCTGGCCGGTCCCCCTCATTGCGGTCGTGCTCGCTGTCGCCCTCGGCCAGTTCCTGCCCTTCCTCGACCGCGTCCTCGAGGATGTCCTCCCCACCACGCTCAGCGGTCTGCTCTTCGGCGGAGGTCCAGGGGCGGCCCGCTCGCTCCTGGAGACCATCGCGGGCTCCATGGTCACCGTCACGTCGCTGACCTTCTCCCTCACGGTGGTGACCCTGCAGCTGGCCAGCAGTCAGTTCTCGCCGAGACTGCTCCGGACCTTCACGAGCGACAAGTTCGTGCACAACACGCTCGCGCTCTTCCTGGCCACGTTCGCCTACGCCCTGACCGTGCTGCGCAGCATCCGGATCGAATCCAGCGACGGAAGCGGCTTCGTCCCGGAGCTGGCGGTGACCGTGGCGTTCGTGCTGACGCTCGCAAGTGTCATCGGGCTGGTCCTGTTCCTCGCCCACCTCGCGCGCCAGATCCGTGTCGAGACGATGCTGCGCGACGTCCACCGCGAGAACGACCGCACCCTGGACCGGCTCTTCCCCACGGACCGACGCCGGGAGGAGACGCCCATCCCCTCCTCCCCCGGTGAAGCACTCCACATCACCTCCTCCGGCTTCCTCCTCAGCGTGAATCGGCGCAGGGTCCGGTCTGCCGCGGCGAGCGCGGGCGCCTTCGTGGTCATCGACAGTCATCCCGGCGCGTCACTGGTGCACGGGATGCCGTTCGCTCGGGCGTGGGGTACCGACGGTCCGCTGGGCGGGGACCGGCTCGCGGAGCTTCAGGAGCACCTGAACGACGCGACACGGATCGGCTTCGAGAGGACCTCGACCCAGGACGTGGCGTTCGGGCTCCAGCAACTCCTGGACGTCACCAACAAGGCGCTCTCACCCGGTGTGAACGACCCCACCACGGCCGTGCACGCCCTCGGTCATCTCGCAGCCGTGCTGTCGTCCATCGCACGCCGGTCTGCCGGACCCGAGACGCTGTCCGACGACGACGGGACGCCCCGCGCGGTCCTGATGTACCCGACCTTCGTGCAGCTCCTCGATCTCGCGATGGATCAGGTGGTCACCTACGCCTTCACCGACCCGCGGACGGCGGACCGCGCCGTCGCGATGCTCCAGGAGATCGCCGTCACCTCCGGCCAGGGGCGCTCCCCCGAGCAGCGCGAGGCGCTGCTGCATCACCTGCGCCGCGCGGGCAGCGCCATCGACGAGTCCTCCCTCGACGACAGCATCAAAGACCAGCTCTCCTCCCATGTGGCCGAGGTCGGCGACGCCCTCCGGCAGCCCTCCCCCGTCCCCTCACGGCTGTAGTCGACCGCCCCGGCCCTGTCGGCTCCGTCGACAGGGCCGCAGCGAACCGCAAGGGTGCAGGCGGTAGGACACAATGGAGGGATGGCCGATACCGCACAGGGCACAGACACGCCCTCATCCCACCCCGTTTCCGTTCCCGACAGGCCCGCCCTCGAGGGCCTCGAGGAAAGACTGTCCCGCCAGTGGCGCGAGGAGGGCACCTACACCTTCGACCGCCACACCAAGCGCGAGGCCGTGTACTCCATCGACACTCCCCCGCCCACCGCGTCCGGATCCCTGCACGTGGGCCATATGTTCTCCTACACCCAGACCGACGTCATGGCCCGGTTCAAGCGGATGAACGGCGCCAATGTCTTCTACCCGATGGGCTGGGACGACAACGGGCTGCCCACCGAGCGCCGCGTACAGAACTACTACGGCGTCCGCTGCGACCCGTCGGTCCCCTATGACGCCGACTACCGGCCACCGGCGGTGCCCCCGAAGAACCAGCGCGACTTCGACGCCGTCTCGCGGCGGAACTTCATCGCCCTGTGCGAGGAGCTCGCCGTCGAGGACGAAAAGATCTTCGAGAACCTCTTCAGCACGCTCGGGCTCTCGGTGGATTGGAAGCTCACCTACCGGACCATCGACGACACGTCGCGAGCCGTGTCCCAGCGTGCCTTCCTGCAGAATCTCGCGGACGGCGACGCCTACCTCGCCGAGGCACCGACGCTGTGGGACGTGAGCTTCCGCACCGCCGTCGCGCAGGCCGAGCTGGAGGACCGTGAGCAGCCAGGCGCCTACCACCGCATCGCGTTCCACGCACCGGACGGCACCCGGATCCACATCGAGACCACGCGGCCCGAGCTCCTGCCCGCCTGCGTGGCGCTCGTGGCCCACCCGGATGACGAGCGCTACAAGGCCCTCTTCGGCACCACCGTGACATCCCCCCTGTTCGACGTCGAGGTGGAGATCAGGGCGCATCACCTGGCCAAGCCCGACAAGGGCAGCGGGATCGCGATGATCTGCACCTTCGGCGACCTCACCGACGTCACCTGGTGGCGGGAGCTGCAGCTGCCCACGCGCGCCGTCGTCGGCCGCGACGGACGCCTGCGAACAGAGGCACCTGCGTGGATCAGCACGGACCGGGGCCGGTCGAACTACGCGCAGGTTGCCGGGAAGACGATCTTCAGTGCCAAGGAGACCGCCGTCGCGCTGCTCCGGGACAGCGGTGACCTGGACGGCGAACCCACGAAGATCACGCACCCGGTGAACTTCTACGAGAAGGGCGACAAGCCCCTCGAGATCGTCTCCAGCCGCCAGTGGTACATCCGCAACGGAGGACGGGACGCCGCCCGGCGCGAGGCCCTGATCCGGCGTGGCCGGGAGATCGAGTTCCACCCGGGGTTCATGCGCTCGCGCTACGAGAACTGGATCGACGGATTGAACGGCGACTGGCTCGTCTCCCGCCAGCGCTTCTTCGGCGTTCCCGTCCCGGTCTGGTACGCCCTCGACGGCGACGGCGAACCGGACTACGAGAGCCCTCTCCGCCCGGACCTGGACTCCCTGCCCGTGGACCCCGCGGCCGAACCGGCGCCGGGCTACGAGGAATCGGCACGCAATCAGCCCAACGGCTTCATCGGGGACAGCGATGTCCTCGACACCTGGGCGACGTCGTCCCTGACACCGCAGATCGTGGGCGGCTGGTCGCGCGACGAGGACCTGTTCTCCAAGGTCTTCCCGTTCGATCTGCGCCCGCAGGGCCACGACATCATCCGGACGTGGCTCTTCTCGAGTGTCGTCCGGGCAGATGCGCTGCAGGACTCGGCGCCCTGGAAGCACGCGGCGCTCTCCGGGTGGATCCTTGATCCGGACCGGAAGAAGATGTCGAAGTCCAAGGGCAACGTCGTCGTGCCCACCGACGTCCTCGAGCAGTTCGGTGCGGACGCGGTGCGCTACTGGGCGGCGTCCGCGAAACTCGGCGCGGACACCGCGTACGAGGTGAACCAGATGAAGATCGGTCGCCGCCTCGCCATCAAGTTGCTCAATGCCTCCAAGTTCGTCCTGAATCTCGGGGTGACGGAGGCCTCGATCGATGCAGGGTCCCTCGAGACGGTGACGAACGCCCTGGACCGCTCGCTCCTGGCACAGCTGCACACCGTGACGGAGCAGGCGGGCACGGCGTTCGCGAAGTACGACTACGCCCGCGCCCTCCAGCTCACCGAAGCGTTCTTCTGGACGTTCACGGACGACTACGTGGAGCTCGTCAAGGACCGCGCCTACGGTGACGCCACCGATGCCGGGACGCAGTCGGTGCTGGCCACCCTCGCGACCACACTGGATTCCCTGCTGCGCCTCTTCGCGCCGTTCCTGCCCTTCGCCACCGAGGAGGTCTGGAGCTGGTGGCGTGCGGGGTCCGTCCACCGGGCAGCCTGGCCGGAGACCGGTCGCCTGTCCACGCTGCCGGACACGGCCGACGCCGGTGTCCTGACCTCCGTGGCGCTCGCTCTCGGGGGTATCCGGAAGGCCAAGTCCGAGGCGAAGGTCAAGCAGCGCACGGGGGTCCGGACCGCCGTCGTGACCGCACCGGCCGCGCAGGTGGCCCAGCTCCGGTTGGGACTATCCGATCTGCTCGCCGCCGGCAACGCGGCACAGCTGCAGTTCAGGGAAGGCGGAGCGCTCACGGTGGGCGAGGTCGAGCTTGTGCCCGAGCCCGCTGACCAGCCCTCCTGAGGCACGGGGAACCCGCTGCCCGGCGGGTCCCCGGTTGTGGGGCCTGGCGGGGTCTGGCGGGCCTGGGAGGCCGAGATGTCCAAAGGCACGGACCGGCACGGATCAGTCGAAGGCGGGGTCCATGGTCCGGGTGCGCTTGAGTTCGAAGAATTCCGGGAACTGCGCCAGCAGGATCGCTCCGTCGAAGATCCGGCCCGCTTCCTCACCGCGCGGGATCCGCGTCAGGACAGGGCCGAAGAACGCTGTGCCGTTGAAGGCGACCACGGGGGTCCCGACGTCGTCGCCGACCTGGTCGATCGCGTCCTGGTGGGATGCGCGCAGCTGCTCGTCGTACTCCCCGGAGTGAGCGTGGCGGGCGAGCTCTGCCGGCAGACCCACCTCCTCGAGGGATTCGCGGATGACTGCATCGACGTCCTCGTTCTCCTCCACATGGATGCGGGTACCCATCGCGTCGTACAGCCTCTTGATGTACTCCTCGCCGTGCAGTTGCGCCGCGGCGATGATGACGCGGACAGGCCCCCAACCCCGGAGCATCATGGCCTGGTAGTCCTCGGGGAGGTCGCGTCCCTCGTTGAGGACGGACAGGCTCATCACATGCCAGTCGACGGCGATGTCGCGCACCTGCTCCACCTCCCCGATCCAGCGTGAGGTGACCCAGGCGAAGGGGCACTGCGGATCGAACCAGAAATCGGTCTTCTGGACGGTGGTGGACTCGCTCATGCCGTACTCCTTCGGGGTCATGGAGGCCGAGGGCCTTTTCGGCTGCAACCGGCCCCTGCGCACCCATATTCCGCGCGTCGTGCGGCCCTGGTTTGTGCGGCGCACCAGGAGGCGGTGTAATTGGGGTACACGACCAGCCGAAGATGCTTGGCGCTACCCCGGCGTTGCCATCCGACTGGGTGAGGTAGCGCCGGCACGGTCGGTGCAGTGAGGGATCCAGTTGACGCAGCCTGACCGTACCGAGAACCATGACCTCTGGCTGGAACGCGAGGAACTCGCGGAAGCCATGATCCCGCTCATCGGGCGCCTGTACCGGACCAACAATGTGGTGACGAGCATCCATGGGCGCAGCCTCGTCAACAAGTCCACGATGAGCATCCTCAAGGCCCACCGGTTCGCCCGGCGCATCACCACCGAGGAACTCCGGCTCGAGGACACCGCTCCCCTGCTGCGCGTACTCGCGGAGCTCGATCTGGGCGCCGCCTCGATCGACATCGGCAGGTTGCGCCTCGCCTTCGACCGGGCCGACGACGGCCGCACCCTCGAGGAGTTCCTCCGCGCCGAACTGGCCGACATCGTGGGTCAGGGTGGTCGGGACGAGCGCACCAGCACCGACGTCGTCCTCTACGGCTTCGGGCGGATCGGTCGTCTCGTGGCGCGCCTGCTCATCGAGAAGACCGGTGGGGGCCACGGTCTGCGGCTGCGGGCCGTCGTGGTGCGGCGCGGTGCGGACAACGATCTGGTCAAGCGGGCCAGCCTGCTGCGTCGGGACTCCGTGCACGGTTCCTTCGAGGGAACCATCCAGGTCGACGAGGAATCGAACACCATCACCGCCAACGGCGTCCGGATCCAGGTCATCTACTCGGACGATCCCGCGACCATCGACTACACCGCGTACGGCATCCACGATGCCGTCGTCGTCGACAACACGGGCCGCTGGCGCGACGAGGAGGGACTCTCACAGCACCTGAAGAGCACCGGTGTGGCCAAGGTCCTCCTCACAGCACCCGGCAAGGGCTCGCTGAAGAACATCGTGCACGGGATCAACCACGAGGCCATCGAGGCCGACGACCGCATCATCACCGCGGCGTCCTGCACCACGAACGCGATCACGCCGGTCCTCAAGGCCATCAACGACCGCTTCGGTGTGGTGCACGGACATGTGGAGACCGTGCACTCCTTCACGAACGACCAGAACCTGATCGACAACTTCCACCGCGGGGACCGCCGGGGCCGCTCCGCCGCCCTGAACATGGTCCTGACGGAGACGGGGGCCGCCACGGCGGTCGCCAAGGCGCTCCCCGAGTTCGCGGGCAAGCTCACGGGCAGCTCCATCCGCGTACCGACCCCCGACGTCTCCATCGCCATCCTCAATCTCACTCTCGAGCAGGGCACCACGAAGGAGGAGGCCAATACCCACCTGCGTGAGATCTCCCTCCACTCCGGCATGCGCAAGCAGGTCGACTACATCGACAGCCCGGAGGTCGTCTCCACGGACTTCGTCGGGTCGAGGCGCGCGGGGATCGTGGACGGACTGGCGACGATCGCCGACGACACATTCCTGGTGCTCTACGTCTGGTACGACAACGAGTTCGGCTACAGCTGTCAGGTGGTGCGCGTCCTCGAGGAGATGGCCGCGGTGCATCCGCCGTCCTATCCCCTGGCCGAGACGGACGCGACGGCAGCGGCCAGCCGCTGATCCTGTACCCCTGAACAGGTAAGGGCCCGGCCTCACGGCCGGGCCCTTACCTGTTCAAAACTCGTTCAGGATTCCTGAGGATCGGATCAGGCGGACTTCGTCCGTCGCTTCGCCACCACCTCATGGGAGATCAGCGTGGGCTCGGCTCGTTTGGCGACGACGTCGTCGGTGATCAGCACGGTTGCGATGTCCTCCCGGCTCGGCAGGTCGAACATCACGGGCAGCAGCACCTCCTCCATGATGGCGCGGAGTCCCCGTGCACCGGTGCCGCGCTCGAGTGCCAGATCGGCGATGGCTTCCAGCGCCTTCGGCTCGAAGGACAGCTCGACGCCGTCGAGCAGGAACATCTTCTGGTACTGCTTGAGGAGCGCGTTCTTCGGCTCGGTCAGGATCTGCATGAGCGCAGGGCGGTCCAGCTGCGTGACGGTCGTGATGACGGGCAGCCGGCCGATGAACTCAGGGATCAGGCCGAACTTCAGCAGGTCCTCCGGCATCACGTCCCCGTAGCTGACCTCCTCGTTCGTCAGCGAGCTCAGTGGAGCACCGAAACCGATCCCCTTGCGTCCCGCGCGGGATCCGATGATCTCCTCGAGGCCCGCGAAGGCACCGGCGACGATGAAGAGCACATTGGTCGTGTCGATCTGGATGAACTCCTGATGGGGGTGCTTGCGCCCGCCCTGCGGCGGAACGGAGGCCACCGTCCCCTCCAGGATCTTCAGCAGCGCCTGCTGCACGCCCTCACCGGACACATCGCGTGTGATGGACGGATTTTCGCTCTTGCGGGAGATCTTGTCGATCTCGTCGATGTAGATGATGCCCTGTTCGGCCTTCTTCACGTCATAGTCCGCGGCCTGGATGAGCTTCAGCAGGATGTTCTCCACATCCTCGCCCACGTAGCCCGCCTCCGTCAGCGCTGTCGCGTCGGCGACGGCGAAGGGGACATTGAGCCTACGGGCGAGTGTCTGGGCGAGATAGGTCTTGCCGCAGCCGGTGGGGCCGATCAGCAGGATGTTGGACTTGGCGATCTCCACATCCTCGGTCTCGAGGGCATCCGCGAGGGTTCCCGCCGCCCGCGGGCCGCTACCGGACTGGATCCGCTTGTAGTGGTTGTACACCGCGACAGCGAGGGATCGCTTCGCCGGTTCCTGGCCCACCACGTACTCCTGCAGGAAGTCGAAGATCTCCCGGGGCTTGGGTAACTCGAACGTGCCGAGATCGGCGACCTCGGAGAGTTCCTCCTCGATGATCTCGTTGCACAGGTCGATGCACTCGTCGCAGATGTATACGCCGGGCCCGGCAATCAGCTTCCGGACCTGCTTCTGACTCTTCCCGCAGAAAGAGCACTTGAGCAGATCAGTGCTCTCACCGATGCGAGCCATGTTCGATCCCCTTTGATATCACGCGATTACTATCTCCACTCTAGGCCACGGCACCGTCGGAACCGGTACCGAAATGCCCGTGGTGCCCTGCGGCACCACGGGCATTTCCCGGTCGGTCCGAGCGATCTCCGCCGCTGTCGGGGCTGCGGCGGGGACTGCGCTCATGGCTTAGGGCGTGTTGATCTTCGGCGGAGTGATCTTGCGCGAGTTCAGCACATCGTCGACCAGTCCGTACTCCACGGCGTCGGCCGCAGTGAGGATCTTGTCGCGCTCGATGTCGAGGTTGACCTGCTCGGAGCTGCGGCCCGAGTGCAGGGCCAGCGTGTCCTCGAGCCAGGTCCTCATGCGCATGACCTCGTTGGCCTGGATCTCGAGGTCCGAAGCCTGCCCGCCCTGTCCGCCCGAGAGCGCCGGCTGGTGGATCAGCACACGAGCGTTCGGCAGCGCGAGCCGCTTGCCGGGCGCACCGGCTGCGAGCAGTACGGCTGCCGCACTGGCCGCCTGACCGAGGCAGACCGTCTGGACCTCGGGGCGGATGAACTGCATGGTGTCGTAGATCGCCGTCATCGCGGTGAAGGACCCACCGGGTGAGTTGATGTACAGGGTGATGTCGCGCTCGGAGTCGGTGGATTCGAGCACGAGCAGCTGGGCCATGATGTCATCGGCTGATGCGTCGTCGACCTGCGTGCCGAGGAAGATGATGCGATCCTCGAACAATTTCGTGTACGGGTCCTGGCGCTTGAAGCCGTAGGGCGTGCGCTCTTCGAACTGGGGAAGGATGTAGCGACTGGTCGGAAGGTTCTGCGCCTTCGATCCCGCTGCTGCCTGGAATTCGTGGTTCATGGTGTCTCCTGTTGGCCGACTGGTCGTGGGGCTTGTGCGGACTACGACGTCTGGTCGGTTCCGCCGCCACCCGAGACCGAGCCCGAGTGAGCGGAGATGTGGTCGAAGAATCCGTAGTCGAGGGCCTCCTGGGCCGTGAACCACTTGTCGCGGTCGTTGTCCTTGAGGATCTTCTCCACCGACTGGCCCGTCTGCTCCGCCGTCAGCTCGGCCATGACCCGCTTCATGTGCAGGATCAGTTCGGCCTGGATGCGGATGTCGGTCGCCGTGCCCCCGATGCCGCCGGAGGGCTGGTGCATGAGGATGCGTGCATGCGGGGTCGCGTAGCGCTTGCCCTTCGTGCCCGAGGACAGCAGGAACTGTCCCATGGAGGCCGCCAGGCCTGTCGCGACCGTGACGACGTCGTTCGGGATGAACTGCATGGTGTCGTAGATGGCCATGCCCGCCGTCACCGATCCACCCGGTGAGTTGATGTAGAGGAAGATGTCCCGATCGGGATCCTCGGCCGACAACAGGAGCAGCTGCGAGCAGATCGCGTTCGCGTTGTCGTCGCGGACCTCGGAACCGAGCCAGATGATGCGCTCCTTGAGGAGCCTGTTGTAGATGTAATCGTCACGTCCGGCCATCTCGGGGCCGGCCATGCTCGGGGTGCTTGGTTCGGTTGCCATGGGCGTTGACCTTTCACTCTGGCGGACCACACCGTTCCGGCGGATCCGTCCGTTTGTCTCTCCTTGGACACTAACCCGCTGCTGCGAGCATTTGCTCCCGCTTCACGGACTGTTCGCTGACGGCGCACGGTGCACCCAGCCCGCCTGCACCCTCCCTGCTCGGGGTCCGCTCGGGGTCCGCTCGGCCGAGTACGGGAGCGGGGCGGCCGCTTAACGGCGGCGGCGGCGCCACCGCCCTGAGGCTGCAGCGCCGCCGTCGTGGGCAGAGCGGTCGGAGGACTACTCCGAAACCTCGTTCGTCGTCTTCCCGGCCTCGCCGGCCGCTGCCTGCTCCTCAGCCGGCTCGGCAGCCTCAGGCGCAGCGTCATCCTCGGCAGCCTCAGGCGCAGCGTCATTCTCAGCGGCCTCAGACGCGGCGTCATCCTGCTCGGTGGCGGGCGTGGCGTCATCCTGCTCGGTGTTGCTGTCGTCGATGCCCGGCTCGTCGTCGTCGCCCTCGCCACGGACGAAGTCGCTGAGGTCGATGGTGGCACCGTTGGTGTCGGTGACCGTCGCGTACTCGAGGACCTTGGCCAGTGCCTTACGACGCCGGACCTCGCCGACGATCATCTGCACCTGCCCGCTCTGGTCCAGCATCTGCGCGAACTGGTTCGGCTCCATCCCGTACTGACCCGCGGTGGAGACGATGTAGTCGATCAACTCGGCCTGGCTGACGCCCACCTCCTCCTTCTCGGCGACGGAGTCGAGGATGATCTCGTTCCGGAAGGCCCGCTCGGTGTTGGTGCGGATCTCCTCGCGGTGCTCCTCGGTGTCGTGGTCCTCGCCGGCGCTGGCGTTCTCACCGTTGAAGTGCTGCTCGAGCTGTTCTTCGATCACACTTCCGGGAACCGGCACCTCGACGAGCTCGACGAGCTTGTCCAGCACCAGGTCACGCGCCTCGACACCCTGGTCCAGGAGCTTGGACTCCGAGGCCTGCTTCGCCAGATCGGCGCGCAGCTCCTCGGCGGTGTCGAACTCCGACGCCAGTTGGGCGAACTCGTCGTCGACCGCGGGGAGCTCGCGCTCCTTGACGGCCTTGACGAGGATCTTGACCTCGGCGTCGACGCCCGCGTACTCGCCACCGGCGAGCTTCGTCTCGAAGACGGCGCTCTCGTCGTCGGACAGGCCGGTCACGGCCTCGTCCATCCCCTCGAGCATCGTGCCGGACCCGATCTGGTACGACAGGTCCTGGGCGGAGTCGACCTCCTCGCCGTCGACGGACGCGCTGAGGTCGATCGTGAGGAAGTCGCCGTCCTCGGCCGGGCGGTCGACAGCGCTGAGCGTTCCGAAGCGACCGCGCAGCTCGTCCATCGCCGTCTCGATGTCCTCGTCGGAAGCCTCGACGGGGGCTACGGTGACCTCAAGGCCCTTGTACTCGGGAAGCTCGATCTCGGGCCGGATGTCCAGCTCCACCGAGAAGGCGAGCTGGCCCTCCTTCTTCGAAGGATCGGGCACCTCGGTGATCTCCACCTCGGGGCGGCTGAGCGGACGGATCCCGGTCTCCTGGATGGCGCTCTGGTAGAAACCGTTCAGGCCGTCGTTGATGGCCGTCTCGATGACGTAGCCGCGGCCCACGCGCTGGTCGATGAGCTGCTGTGGAACCTTGCCCTTGCGGAAGCCCGGGACCTGGACCTGAGTCGCGATGGTCTTGTAGGCCTCATCGATGTTCGGCTTCAGTTCCTCGAGGGGGACCTCGACGGCCAGCTTCACCCGAGTGGGAGAAAGGGTTTCAACAGCGCTCTTCACAGCGTAGGACTCCTGAAATGATTGGGAATGGTTCTGCAGCTCAAGGCACTTTCCTCATTGCACGACAGAGTCGGGGTGACAGGAGTTGAACCTGCGACTTCCTGCTCCCAAAGCAGGCGCTCTACCAAGCTGAGCTACACCCCGTAAGTGCGAGTGCTAGTCTACGCACCTTTGCGCCCACCACGCACATTTGGCGATCGTGTAAGAGCTGTGGTGTAGTTGAGGCGTTCCTGGACGTCGTGCAAGGGCTCTCTCGACGTTTCCCGGATGCCCTTTTCGGGGATGTAGCTTAGTGGTAAAGCCTCAGTCTTCCAAACTGATGATGCGGGTTCGATTCCCGTCATCCCCTCCAGATCCCCGCAGCACTCTTCCGCCGTCACCGTCACTCCGGTTGGCACCGCGGGCACCAGAACACCTTACGGGCGGCCATCTCGGCGCTCGGGATGGCCGGACCACAGCGCCGACACGGCTCGCCGGTCCGCTTGTACACGTAGTTCGGCGCAGCCCGCTTGGGACGGCCGTTGCGGGCCTCCGCGGTCGTCGTGACGATCCGTCCCTCCCGCACCCCGTCCCGCATGATTCTGACCGTGTCGGCCCAGAGCCCGGCGGTCTCGTCCTGACGGAGGTCCTTGCCCGGACGCCACGGATGGATGCCCTGCAGGAACAGGACCTCCGCGCGATAGATGTTGCCGATACCGGCGATCACGGCCTGGTTCATGAGTTGGACACCGATCGGGGTGACGCTGGACATGATCCGGCGCTCGAAGGCGTCCCCGTCCGCCTCGTCCTGGAGCGGGTCGGGTCCGAGCCTGGCGCGCACCGCCTGCTCCTCGGCGGCCGTGATCACCTCGCACGCGGTGGGACCGCGCAGATCGGCCCACCCGTGCGCCGACACGAGCCGGACGCGTACCGCACCGACGGGGTCGGGCGGACCGGCGTAACCCGCTTCACCGCCTTCAGCGCTGGAAAGTGTGGGATCCGCGGACGGTGCTGAGCCTGCTGATTCGGCGGAACCTCGGAGCTTCGATTCCCCCACACGGCGCGGCGCGCCGATGCTCGAGGCACCCCTGAAGGTCGAGTCGCCGCCGAAGCTCCAGGCGCCGTAGAGCCCCAGATGCACGCGCAGCACCAGGTCGTTGTCGAATCGGAGGAACATCTGCTTGCCGTGTGCCAGAGAGGAGAGCATCGTGGCACCGTCGATGCGCGCCGCCCCTGCCGTGAAGCGCCCCTGGGGGCTGGAGGCACGGAGTCTCTCACCACCGAAGACGGAGGAGAACTGCCGGGCCAGCCGGTGGACCGAATGCCCCTCAGGCAACGCTTCCCGTTTCCTCGAAGCGGCCGATCTGGGCGATCCTGCGGCTGTGCCGCTCGGCCCCGCTGAACGGTTCGGCGAGGAATGCCTCGATGATCTCCGTGGCCGCCTCGACCGAATGCTGTCGACCGCCGACAGCGACGACGTTGGCGTCGTTGTGCTGGCGGGCAAGCCGTGCAGTCTCCAGATTCCAGGCCAGCGCCGCGCGGACACCGTGTACCTTGTTCGCCGCGATCTGCTCGCCGTTTCCCGAACCGCCGAGCACGATGCCCAGTGCCTCCACACCGGCGGCCCGGTCGGTCACCACTGCTTCTGCCGCGCTGATGCAGAACCCCGGGTAGTCATCCTCGGGATCGTAGGAGACCGGGCCGTGGTCGACGACGTCGTGCCCGGCACGGGTGAGATGCGAGAGCAGGTGGGCACTGAGTTCCATGCCGGCATGGTCGGTTGCGAGGTGGACGCGCATTCGGTGTCTTCCCTGTCCTTGTTCGGGTTGGGTACTTCATCTTCCGCCGGTAGGGCCCGCGGTGCCTGGTCGACAGGATCCGCAGGTCGTGGCACGACCTTCCCAGCGTAGTTGTCTCGACCTGAGAAGTGGGTGGGAGACGGACGTGCGACCGGAGCATGCACAGTGGCAGAATACGAATCGCCGCTCACCCGCGGTCCCCTGACGACCCTGGAGGCGATCCTTGCCCGGTTTGAACCTGACGCGCGACGAAGCACGTACCCGCGCCGATCTGCTCACTGTCCACTCCTACGACATCACACTCGATCTGACCCGCGGCGATCGGCTCTTCAGATCGACCACCGTGGTCGGCTTCGACGCCGAGCAGGGTGCCTCGACGTTCATCGACGCCGTGACCGAGACGGTGCACCGCATCGAACTCAACGGTGTGGCGCTGGACCCCGGCGAGGTCAGTGACGGGACACGGATCCAGCTGCCGACACTGTCCCCCACCAATACCCTCGTCGTCGAGGCCGACATGCCCTACATGAATACCGGGGAGGGCCTGCACCGCTTCACGGACCCTGTGGATGACGAGGTGTACCTCTATACCCAGTTCGAGGTTCCCGATTCCCGCCGGGTCTTCGCCGTCTTCGAGCAGCCCGACCTCAAAGCAGCCTTCCGCTTCACTGTCACAGCCCCCTCGCACTGGGACGTGATCTCCAACAGCGCCACGCCCGAGCCCGTGAAGGCCGATACCGATGGTGCTGCCGGCTCCACCTGGTCCTTCGAGCCGACGCCCGTCATCTCCTCCTACGTGACCGCGCTGATCGCCGGGCCCTACCAGAGCGTGCGCAGTGAACTGACGAGTTCCTCGGGCCGGACCATTCCCCTCGGAGTCTTCGCCCGCAAATCCCTCATGCAGTACCTGGATGCCGAGAACATCTTCGACCTGACGCGCCAGGGCTTCGCCTTCTACGAGGAGCAGTTCGGCACGCCGTACCCCTTCGAGAAGTACGACCAGCTGTTCGTCCCCGAGTTCAACGCCGGTGCCATGGAGAACGCCGGCGCCGTCACCCTCGTGGAGACCTACGTCTTCCGCTCACGCGTCCCGGATGCCACCGTTGAACGCCGTGCCATCACGATCCTCCACGAGCTCGCCCACATGTGGTTCGGTGACCTCGTGACCATGCGCTGGTGGAACGACCTGTGGCTCAACGAATCATTCGCCGAGTACATGTCCACCCTCGCCGCGGCGGAGGCGACCGAATTCGAGCAGGCGTGGACCACGTTCACCATGCTCGAGAAAGGGTGGGCCTACCGTCAGGACCAGCTCCCGTCCACCCACCCCATCGTGGCGCGCATCGACGATCTCGAGGACGTCCAGGTCAACTTCGACGGCATCACCTACGCCAAAGGCGCCTCGGTGCTCAAGCAGCTGGTCGCGTGGGTGGGCCAGGAGGAGTTCATGGCCGGTGTCCGCCAGTACTTCGCCAAGCATGCCGGGAAGAACACCGAGCTCGTCGATCTCCTGACCGAGCTGGAAGCGGCCAGCGGCCGCGATCTGAAGGCGTGGTCCGCCCTCTGGCTCGAGACAGCAGGCGTCAATACCCTGCGTCCGGAGTTCAGCACCGACGACGCCGGACGCATCACCTCCTTCGCGATCCTGCAGAGCGCCATCGAGGCCTTCCCCACGCTCCGACCGCACCGCCTCGCCGTCGGCTTCTACGACCACGACGACGACGGCGCGCTGGTGCGGGTGCACCGCGCGGAGCTCGACGTCGACGGCGAGCGCACCGAGGTGCCGGAGCTGATCGGCCGGCAGCAGCCTGCCCTGGTACTGCTCAACGACGACGACCTCACCTACGCGAAGATCCGGCTCGACCCTGCAAGCCTGCGCACGTCCGTGCAGCACGTGAAGGACTTTCGGGACTCCCTCCCCCGCACGCTCGTGCTCGCCTCCGCCTGGGATGCGACGCGCGACGGCGAGACCCCGGCGCGGGAGTACCTGGAGCTGGTCCTGCGGAACATCGGGGCGGAATCCGATTCCTCCGTCGTGCTCGTGCTGCTCCGCCAGCTCGCCTCGACACTGGCGTTCTACGTTGCTCCGCAGGAGCGCGATCGTCTGGGCGATGCGGCCGCTGACAGTCTGCTGGAGCTCGCCCTCGCCGCACCCGCCGGTTCAGATGCGCAGCTCCAGTTCACGAAGGCCTTCACCGATCACGCGCGCACCGAAGCGCAGCTGGACACGCTCGAAACGATGCTCGGTGGCGAGCGCGTTCCTGCCGGACTGACGATCGACCAGGATCTACGCTGGGAACTGCTCACCGGTCTCGTCGTCGGGGGCCGCTTCGGTGAGAGCGAGATCGCCGCAGAACTGGTGCAGGACTCCACCGCGACGGGGCAGCTCGCCGCGGCCGGTGCCAGGGCAGCGCTGCCGACGATCGAGGCGAAGGAGTCCGCGTGGAGCGCGCTCGTGGATGCGGCGGACCTGCCGAACGCCGTCCAGCGGTCCATGATCTCCGGTTTCATGAGGGTCCATGACCGGTCCCTGCTCGCGCCGTTCGTGGAGCGGTACTTCGCCTCCATCGAGGGCGTGTGGTCCACCCGGACACATGAGATCGCCCAGCAGATCGTCGTCGGGCTCTATCCCTCACTCCTGACAGAGCAGGCGACCCTGGACGCCACCGATGCCTTCCTCGCCGGACTCGATCCCGAGTCCTCGTCCCTGCGCCGGCTGGTGCTCGAGAGCCGCGACGGCGTGGAGCGGGCGCTGAGGGCACAGGCCGCAGACCGGTAGCCGACAGGTAGCCGACGTCGGGGAGGGACCAAGCCGGCCCTCCCCGACGTCGGCGGCGGGTCCCACAGGATCCGCTGCCGATCCGGTACTAGGGTCGCAGCATGAGACTCGCGGAACACCACTATGCAGCGCAGGTCCGCTGGACCGGCAATCTGGGCTCCGGCACATCGGGGTATCGCGCCTACAGCCGTGATCACGAGGTGGAGGTGAAGGGCGCCGGGGTGCTCCTGGGTACTGCAGATCCCACCTTCCACGGCTCCCGGGACCGCTGGAACCCTGAGCAGTTGCTCCTCGCGGCCCTGGCGCAGTGCCACCTGCTGTCCTATCTGCACGTCGCCGTGAAGGCCGGTGTCGTGGTCACGGGCTACCGGGACACGGCCACCGGTGTGATGCGCCTGAATGCCGACGGCAGCGGTGAGTTCACCGGCGTCGTACTCCATCCGCACGTGGAACTGCAGGACGCAGCACAGTCGGCCCTGGCGGACTCCCTGCACACGGAAGCGAACAAGCTGTGCTTCATCGCGCGATCGGTGAGCTTTCCCGTGGACCACGAACCGAGCTCGTCGGGGCCCGCTGCCACCTGAGACTGCAGGACGGGCCGACCAGGGATTCAGGTCTCCGGCTGTAGCCTAGGAAGAAGCCCCCCGCACCTCCTGATCCGGAGCGACACTGCGCGGACACGACCCGACGACCCGGCCGAAGCTGGCAGAGCTGAAAGTGAGCGTGATGACCTTCCTCCCCTCCCTCGGCTACGGCGGTCAGCTCCTCGGAGCGCTGCTCATCCTGGTCTGTGCCGTGCTCCTGTGGCTGGCGGTACGCGCGCTGATATCCCGTTCCGTCAAACGGGTCGAGAACGGCGACACCGTCTTCAGCAAGCCTCATCTCACCTGGGTGCAGCCCGCCCTCCGCCCCTTCGACAGCGCCCGGCGTGTCCAGCGGGCCAGGACGATCGGGGGGCTGCTCACGAGTGTCAGCGCCGGGACCATCGCGATCGTGGCGGCCCTCATGATGCTCGAGACGCTCGGCTTCTCGATCGGACCGATCCTGGCAAGCGTGGGCATCGTGGGCATCGCGATCGGCTTCGGCGCACGCGAGGTGATCCGCGATGCGTTCCTCGGCTTCTTCATCACCCTCGAGGACCAGTACGGCATCGGTGACACCATCGAGGTCGGCGACACCGTCGGCGTCGTGGAGTCCCTCGGTCTGCGCATCACCCGGCTGGTCGACGCCCACGGCGCCATCTGGTACGTGCGCAACGGTGACATCACGAAGGTGGGCAACAGATCGCAGGGTACCTACGTCGAACCCGCGCGGGTCAACCCGGCAGTACCGACCACGGAGGATCACGCATGAGCACGCAGGACCGGGCCGAGGCCCAGCAGCACGGGGACCGGACAGCGCTGCCGGTCGAGCGGCTCGTAGCCGCCGGACGGGAGTTCACCCAGCCCCAGTACACTGAGAACTTCTACGAGACGGTCGGCGGACACCAGGTCTTCGTAGCGCTCGTGGACGCCTTCTACGACGGCGTGGCCCAGGACGAGGTGCTGCGCCCCATGTATCCGGAGGAGGATCTCGGGCCCGCGAAGGAACGATTGCTGCTCTTCCTCGAACAGTACTGGGGCGGTCCCCGGACGTACGGTGAGCAGCGCGGGCACCCCCGCCTGCGGATGCGTCACCTGCCGTTCCGCGTCACGCCGCAGGCGCGCGATCACTGGCTACGGCACATGCGCGCCGCCGTCGACACCCTCGACCTCACTCCCCTGCACGAAACGACGCTGTGGGACTATCTGGAACGGGCAGCGCACTCCATGGTGAACGCAGCGGACTGATCCGGCCCCGACAGGACGGAGATCGCCGGGTCGAGCTCCATGGGGCTCACGTCAGAGAGTCGCGGCCGCGCGCCCCAGGATGTGCCCCCGGACCGTGCTGATCCTCGACCAGCGGCCGTTGCTGTGGATGGTGGCGTCCGTGCCGGCCTCGAGGAAGCCGAGGCTGAACCCGCCGAACGCCGTTCCCGCGGGGAGTCGGCCCGGGACGCCGTCGAGCTCACGGCCCCACACGGCGATCCTCGCGCTGCTGATCATCGGGGCACCGGCGCGCTCGGGCAGGGACCTCGCCACCTCGGCGATACCCGACCTCGCCGACTCCTCCAACAGAGCGCAGGGCACAGTTCCCTCCAGCGTCCAGCCGGAACGCGGCGGCAGGACACCCGCCCAGTTCTGAGTCACGCTCACGCTGGGCACGGGGAAGACGACACTCTCCGCAGGCATTCGCGCGAGGCGGTCCAGAACCGACCCGAGAGCGATCGTGACGTCGATCGCCACGTCATCCTGCAGTGCCATCGTCCGTAGCCCCAGCACCGTGGGGACGGCCTCACCGAGCATGCTCGGTCCGAGCGCGCGGACGTACGCCGCGAGGACCCGTCCCGCACCCACGAGGCGCATCCCGCCGTCGTCGTCGCCTGCCCGGGCACGCGCGGTGAGGGTGCGGAAGTCACGAACCGTCTCGACATCGATGAAGCGGATCTCACCGGTACTCACGCATCCTGCCTGGCACGGGCGCGGCGGAAGGGGACGGCGGGTCCACGCCAGGACTCGAGGACGGAGCGCTGCACGTCCGAGATCCGCACCGGCCTGCCCGTACTGCGGCTGACCAGCACCAGACTGGTGGAAGCGATCGCGCTCGTGAGACTGCCGTCGGCCTCCACCCGGTCCCGCACCGTGTATCCCATCTCGAAGCTCGATGCTCCGACCGCTGTGACCCGCACATCGACGGCAGCCGGGGTGGTACTGAAGTTCAGCGGCGCGAGGTACTCGATCTCCTGGCGTGCCACGAGGGTGTAGTGATCCGCGTCGAGCAGTTCCATGAAGGACCCGCCGTCGAGCGGCTCACTCATGAGAAGTACACGCGCGTCCTCGAGGAACTGCAGGAAGCGGACGTTGTTGACGTGGCCGTAGGAATCCTCGTCACTGAAGCGCAGGGGCATGGGGATGGTGTGCACGGAAGACATGACCTCATCCTCTCAAACCCCCTCGGCGTCCGGCGCACCGACCGGGTGTCCCGCGGCACCGCCGTGTTGAGCGCCACAGGTGGTGCGTCTAGTGTCAGTGAAGGCCACGGAGCAACGGCTCCGCTCCCACCCGTCCCCGAGGAGACAGCGAACCATGGCAGATCATGCCCCGACAGCAGAGGATGAGGCTGCGGGAAGGACCCGTAACGACCCCACAGCGGATCTCCTCGACATCCTGGACCTGAGCAGCGCGGACGGTGCGCAGACCGACGAGGAGATCTTCGTCGGCTCGTCCTCCCGGCAGCCCGGCCGGCGCGTCTTCGGCGGGCAGGTGCTCGCGCAGTCCCTCATCGCGGCCATGAGGACCGTCGAATCCTCCCGCGAGGTCCATTCCATGCACGGGTACTTCCTGCGGGCGGGCGATGCGGACAAGCCGATCACCTTCGGCGTGCAGCGGCTGCGCGACGGCCGCTCCTTCTCCGCCCGGCGCACCCACGCCTACCAGAACGGAGCCCCGATCCTGTCGATGATCGCCTCCTTCCAGGAGCCCGACGACGGCATCAGTCACCAGGACGACATGCCGGCGGGCATCCCGGATCCCGAGGACCTGCCCACCACGGCCGAACTCCTCGGCACCTTCGATCATCCTGTGGCCCGGGCGTGGGCGTTCGAGCGCCCATTCGACATCCGGCACGTCGACGGACCGCTCTACACCGCGAACGAGGGCACGCGCGAGCCGAGGAACGCGGTCTGGATGCGCAGCATCGGGCCCATGCCGGAGGATCCCCAGCTGCACCGCGCGGCACTCGCCTACGCAAGCGACTACACGCTGCTGGAATCGATCCTGCGCCCCCACGGCCTGAGCTGGATCCACCCGGGCATGAGCGTGGCGAGTCTGGACCACGCCATGTGGTGGCACCGCAGTGTGCGCGTCGATGAATGGTTGCTCTACGTCCAGAGTTCCCCCAGCGCCTCCGGTGCACGGGGCCTGGCCGCCGGACGCATCTACAACCGGAGCGGGGAGCTCGTGGCGAGTGTGGCGCAGGAGGGCATGATCAGGGTGCCGCTGAGCTGAGCTCCTGCTGGCTCATGCACCTCCATGGACCGGTGGACGACGAGAGGACACGGCCTCCCCCGACGTCCGGGGCCGTGTCCTCCTGTGCCCGCGCACCAGGTGCGCTCCCGAGCTAGTCGCGCGTCAGGCGGCGGTGCGTCACGCGGTGCGGCTTGGCTGCATCGGCGCCGAGACGTTCGATCTTGTTCTGCTCGTAAGCGTCGAAGTTGCCCTCGAACCAGTACCAGTTCGCCGGGTTCTCGTCCGTGCCCTCCCAGGACAGGATGTGCGTCGCGACGCGGTCCAGGAACCAGCGATCGTGCGAGACGACGACGGCGCAGCCTGGGAACTCCAGGAGCGCGTTCTCCAGACTCGAGAGCGTCTCGACGTCGAGGTCGTTGGTCGGTTCGTCGAGCAGCAGGAGATTGCCGCCCTGCTTGAGTGTCATCGCAAGATTCAGCCGGTTCCGCTCACCTCCGGAGAGCACGCCGGCCTTCTTCTGCTGATCCGGTCCCTTGAAGCCGAACGCGGAGACGTACGCGCGGGACGGCATCTCGACCTGGCCCACCTGGATGAAGTCGTGCCCTTCGGAGACGACCTCCCACAGCGACTTGTTGGGATCGATACCTGCTCGGGACTGGTCCACGTAGGAGATCTTGACGGAGTCGCCGATACGCAGCTCCCCACCGTCGAGGGGTTCGAGCCCCACGATGGTCTTGAACAGCGTGGTTTTGCCCACACCGTTGGGACCGATGACCCCGACGATGCCGTTGCGCGGCAGGGAGAACGACAGCCCGTCGATGAGGATGCGATCGTCGTAGCCCTTGCGCAGATCGTGGGCCTCGATGACCTGGCTCCCCAGCCTGGGGCCCGGCGGGATCTGGATCTCCTCGAAATCGAGCTTGCGTGTGCGGTCGGCCTCTGCCGCCATCTCCTCGTAGCGGTTCAGACGAGCCTTCGACTTGGTCTGGCGCCCCTTCGCATTGGAGCGCACCCACTCGAGCTCCTCCGTCAGCCGCCGGGAGAGCTTCTGGTCCTTCTTGCCCTGCACCTCCAAGCGTGCACGTTTCTTCTCGAGGTAGGTCGAGTAGTTGCCCTCGTAGGGGTACAGGTGGCCGCGGTCCACCTCGGCGATCCACTCGGCCACATGATCGAGGAAGTACCGGTCGTGGGTGACGGCGAGGACGGCGCCGGCGTAGGACTTCAGATGCTGCTCCAGCCACAGCACGCTCTCGGCGTCGAGGTGGTTTGTGGGCTCGTCGAGGAGCAGCAGGTCCGGCTTCTGCAGCAGCAGCTTGCACAGCGCCACGCGGCGGCGCTCACCACCGGAGAGGAGGGTGACGTCGGCGTCGGGCGGCGGGCAGCGCAGCGCGTCCATGGCCTGCTCCAGCTGTGAATCGATGTCCCATGCATCGGCGGCGTCGATGGCCTCCTGGAGCTTGCCCATCTCGTCGAGCAGTGTGTCGTAGTCGGCGTCGGGGTTGGCCATCTCCTCGGAGATCTCGTTGAACCGCTGGATCTTCCCGTAGATCTCGCCGACACCCTCCTGCACATTGCCGAGAACCGTCTTGTCCTCATTGAGCGGGGGTTCCTGCAGCAGGATGCCGACCGTGTAGCCGGGGCTCAGGCGTGCCTCTCCGTTGGACGGGGTATCGATGCCCGCCATGATCTTCAGGATGGTGGACTTACCGGCACCGTTCGGACCGACCACACCGATCTTCGCACCGGGATAGAACGACATGCTGACGTCGTCGAGGATGACTTTGTCGCCAACGGCCTTGCGGGCCTTGGTCATTGTGTAGATGAATTCCGCCATACACCCAAGGCTAGTGGCTGACCACCCGTTCTCCCATTCACCCGGCAGGAAACCGGCTGCCACCCCGGTGACGGACCTGGTAGAGCTTTTCCGCTCCCAGGACCGGGTCCCGAGCCAGCCCCTGAGCGATCGGTGTCCGAGCTCCAGGGTCAAGGGTTGGGAGTCGGGGGCCAGGGGTCGGGGCCAGGGGCCAGCGGTTAGGGATCAGGGAT
>JARIBG010000016.1 GCA_029257465.1 Arthrobacter sp. | reverse complement strand
GATTCAGGAGCAGCTGACCCACGGAGATCTTGCCCCAGAAGAAGCGAATACCTATGGACGCGATGAGGAGCGCGAGGCCTGCCCAGATCAGGACGTAGACCAGGGTGTGTGCTGCCAGGACGCCGGCGCATCGGATCATGCGAGGGGACTGCTCATACATGGCTTCACCTCGCGTTCCAATAGCCTGCCTTCTCGTCGCGAACCCTTGACATTCGACCCCTTCAAGGTCCATAGAAGACTAATGCCGTCATGCCGCCTGTCAACATTCGGTGCCGGCGGGTGTGGTTCGTCGCCGGTGGTTCGGTGATCCGGCTGTACCTGTTCCGGGGTCTTTGCCGGTCGGAGCTGCCTGAGACACGGCGTGTCGTGGCGCGCCACGGCATTGGGGCGCTCGAACCCCCCTGATCGGGCACGGTAGGCAAGGGCCGGAGCTCAGTCGGCCACGGCGCACCGGCTGCAGGAGCGGAGGCTACTGGCCCGCCCCGTCGGCCGCCCAGGCCTGCGCATAGAAATCCGCTGAGAGTGCGTCCAGCAGGTCGTCGTACCGCGCAGGAGCCAGCGCCTGCGCTGAACCCTCCGGCAGCTTCTCGGTGAAAATAGACACCCCCACACCAGCCGCTCCGTCCTCGAGGTCCAGCCCGGCGGCTTCCAGGATCGTCGGGTACAGGTTCAGCTGATCCACGCGGGGGCGCGGCATGACGACGTCGTTCCCGCCGGGCACCCAGATGCGATTGAAGATCGTGCGGTTGGGATGATCGTCCAGCTCCTCGTGGAAGGGGTCGCCGGCCGCCATGTGCTTGAGGTGATCGCCCACGATCATCACGGCCGTGTCGTCGAGATAGCCCCTCTCCTTCAGATGGTTCACGAAGCCGGCAACCTGCGTCATGGAGCAGGTGAACACAGACGTGATCTCGCGCTCGGTGTCCACGGGGCAGTAGTCCATGATGTACGCCGGCTCGTGTGTGTCCAGCGTCAGGAGGGACAGGCTGAACGGCTGGCCTGTTCTCTCCGCCTCAGCGTGCAGCACGTCGACCTTGTCCTCGGCGAAAGCCATCAGGCGTCGATCGCTCAGACCCCAGTCGCTGCGGAAACTACTCTCGGGCTCGCCTGCAGCGCGCCAGTCAGCGAAACCCCTCACCTCCGAGTGGCCATGGGTGCGCAGGAAGGTGTCCTTCGCGGCGAATGCCCCATTCGCTCCGCCGAAGAACACGTTGGTGTAGCCGTGGTCCTCGAGGACATCCCCGGCACAGGTCAGCCCGGCCAGATAGGTGGGCATGTCGGTGCCGAGATCATTGGACGGCGTGCCCCCTGCATCCGCTCCGGTCCCCTTCAGCGGAACCCCGCACTCTGTCCCGGTGAGGCCGGCGATGGTCCACCCTCCGGTCCGGTACTGCAGCAGGTCCTCCACACTCTGCCAACCCTCTTCGGGTGTGGTGACGTCTTTGAGAGGGGCGAAAGCGTCCTTCTCGAAGAGCTCGTCGTCCTCCAGAGTCGCCTCGCCCGATTCGAGGTAGATCAGGACGAGGTTGCGCTTGTTCTCATCGCTGGTGATCTCCGGTTCCACGTAGTAGTCGCTGAGATCGAAGTCGGAATTCGCCGCTTTGATGTAGTCGCTCACGCCCACGGTGGTGACGAACGCCGTCGTGCCGGCTACCACGAGGCCTGTCACGAGGACGGTGGAGATCGTCCGCGCCAGACGCCTCGCGTGGGGCTTGCGCCGGTAGCCGCCGGGCTGACGGCGTTTCCAGCGCCTCGAGTACCTCCATAAAGCGAGCGCAGCGGTGATGAGTACGGGTGCAACCCCGATGCCGAGGATGCCCAGCCACACGACGGGGCCACCGCCGCCGTCGGTCTCGACCGACACGAGATTCAGGAGCATCTGATCCACGGAGATCTTGCCCCACAAGTACCGGATGCCGATCGCCGCAGTGAGCAGCGTCAGCCCTGCCCAGATGAGGACGTACACGAGCACCGAGCCCACGACGACGCCGAACTGTCGCGTCGCCCGTAGAGTCCGGTCGGACATGTAGCACCTAACCTTCGATGTACCGGTGGGCCGAACGCTCCTCGACGTGCGACCCTCGAAGCCATTATCGACCTGCGGGGTGACATGAATCGTCGAGCCGTTGTCAACGTGTCGTCGACCAAGCGGTTAGTTTAGGCGAAGATGCTGTTGAAGGTGTAGAGGGAAGCTGGATGCAGGGATCGCGGATGCTTCCTGCGCCGAACCTGCTGGAACCCTGCGAAACTCCTTGGGACACCTTCCTCCCGGGCCGTCCACGGTGGAGGTCGATCCGTCTCGCGGCACTTTCGGCCCAGCGCTATCCTGTGAATCAGACCCATCACTGGGACCACGACCAGCTGGAGGAATTCCCATGACCGAATACGCAGTCGTCGATCCCGCAACGGGCACGACAGGCCAGGAGTACCCGCTCATCAGCGACGACGAGCTCGACTCCGCCGTCGGCACCGCCGACGCCGCCTACCGGCAGTGGGGGCGCGTCACCTCTGCCGCCCAGCGAGCAGCGATCGTCCGGCGCGTCAGCGAACTCCACCGGGAGCGACGCGACGAGCTCGCGGAGATCGCCGTCCGGGAAATGGGCAAGCCACTGGAGCAGGCCCTCGGCGAGGTGGATTTCTCTGCAGACATCTACCTCTACTACGCGGACCACGCAGAGGAGTTCCTGGCGGACGAACCCATCTCCCTCTCCGATGGTTCCGGAAGTGCGTTCATCCGTCGCTCGCCGGTGGGTGTGCTGCTCGGCATCATGCCCTGGAACTTCCCGTACTACCAGGTGGCCCGATTCGCCGGCCCGAACGTCGTCATCGGGAACTCGATCCTGCTCAAGCATGCGCCGCAGTGTCCGGAGTCCTCGGCGGCGATCGAGCAGATCTTCCGGGACGCGCTGGCCCCCGAGGGCGTCTACACCAACATCTACGCGTCCAATGACCAGGCGGCAACGCTCATCGCCGATCGGCGCGTGCAGGGCGTCTCCCTCACCGGCTCCGAGCGGGCCGGTGCCGCCGTCGCCGAGATCGCCGGGCGCAATCTCAAGAAGGTCGTTCTCGAACTCGGTGGCTCCGATCCGTTCATCGTCCTCTCCGCCGACAACCTGGACGAGGTCGTCGAGGGCGCGGTGGCGGCGCGCATGGACAACAACGGACAGAGCTGCAACGCCGCCAAGCGCTTCATCGTCATCGATGACCTGTACGAGCA
>JARIBG010000015.1 GCA_029257465.1 Arthrobacter sp. | reverse complement strand
GTTGTCCTGGTGGGATCTCCTACCGACCCTGGCCCTGGCAAGTGCGCTACTCACCCTGCCGGGCCTGAGCCTCTCAGCCGCGCTCAGGGTGAGAGGCGCCCTCTTACTGGGTCTTGCGCCCCTCCTCTCCGTAGCAATGGTCGGAAGCGCCGCCGTCCTCCTGTCGTTGCTCGGTCTCCGCTGGTCCCTGACCAGCTTCCTGGCAACCTCCGCAGGCTTCGTCCTCGTTGCACTGCTGGTGAGGTACTTCGCATTCGGCTCCGACGGGGCACGGTCCTGCTTCCGCATGGACCGACGTGCTGTGGTCGGTGCCACGACAGGTTTGCTGGCGGGAGGCATCGCTTCTGCCCTCAATCTCACGTCGATCTTCGGCAGCCCGGGCAACATAGCCCAACGGTACGACAACGTGTATCACCTCAACTCGGTGCGGTGGATCCTCGAACAGGGTGACGCGTCCACCCTGACGCTGGGGCGCATGCTGAATCCGTCCGCGGACATCGCCGTGTACCCGGCCGCCTGGCACGGGTTCGCAGCCTTGATCGTGGACGTGACGAACCAGCCCCTCCCCGTTGCCGTCAATGCACTCAACATCGTCATCGCCTCACTCGTGTGGCCGATCGGCGTCATGCTTCTCGCACGCATCGTCTTCGGAGCACAAGCGGTACTGCTCGCCCTGACCGGTCTGTTCTCCGCCGGATTCACCGCCTTTCCGATAGGTCTCATCGACTTCGGACCGCTCTACCCGAACCTGCTCTCCTACGCCGTTCTACCGGCAGCCCTTGCGCTGGCGATCGTGGTGCTCAGGGTACGACCACGAGGTGACACCAGGTTCGGCGTGATCCTGGTGGCGTTCTTCATTGCAATTGCTGCGCTGATGTTCGCTCAGCCGAATGGCTTCACGGCCCTCCTGGCGCTGTCGCTGCCCATCGCGATCTACAGCTGGTTCCGCTGGATCAGCATAGGTATCAGTCGGCGCGGCGGACGGGGAGTCCTCCTGCCGCTGCTCATCGCTGCCCTGTTCGTCACCGGTTTCATCGTCCTCTGGCAGGCCCTGCTCATCGGGTACGACACATGGCAACCCTTCACCCGCTACGCCAGCGCTATCGGACAGGCGATCACCAGCGCTCCTCACGACCGCGGCGTCCCTATTCTCCTGGCGGTCTGCACCGCGATCGGTCTGATCCGCCTCATCAGGGCCGGAGGCTACGGGTGGCTCCTAGCTGTCTACGGAGTTGTGGTGGCACTCTACGCCGTCTCCGCCGCCGAGCCTCGAGGAGCATTTCGCCTTGTCGTGCTCGGGAGCTGGTACCAGGATCCGCAGCGCCTGGCGTCTCTCCTACCACTGCCCACCGTGCTGATCGCGGCGTTCGGTGCCACGGGGATCCTGCTCTGGCTGTGGAACCGGCTGCTCCGCGTTTCCTCCGCTCCGTCCCTGGGCCTCAGGGTGGCAGCGGGCACCGTCGTCGCCCTTGTGGCGGTCCTGGGGGGTCTTTGGAGCCAGAGCGGCCCGATCGACGAGATGGTCATCGAGAGCAGGCAGAACCACACGTGGGAGGGAGATCCGACCATCCTCTCGCTCGACGAGTTGGCCCTGCTGGAACGACTGGACGACGAGGTGCCGGAGGACGCGGTAATCGCCGTCAACCCGTGGAACGGTGGCGCTCTGGCCTATGCGATCAGTGGACGCGCCGTGACCCAGTACCACATGAGCTCGCAGCCGCTGCCGCCCGATCTCGCGGTCCTGGCCGAAGACCTCGATGATGCGAGATACCGGTCGGAAGCCTGCGCCATAGCCCGTGAGGAACGGGTCGAGTACGTTCTCGACTTCGGGGACTTCTACCTTCTCGACCGGGTTGCGGCGGAGGAGTACCCGGCGTTCGACGACATCGACAACCCCTCGGCCCTGGAGCTCGTCGACGAAGAGGGCGATGCCCGGTTGTACCGCGTGGTGAGTTGCTTCGACGCCGACCGCGGCTCGCTTTGAGGGAGAAGGCGCTCAGCCGGCGCGAAGGTGACTGATCGCGTCCTGCACGGTGCCGTCCTGCACGATGCGTCCGTGCTCGAGGACCACGCCCCGCTTGCACACCTTGCTCACCATGTCGAAGTCATGGCTGACCACCACGAGGGTCTTGCCCGCCTCGTTCAGCTCCTTGATCTTCGCCAGGCACTTCTTCCGGAACGGCTCGTCGCCCACAGCGAGGATCTCGTCGATCAGGAAAATGTCCGGATCGGTATGGACGGCTACGGCAAAAGCCAGCCTCAGATACATGCCTGAGGAGTAGAACCGCACCTCGGTGTCGATGAACTCCCCGATCTCGGAGAATTCGACGATCGAGTCGAACTGTTGACGGATCTCCTTCTCCGTCATCCCGAGGATGGATCCGTTCAGGAACACGTTGTCCCTCCCGCTGAGATCGGGATGGAAACCCGCGCCGACCTCGATCAGGCCCGCGACTCGCCCTCTGATCCGGACTGTGCCGGCATCGGGCAGCATGACGCCCGAGATGTGCTTGAGCAGGGTCGACTTGCCGGAGCCGTTGAAGCCCAGCAGCGCGACCGTCTCGCCCTGCTGCACAGTCAGGGATACGCCCTCGAGAGCTGAGAACTTCTTGCTCAGGTCACCCCGGCGGCCCTTGACCAGCCACAGGACCGACTCCTTGATGGACCGCGTATGGCGCATGACGAACCGCTTGTCGAGATTCCTGATATCGATCGAGACCGGCATGCGTCAGAGCTCCTGGGCGAACCGGCCCTCGAGCCGACGGAAGAGTAGTTGTCCGAGCAGGACCACGAGGATCGACAGAACCAGACCGATCGGTACCCAGACGGACAGGAAGGACGGAGGCAGGCCCTGGGTCTGCTCCGCTGTCGGCATCCAGAAGGCGAAGTGGAAGGATTCGACGCCGATGGTCAGCGGGTTGAGGAGGTAGATCTCCAGCGCAGTCTCCCCCAGCTGGTCCCGGACCATGGTCCACGCATACAGCACGGGTGAGGCCCAGGTGGCAACCATGAGCAGCATGTCGACGAAGTTCTCGGCGTCACGGAAGTAGACATTGACCGCACCGAAGATCAGGCCGAGTCCCGTTGCCAACAGCACCACGATCAGGAACCCTATGACAGCGGTACCGAGCTGGAGGAGCGACGGACTCCATCCGGTCAGCAGACACGCCGCCACGAGAATGACCATTTGAGGAAGGAAGTGGATGCCGGAGACCCAGATGGCCGACACCGGGAAGAGTTGGCGCGGCAGGTAGATCTTCTTGATCAGACCCCCGTTCATCACGATGGACCGGGAAGCATTGCTCAGGGCCTCCGTGAAGAAATTGATGAGCACGATCCCCGAGAAAAGATAGATAGCGTAGTTGGGTAGTCCCGCCGGGTTGCGCTCACTCTGCTCCAGCCCGAGGAAGATGCCAAGGGCTATGTAGAAGACGACGAACTGCACCCCGGGCTTGACGTACGACCACAGCAGACCGAGCACCGATCCGCGATAGCGGACCTTGATCTCCTTGTCGACCAGCAACTTCAGCAGGAATCTGCTCCCGACGACATCGCGGAGCCCGGCACTGCGTCCCGGAGCGACGAGACCGACCGCGCCGTCGTCCGGGGTGGAAAGATCAGCCGTCACTCCGTGGTCCTGGCATCCGAGGAGTCGGGAGAGACGTCCATGCCGAAGGTCTCCCTCCAGGCCCGGGGCGAGGTGAAGTCCGGCAGAGCAGTGCGATACTGCTCGGCGAGCTCGTCCCACCTCAGATGCAGTTGACGATGCAGATCCGCACTGCGCAGGGCCAGTTGCCGGGCCTTCTCCGCATCGCGCTTGTGCCAGGACGCGCCGGTACCGTCCGACGATGTGACCAGGGCGGAATCGAGCTGGGACAACCGCCACCAGCGTGCGTCCACGGCCGCGACATGGGCTTCCGGGTTGCGCGTCGCCGTGACCGCGACGGGCTTCAGCTGGTAGACGGCACTTGCGAGTACGCGCGCAACCGCTGCCGAGCGGCTCCGAGCAGGGGCCGGACTCTTCCCCTTGTGCGGTGGTCTGCTGCGTTTGACGGGCGGGAAGACGGCCAGGTCCTTGAACACCTTGGCGTCATCGAAGCGTGCGCGCGTGGCGCGTACCTCGCCCAGCTTCGAGCCGATGGTGCGGTGCAGGTGCTCGGGGCCCTGGAGGACGTCCTCGAGAGCCTGCAGGCGCAGCTCCACCGATGAGTACTGCATCGAGAGTAGGTGCCGGGCATCGACGCCCAGGGACTCCCTCGGCATCCGCCCACCTCGCTTGTAGGGCGAGTAGATCAGAGTGGCCACCCAGCGGTTCCGCTGGTGATAGTAGGCCTGCCAGTCGATCGTGTCGTCCTTCTCGGTCCACGGCATGTGCCACACAGCCGCTCCGGGCAGGGTGACCGTGGTGAAACCGTGGGCCTTCGCGCGGATGCCGTACTCCACATCGTCCCACTTGATGAACACGGGCAGGGCGAGGCCGATCTCCCTGATGATCTCGGTGGGGATGAGGCACATCCACCACCCGTTGTAGTCCACGTCCACCCGCCGGTGCATCCACGGCGTCGTACGCAGATTGCTGGCCGCGAAGTCGTGGCCCTCGTGTGTATTCTCCGCTCCGCCGTAGCTGAAGCGGTACTGCTGCACGGATTCCCCGAAGTTGTGCATCACGGCGCGCTCGAAGAGATTGAACATGTGCCCGCCCACAATTGTGGGGTTGCGGGTGAAATCGGCGAACTGGGCGGCGCGGAGGATACCTTCGGTCTCCATCTCGACGTCGTCGTCGAGCAGCATGACGTACGTGCTCTGCCCGTCGTCGAGGGTCTCGAGCATACCGCGCGCGAATCCGCCCGAGCCGCCGAGGTTCGGCTGCTCCACGATCGTCAGACGATCACCCAGACTTTCCGCCGCTGCCTCGATCCCGGTCTCGTCCCGGACCTTCTGCGTGCCCTGGTCGGTGACGATGACCCGGTGCAGAACCTCGAGAAGATCCGGTGATGCGCCGAGCGCTCCGAGGTTGCGTACGCAGTAGTCGGGTCGGTTGAAGGTCGTCACGGCGATGGACAGCTTCCCCGGACGGAATCCCTCCGGCTCGGGGACGCTCCACTCGGCGCGCTCGAGCAGCACCGCGCTGCTGTGCGCTGTGAGGTCGAACCAGTACCAGCCACCGTCCCCGAAACTTGCGATCGGGAGTTCGACCACCACCGGTGCCGACCCGGAACCGGTGCGGGTACTGCTGACGCGGTTGGCAGTACCGCGGGAAGTGGATCGATAGACGACGACGGTCGCGTCGCCCTCGAGCTCGACGGTCAGGCGCACACTGCGAACGCTCGTATGTGCCTGCCAGTAGCTCGCCGGGAAGGCGTTGAAGTAGGTTCCGAGGGATACCCGCTGATACGCAGGCAGAGAGAAGCGCCGTCGGTCCACGACATAGTCGGGCCGCACGTCGGCTCCCCCGCCCGCTGTCCCTCCCGGCTCCCCACCGCCGGATCTCAGCTCCGGGATGCGCTGCGGATCGTTGAAGTCGACGTAGAGGGGCATGATGTCGAGGTCCGCCGCCTCGGGGAAGACCACGCGGTGAACTGCTGTCCAGGTCGTCTCTCCGGTATCCGGGATCGTCTTCTGATCGGTCGTCGCCGTGGTGCTCACGCGTCTACTCCTCCACTTTCGAGCGGGGCGCCGCCACTGAAGTGGGGCTTGATCTTGTTGTCGTACATGGTCAGGGCGGAGCCGATCGCCATGTGCATGTCCAGATACTTGTACGTGCCGAGGCGGCCACCGAACAGCACTGCTTCCTCCGCCTTCGCCAGATCGCGGTAGGCGAGCATCTTCTGGCGGTCGTCCGCCGTGTTGATGGGGTAGTACGGCTCGTCGCCCGATTCGGCGAACCGCGAGAATTCCCGCATGATGAGGGTCTTCTCCGTCTGGTACTTGCGCTCGGGATGGAAGTGGCGGGGTTCGATGATCCTCGTGAAGGGTGTGTCGGCGTCGTTGTAGTTGACCACCGAGGTGCCCTGGAAGTCGCCGGTCTCGAGGATCTCCTGTTCGAAGTCGATGGTGCGCCAGGACAGCTCGCCCTCGGCGTAGTCGAAGTACCTGTCCACCGGGCCGGTGTAGATGACGGGCACCGTCCCGACGAGTGCCTTCTTGTTCAGTGGCTGCGAATCGTCGAAGAAGTCGGTACTCAGCTGCACCGTGATGTTCGGATGATCCGCCATGCGCTCGATCCAGGCGGTGTACCCGTCCGTGGGAAGGCCTTCGTGCGTGTCGTTGAAATACCGGTTGTCGTAGGTGTAGCGCACCGGCAATTGCGAGATGATGCCCGCCGGAAGATCCTTCGGATCGGTCTGCCACTGCTTGCCGGTGTAGTGCTTGATGAACGCCTCGTACAGGGGCCGGCCGATCAGCTGAATGCCTTTGTCGTTCAGATTCTGCGGATCGGAGTCGGCGAGCTCCCCCGCCTGCTCCTGGATCAGCTCCCGAGCCTCATCCGGGGTGAGGTTGGTGCGGAAGAACTGATTGATCGTCGCGAGGTTGATCGGTAGCGAATAGACCTCACCGTTGTGGACGCCGTAGACCTTGTGCACGTAGTCCGTGAACGTGGTGAATCTGTTGACGTACTCCCAGACTCTCTCGTTCGAGGTGTGGAAAAGATGCGCTCCGTACTTATGGACCTCGATACCGGTCTCGGCGTCTCGCTCACTGTAGGCATTGCCGCCAATGTGGTTGCGCCGGTCGATGACCAGCACCTGCAAGCCAAGGTCTGTGGCGACCCGTTCCGCGACGGTCAGGCCGAAAAAGCCAGCGCCGACGACGACGAGATCAGCAGTCACACGATCAATCCTCCAAGGTGAGCCCGCCGTCTCCCAGAACGGCGGTGGGCGCCAGACCGGGCACACGGCAGCCAACAGGCTCCGAATGCGCGGTACAAGACGTATGGGTTCGCGCTCTAGGCTACCGGAAGTCGGGACACGCCCTGATCGTCCAGGAGGTGCGGCCTCCGCACAGGCTGCGATCGGTTCGGTGCCCGAGGCCGTCGATCCCGGGAGCTAGGCTGGTCGCCATGCGTATTCTGAGTGTCGTCGGCGCCCGCCCCCAGTTCGTGAAGCTCGCACCCATCGCGCAGGCGATGAAAGGCAGGGCCGACCATGTGATCGTCCACACCGGACAGCACTACGACGCCCTGATGTCGGACGTCTTCTTCGAGGACCTCGGCATCGCCGAACCAGACTTCAACCTCGGCGTCGGGTCCGGTAAGCACGGGCACCAGACGGGCGCCATGTTGAGCGGACTCGAGGAGATCTTCGAGCAGGTCCGACCCGACTGGGTCCTCGTGTACGGCGACACGAACTCCACGTTGGCCGCGGCGCTGGCGGCCGTGAAGATGCACATTCCGCTGGCCCACCTGGAAGCCGGTCTGCGCTCGTTCAACCGCCGCATGCCGGAGGAGCACAACCGGGTCCTCACTGATCACGCCGCCGATCTCCTCCTCGCTCCCACGGAGGTGGCGGTGGATCACCTGAAGACCGAGGGCCTGGCTGCCAGGACCGTACTCGTCGGGGACGTCATGACCGATGTTCTCTTCAAGACGCGCGATCTGGTGAAAGGACGCACCGAGACCCTGCCTCTGGGGATGGATGCCGGCAACTACTACGTCAGCACCATCCACCGGCCGGACAACACGGACGATCCCGACCGGTTGAAGCAGATCCTCAGATCCCTGGCTGAGCTGGACAAACCTGTCGTCCTCCTGGCGCATCCGCGGTTGTCCGACGTCGCTGCACGTCACGGTTTCGATCTGGAGACCGGTGCGATCCGCGTGAGCGATCCGCTGGCCTACCCTCAGCTCGTCAACGCCGTCATGAACAGCGCGGGAGTCATCACCGACTCCGGCGGCCTTCAGAAGGAGGCCTTCCTGCTGCGCGTACCGTGCACGACCATCAGGCCGGAGACGGAGTGGGTGGAAACCGTGGAACTCGGGTGGAATGTCCTGGTCTCGGACAATCTGAGCGCACTCACCGCCGCAGTGCAGCGTGCGACGCCTCAGCCCACGGAGGAGTCTCCGTACGGTACCGGCAAGGCCGCTGCAGCGGTTGTCAGTGCGCTTGCAGGGCCGCGCTGATCACCTCGTCGGCTGCGCGCTGCCCGGCTTGGCGCAACGATGCGTTGGCCTCCACCCAGGCTGAGCGCTCGGTACGGTTCGTGTCAGGTTGTTCGAGGAAGTGCAGCATCGCCCGTGCAACGTCCGTCGTCGAGTACGGGCTTGCAGCGCCGAGCCCGTTGTCCTGGACCAGCCGAGCAGCGTCTCCGACTCCGGCATAGACGACGGGCGTCCCACAGGCAGCAGCCGCGTAGATCTTCGTCGGTTTGGCGAAGTCGTATCCCTGACCAGGCACGATGCTCACCAGGGACGCCGCTGCACCCCGGATCCACCGCGCCGCTTCCCTGGGCTCCACCACGCCGCTGAAGACCACGCGATCGGGCGCGATCTCGTGAGCTTTGAGCCGAAGTTCCGCCTCGGCGGATCCCTGACCGAAGAAGTGGAGACGTGTGTCGGGAGAATGCTGCAATACCTCCGCCATCGCGTCGATGAAGACGTCAGCTCCCTGCCACTCCGACATCGTCCCCGTGTAGACGAAATACGCGTAGCCAGGATCCGCCCGCGCACCCTGCGCCGAGAATGCATCGGTATTCACCCCATTGCCGACGACGACCACCCTGTCAGGGCTCACGCCGAAGCGGCGCGTCCGCTCGGCTACGCCGTCGGAGATCGCAATTACTTTTCCCGCCCTTCTGAACGCAAAACCTTCAAGGCTCTTCATGAGCTTGATCACGGGACCGGGGGCGCTTGTGGCTGCCAGCGCATCGGTCCAGATGTCCGCGGCGTAGTACACAAAGGGTCGGCGCCGCAGCAACGATGACACAGCGACCACGAGCCCGGTGGTGGGCGGCGGTTCGGCAACGACGATGTCGGCGCTGCTTGTCAGCAGCCGGAAGAAAAGGGGGATATCGAAACTCATGTACTGCAGATAGCCACGTACATTACCCCCGCTGTCGCGGAGTACGGGCCACCTGCTGACCCCCCTACCTGATCCGATGTTTCCGGCGAACTTTGGGGGACGCGTGGTGAGGACCGAGACCTCTGCTCCAGCTTGCGTGAGACCCCGGTTGAGGGCTTCGAGACGAAAGGCCGCCGCGCCGACCTCCGGCGGATAGAGCCGACTCGCGATGACGACTTTCAACGCGATCAGGAGAGCCTGATCGTGGAGTCGGAATTCGCCGCCTCGATGATCGCCTCCGCCACGCGGAGCGTGCTCAGGCCCTCCCGCATGGTGACGGTCCTGTCGGCGACGCCGAGGGCTGCGTCCCGGAAAGCCTCGAGCTCGGAGCGCAGCGGCTCGCGCT
>JARIBG010000026.1 GCA_029257465.1 Arthrobacter sp. | reverse complement strand
GACCTGGACCTGGACACGATCCGCCGGGTGCCTTATCTGGAGAAGACGGCCATGATCCAGGCCGACCTCAACTACACGAGCGGGGAGCGCGTGGCAGTCTCGCCGCGCAGCATGCTCCGCTCCCAGCAGGAGAAAGCCGCAGCACTGGGGTTCAGGGCGGTATCGGGCACCGAGCTCGAATTCATGATCTACAACACCAGCTACGAGGACGCGCAGAACGGCAACTATCTCGATCTGACGCCCGCCAACCTGTACAACGTCGACTACTCGATCCTCGGATCCATGCGCGTGGAACCGCTGCTGCGGGACATCCGTAACACCATGTTCGAGGCCGGCATGATCGTCGAGTCGGCCAAGGGCGAGTGCAACTTCGGTCAGCACGAGATCGCGTTCAGGTACGACGACGTCATCACGACGGCTGACAATCACGTCTTCTACAAGCTCTCGGCCAAGCAGATGGCGGCGCAGCGCGGGCAGGCGGTGACGTTCATGGCCAAACCCAACGCGCGCGACGGCTCCTCCTGCCATATCCATATGTCACTGCGCGGAACGAACGGCGATCTCGTCTTCTGGGACGAGGACAGCGGCGAGCGCAGCGCGCTCTACAACCACTTCATCGCCGGGGTGCTGGCCACCATGCGGGACTTCACCCTCTTCTATGCACCCAATATCAACTCCTACAAGCGCTTCGCCAAGGGATCCTTCGCCCCGACCGCCGTCGCCTGGGGTCTGGACAACCGCAGCTGTTCGGTGCGCCTGGTCGGCAAGGGGCAATCGGCGCGCATGGAGAACCGTCTCCCGGGTGCCGACGCGAACCCCTACCTCGCGCTGTCCGCGATGCTCGCAGGTGGCCTCTACGGCATCGACCACGAGCTGGAGCTGCCGCCCATGACGGAGGGCAATGCCTACGACTCCGATGCGGAGCACGTGCCCCATACAATGGCGGAGGCACGGGAACTGTTCGCGGCCTCGGCCATCGCCCGCGAGGTCTTCGGAGAGGAAGTCGTGGAGCATTACACGCACTATGCGGATGTGGAACTGGAGCAGTTCAACGCCGCGATCACGGACTGGGAAGTCCATCGCGGGTTCGAGCGCCACTGATATGGGTCTCACCGAGCCGTTCCGGCCGAAGATCGGGCTGACAACCTACTGGCAGGACGCCTCATGGGGTGTCTGGGACGACCGCGCTGCCATCGTCCCGGGGAAGTACGTCACCGGTGTCGTGGCCGCCGGGGGAACTCCGCTGCTGCTGCCTCCGGTGGGAACCGACGAATCGGTCCTCGCGTTGCTGGATGGTCTGATCGTCATCGGAGGGGTCGACGTCGACCCCGCCAACTACCGGGCGGACCCGCACCCCACGACCACTGCCCAGCCGGAACGTGATGATCACGACATCAGGCTCACGCGTGCCGCGCTGGAGACCGGGGTGCCGCTCTTCGCGATCTGCCGTGGAGCCCAGATCCTGAACGTGGCACTCGGCGGCACCCTGTTCCAGCATGTGCCCGATCTGCTTCCGGAATCGCGGTACCAACCGTCCCCGGGGGTCTACGGCACCGTGGAATTCACGACCGAACCGGGAAGCGTGACGGCCGAGCTGCTCGGCGACGTGGCGACGGCTCCGTGCTATCACCACCAGTCCGTGGACCGTCTGGGCGCCGGACTCAGGGCTACGGCCTGGGCGCCCGACGGCACCATCGAGGCCGTCGAGTACAGCAATGCCTCCGGCTGGGCCCTGGGTGTGCAGTTCCACCCGGAGGAGAACCCCGCAGATTCCCGTCTCTTCGCCGGCTTCGTGGAAGCGGCCTCCACGTACCACCAACGTCAGGAAAGCCTGCTGTGAGTACCTTCACCGTCCTCAACCCGGCGACCGGCGCGGGAATCCAGGACGTACCGTTGGCCGATCTTCCAGCAACCGACCGGGCCATCGAGGCTGCTGCTGCTGCATTCCAGTCCTGGCGTACCGTGGCTCCGGCTGACCGCGGACTGCTGCTGCGGCGGTTCGCTGCCCTGGTGGACTCCGATCTGGAGCATCTCGCAGCCCTGGAGGTGGCCAACGCCGGCCATACCATCGGCAATGCACGGTGGGAGGCGGGCAACGTCCGTGATGTGCTGACCTACTACTCGGCCGCACCGGAACGCCACGTGGGCCAGCAGATCCCGGTGGCCGGGGGAGTGGACATCACGTTCAACGAGCCGCTGGGTGTCGTCGGCGTGATCGTCCCCTGGAACTTCCCGATGCCGATTGCCGGCTGGGGCTTCGCGCCCGCACTCGCAGCGGGCAACACCGTGGTCCTCAAACCGGCCGAACTGACACCGCTCACCGCGATCCGGCTGGGCGAACTGGCCCTGCAGGCGGGCATCCCCGAGGGTGTCTTCACCGTGATCCCTGGTAAGGGCTCCGTGGTGGGGGAGCGTTTCGTCAGCCATCCAACCGTGCGGAAGATCGTCTTCACCGGGTCCACGAGCGTGGGGAAGCGGGTCATGGCCGGATGCGCCGAACAGGTCAAGCGCGTCACACTGGAACTCGGCGGCAAGAGTGCGAACATCATCTTCGCCGATGCCGACCTCGACAGGGCCGTCGCGAGCGCCCCGGGCGGCGTGTTCGACAATGCGGGACAGGACTGCTGCGCCCGCTCACGCATCCTGGTGCAGCGTACGGTCTACGACAGGTTCCTCGGCCTGCTCGAGCCCGCGGTGAAAGCATTCCGGGTGGGTGATCCTTCCGAGGAGACCACCGAGATGGGTCCCCTCATCTCCCAGGGCCAGCGCGCCACGGTGTCCTCGTACGTGTACGACGACGACGGCCGACCCAGCGCCGAGGTCGCGTTCCAGGGTTCGGCGCCGTCGGGCGACGGCTTCTGGTTCCCACCCACGGTGCTCACGCCCACCGACGAAGGGGCGCGGTCCCTGCAGGAGGAGATCTTCGGGCCCGTGGTCGCCGTCGTCCCCTTCGAGGACGAAGCCGATGCGCTGCGCATCGCCAACGACTCCGACTTCGGGCTCTCGGGATCCATCTGGACCTCCGACGTCGGCCGTGCCCTGCGGGTCTCGCGCGGCGTCGAGGCGGGGAACCTGTCGGTGAACTCCCACTCCTCGGTGCGCTACGCGACGCCGTTCGGGGGATACAAGCAGTCGGGCCTGGGCAGGGAACTCGGCCCCGACGCTCTCGATGCATTCACCGAGGTCAAGAATGTCTTCATCTCGACCGACTAGGTCACCTACTCACTCGTGCCCACACAGAATCAAGGAGCGCCCATGGCTGAGGACAGCGCTGCCCCGTACAACGGGCTGGTCAGCAATCGATTGAAGAACCGCAGTGCCGTGATCACCGGCGGAGCATCCGGGATCGGGCTGGCGACCGCCAGGCGCCTGGCCCACGAGGGGGCCGACGTCGTCATCGCCGACATCTGCTCCGACGAGGTGGGCAAGGAGGCGGCAGCCTCGGTCGGTGGCATGTTCGTGCGCACCGATGTCACACAGGAGGACGACGTCGTCGAGCTCTTCAGAACCACCCGCCAGACCTACGGGCGAGTGGACATCGCCTTCAACAATGCAGGGATCTCTCCTCCCGAGGACGCCTCGATCCTCGAGACCGGCATCGATGCGTGGCGCAGGGTGCAGGAGGTCAATCTCACGAGCGTCTACTACTGCTGCAAACACGTGATCCCCTATATGCAGGATCAGGGCAAGGGCTCGATCATCAACACGGCGTCCTTCGTTGCCGTGATGGGTGCCGCGACCTCCCAGATCTCCTACTCGGCGTCCAAGGGCGGGGTGCTCTCGATGAGCCGTGAACTCGGCGTCGAGTTCGCGCGGCAGGGCATCCGCGTCAACGCCCTGTGTCCGGGACCCGTCAACACGCCCCTGCTCACGGACCTGTTCGCGAACGATCCGGAACGCGCCGTCCGCCGGTTGATCCACGTTCCGCTGGGACGCTTCGCCGAGCCCGACGAGATGGCGGCAGCCGTGGCGTTCCTGGCCTCGGACGATGCCTCCTTCATCACCGCGAGTCAGTTCCTCGTCGACGGAGGCATTGCGGGGGCCTACGTCACACCGCTGTGACCCCCGCGCCCTGACGCACACCGTGCACGCTTCGGGCGCCTTCGCCTGCACGAGGAATCGCTCCGGCACCGACAATCCTTCAGACTGTGTTCATGACGTGGACACGTGCGAAGGACTGGCTCATCGGCGCGCTCGGCCTGTTGATCCTGCTGATGGTGGCGTTGGTGATCTTCTGGTTCGTGATCAGTGAGCCGGCCGGAAGAGAAGATCCGGGCTCGCTCCCGCCGGTGAGCGGTGGAGGAACACCGGACGAGGAACCGCCGGCCGACCTCGGGGAGGACGACGTGTGGCTGGCCGATGTCGTCCTGGAAGCCAGAACCCTCGTGAGCGCGGATGCCACGCTCCGGGACATCGACGCCGTCGGGCAGGGCGTGCTGACCGGACCGGACGGACTCGTGGCTGCGCACCTCGAGCTGGAGGCGACCGTCCCCTTCGACGTCGTCGCCGCTGAACTCGGTGGCGGGGCGTCGGTCCGGGCCGGCGACGACGGGCAGGCCGAGGTGACCCGCACTGTCGAGGTACTCGGACGCGAGCTGCGCGTGGTCGCCTCGGGTACGGTCAACGCCGAAGCCGGCAGGCTCGTCGTCGAACCCCGCTCCATCGACGTCGGCGGGCCGGAGTTCCTCTCCGACGCCCTCGCAGCCATCGCGCGGCGGGCGGTCACCATCGAGCAGGACGTCGAGGGCCTGCCCGAGGGCCTCGTCCTGCAGACCGTCAGCGTTCAGGACGACGGTTTTCGCGCCGCTTTCCTCGGCGAGGACGTTCTCCTGGATCAGTAGCTCCGGAAAGGATCGTCTTCAGTGGAGGTCGTCTTTCGATCACGGAAGCGCCCCACCGGTACGGGACCAGTGGGGCGCTGTGATTCCTCTCGAGGGATTCGGCGTTGCTGCCTAGTCCTCGATGACCTCTCCGCTGGTGATGGAGACGTAGGGTTCCCCGACGAAGTCGGCGTAGGCCTCATCATCCAGGTCGATGCCCAGCTTTTCCTCCGCAGCAGCGACGTCGAAGTCCTGCATGACGGTTCCCGTCACCTGGACCACCTGACCCACCTCGACAGCCGGGATCTCTTCCTCCTCGACGATCAGCAGGGGATCGACAGCCGTGTTCGCCGTGCCGGCAATCACGAAGGTGTCGTCCGAAAGCGTCTCCGTGACCTCCGCCGAGACGGTCACTTCCTGGCCCGCGTAGGCGTCGGCCCTGGCCTCGTCGTAGAAGTTCTGGTCGTACAGACCCGAATAGCCCATGCCGGCCATCGGGGTCTCATCGGCCATCGGGGTTTCAGCGGCGGGCGACGATGATGCGACATCGCCCTCGGAGATGTCCTCGACGTCGACGCCGTCCTCGGGGCCCTCGGTGTTGCAGCCTGCAAGTGCAAGCCCTGCGACAGCAAATACTCCTGCAGTCATCAATCGGACATTGCGTCCGCTTCGTGTCTTCATGGCGATCCTCCTGAATATCAAGTGGTGGTCGCGAGATCCTCGTCGTACAAAAATCCGGCGTAGTACTCTATAACGGTAAGCATACTGATCATGTCGGCACAACACGGACAGGGGTTACGGGGGCACTATGACCGGAATTGCAACCGCACCGTTACTCTTCGGAGGTCGGGTTCTCGTCAAGCGCTTCACGGACTGCTGCCGGTCAGGAGGCGAGATGACGAGGGGAACGTGACGAGGAGGGCCGTATAAGGAGGATCAGCGGGCAAGCGAACCAGGACGACGTCGGTCCCGGAGCGGTGTGGGACTGCACCTTTGTCCTCGCAGCGCCACCTGATTCTCCTCCGGCGAAGATTCTTTGACATTCAGGGCCTTCCTGGGACAGGCTCATCGTTCAGGATATTCGCGACGACCCTGTTGAATGCCAGTGCGCACAGGGCCAGGACGTGTCACACGGAACTGTGCCGGATGTCCACGTACAGAGATAGCTCACGTGGGCCACACCGGAGTAGAGGCCGAGCACTCACCTTCGCGGGTGAGGTACATCAGACAGAGCAATGAACAAGGAGATCCATATGTCGACCAACAACAATCCCGGCAAGCCCTCGGGTGCCCGGACGCCGGACCGGACGCCGGAGACGGTGAGGACCACTGAGCACGACACAGGGAGCCACACCCCGCACGAGACCCACGACACCAAGCC
>JARIBG010000009.1 GCA_029257465.1 Arthrobacter sp. | reverse complement strand
CCGACGGCGTGCTGTAGTGGACGCCGTGGTCCTCGCCCTGAGGGTGCTCCTGTCCCTCGGCGTGGTCCTCGCGCTGCTCTTCGTCCTGCATCGGAGGCTCTCGAAGCTGAACGGGAACCGGGCCGGGGCAGGCATCGTATCGGTCATCGCGCGGCAGGGGATCGGTGCGAAGGCCTCGGTGGTGGTGCTCGACGCCGACGGCACTCGTTTATATCTCGGCGTCACCGACCAGTCAGTGGCAGTACTTCACTCAGCAGCGGCTCCGCGTGCCCTGCAATCGGTGCCGGAGGCGGACGACATCCCGGCACCGCGGGCCGCCGTCACAGCTTCCCCCATACCGGTTCCCGCCGTCACAGCTTCCCCCACACCGGCTCCCGCCAAGCCAACAGGGGAGCCCGCCGACTTCGCGGCCTCGCTCCGCGCGGCCCTGGGGGAGGAACCGCAGTACGCCACCCGCCGCGCCGCGCGCACCGCCAGGGCGATGCCGCGATCCCGCTCTCACCTGACGCCCGGGCCGTCACGGACACCCGGGACCGCGCCCCTGCAGGGCTCCATCCTCTCGCCGGCCACCTGGAAACAGACCGCGATCTTCCTGCGCGGACGGGCGGGGTGAGAACGGCGTCCTCCCAGACGGTGCTGCGTTCCCCCGGCACCGCCTCCCGGGTACTTCTCACGCTGGCCGCCGCGGTACTGTTCGGCGTCGTCGTCCTGCTCCTCGGCGCCGCCGCATCCCACGCCGGCGAGTTGGATACCGTCCCCGGACCGGTCGCGCCGTCCGCGCCCGCCGAGCCGTCCCCGCCCGCAGCGCCCGGCAGCGACGACGGCCTGTCCGTGGAGATCAACGGCGTCAACGGTGAGCCGAGCTCCGCCGTCCTGACCCTGATCGGGATCACGCTGCTGTCCGTGGCTCCGGCACTGCTGCTGATGATGACGTCCTTCACGAAGATCTTCGTGGTGCTCGCCATGACCCGGAACGCGCTCTCCCTGCCATCCATCCCGCCCAACCAGGTGCTCGCCGGGCTGGCCCTGTTCCTGTCGCTGTTCATCATGGCGCCGGTCCTGACCGAGATCAACGATCTCGCCGTCCAGCCGTATCTGAACGGCGCGACGACGTTCACCGAGGCCCTCGAGGACGGCTCCGGCCCGCTGCAGAGCTTCATGCTGGCCCACACGCGCGAGGAGGATCTGGCGCTCATGACGCGCGCCGCCGGGCAACCCAACCCCGAGGACGCCGCGAGTGTCCCGCTGACCACGCTCATCCCGTCCTTCATGCTCTCCGAGCTGCGGGCCGCCTTCATCATCGGGTTCGTGATCTTCGTACCGTTCCTCGTGATCGACCTCGTGGTGTCCGCCGCCCTGATGTCCATGGGCATGATGATGCTCCCGCCGGTCATGATCTCGCTGCCCTTCAAGATCCTCCTGTTCGTCCTCGTGGACGGTTGGGGACTGATCATCACCTCGCTCATCAACAGCTACCAGGGCGGTTGACGTGGATACCAGTGCGGTCCTGGACATTGGCGTGGCAGGGATCTGGGTTGCCGCGAAGCTCGCCGCTCCCGTGCTGCTGACCGCACTCGTGGTGGGCTTCGCCATCTCGCTGCTGCAGTCCATCACACAGATCCAGGAGGTCACGCTCTCCTTCGTCCCGAAGGCCGCTGCCGTGTGCATCGCGCTGCTCATCTGCGGCCACTGGATGATCGCGGAGATGGTCGCCTTCACCCATGAGCTCTTCGAGCGCATCCCGGGTCTGCTCGGGGGCGGCTGACGTGGACATCGCCCTCGACCAGTCCCGCATCGAGGCCATCATGCTCGCCGGGGTGCGGATCGTCGCGTTCCTGGTGATCGCCCCGCCCTTCTCCTACCGCGCCATCCCTGCCCGCGTGAAGGCGATGCTCGGGATCGGCCTCGCGCTCGCCGTCTCCCCGCAGGTGGCGGACGGGTACGAATCGGGCGGCACCGGTCAGTACATCGGGGCGCTGATCCTCGAGCTCGTGGTGGGCGCCGCCCTCGGCTTCCTGGTGCTGGTGGTCTTCTCGGCCGTCCAGTCGGCGGGAGGCCTCATCGATCTCTTCGGCGGTTTCTCCCTGGCCCAGGGCTTCGATCCGCAGTCCATGGTCAACGGCGCCCAGTTCGCCCGGCTGTTCCAGCTGACCGCACTGACCCTGCTGTTCACCTCCGACGGCTACCAGCTGATCATCGGCGGCCTGGTCCGCACGTTCACCGCACTGCCCCTCGGGGGAGGTCTCGATCTCGGCGAACCCGTCGACGCCCTCGCCACCGCGGTCACCGGGCTCTTCCTCGCCTCGGTCCAGATCGCAGGACCGCTGATCGTGGTCCTGTTCCTGGCCGACGTCGGACTCGGGCTCCTCACGCGCGTGGCACCTGCGCTCAACGCGTTCGCGCTCGGCTTCCCGCTGAAGATCTTCATCACCCTCAGCCTCGGCGGCACCGTGTTCGTCGCCCTGCCGCGCGTGGTGTCCACCCTCACCGACAACGCCGTGTCCCTCCTGCTGGAGGTGGGCTGAGATGGCGGCGGATTCCGGGGAGAAGACCGAGCAGGCCACCGACAAGCGGATGAAGGAGGTCCGCTCCAAGGGCCAGCTCTCCAAGTCCGAGGACTTCACGGCGTGGATCGGCGTCGGTACGGCCGCCGTCCTGCTGCCGTCGCTGATCTCGCGCTCCGCCGACGCCGCCACGGAGCAGCTGGTGCGGGTGGCGGACGCCATCGCGAACCCCGACCCGGCGACGGCGCTCGACGCCCTGGCGAACGGCGGAGCCTCGCTCGCCGTCATTCTCGGACCGTTCCTCGTGGTGCTGCTCGTCGCGGTCCTCGGGACGGCCGCCGTGCAGGGCGGCATCCGGGTGAAGAAGTTCTCCGGCAAGTTCGAGCAGTTCAACGTGATCAACGGCCTCAAGCGCATCCTCGGCGGGCAGGCCCTGTGGCAGGGGGCCAAGGCCCTGCTCAAGACCAGCGTCGTGGCACTCGTCCTCGTCGTCGTGATCCGCGGTCTCATGCCCCTGCTGATGGCCGCGGGCGGACTCTCGGTCGCCGCCCTGCTGAACACCGCAGGCGGAGGGGCGGCCGCGCTCCTGCAGGCCGCTGTCCTCGCCGGCCTCGCACTCGCCGCCCTCGACGTCCTCGTGGTCATGCGCCGTAACCGCAAGAAGACCCGCATGACCAAGAAGGAGGTCAAGGACGAGAACAAGAGCTCCGAGGGCGATCCCCTCATCAAGTCCCAGCGGCGCTCGCGGCAACTGGCCATGAGCCGCAACCGCATGATCGCCGCGGTGGGCGGGGCCGACGTCGTCCTCGTCAACCCGACGCACGTCGCCGTCGCGCTGAAGTACGAGCCGGGGCGCTCCGCCCCGCGCGTCGTCGCCAAGGGTGCCGGGGTCATCGCGGCGCGGATCCGCGAGGAGGCGGAGGCCAAGCGGGTGCCGATGGTCTCCGACGTACCACTGGCCCGCGCGCTGCACGCAGCGTGCGAGCTCGGCCAGGAGATCCCGTTCGAGAACTACGACCAGGTGGCCCGCATCCTGGCTTTCGTCATGTCCCTCAGGACCAGGGGGGCCGCACGCGGCCTGCACTCCCTGCCCGTCCGACCCGCAGCCGCCGGAGGCTTCTAGCTCATGCGCTCATCCCTGCCCAAGTTCCTGGTCCCCGTCGGTGTCGTCGGCATCATCCTGCTCCTGGTGGTGCCGGTCCCCTCGGTGCTGCTCGACGTCCTGATCATCGTGAACATCCTGCTCGCACTCGTGATCCTGCTGAACACCATGTTCATCCGCAAGCCGCTGGACTTCTCGGTCTTCCCGTCGCTCCTGCTCGTCGCCACCCTCTTCCGGCTCGGGCTCAACGTCGCCTCGACCCGCCTCGTCCTCGGTGACGGGTACGCGGGGGAGGTCATCGCGGCCTTCGGGCACGTGGCGGTGGGTGGTTCCATCATCATCGGCGCGGTCGTCTTCCTGATCCTCGTGGTCATCCAGTTCGTGGTCGTCACCAAGGGTGCCGAGCGCGTGGCCGAGGTGGGTGCGCGCTTCACGCTCGACGCCATGCCGGGCAAGCAGATGGCTATCGACGCCGATCTGAACGCCGGGCTGATCACCGACACGCAGGCCCGCGAGCGGCGCGCCGAGGTCTCGGCGGAGGCCGACTTCTACGGCGCCATGGACGGTGCCTCGAAGTTCGTGAAGGGCGACGCGATCGCCGGGATCATCATCATCATCATCAACCTGGTCGGTGGGATCGCGATCGGCATGCTCCAGGACGGCCTGCCGGTCACCGAGGCGCTGAGCACCTACGGCCTGCTGACCATCGGTGACGGTCTGGTCACGCAGATCCCCGCCCTGCTCATGGCCGTGTCCACCGGCATGATCGTCACGCGCTCCAATGCAGAGGCCGACATGGGCTCGACGGCGGCGCAGCAGCTCGGCCAGTCGCAGAACGCCCTGCGGATCGCCGGCGCGGCGGCGATCGTCATGGCGCTCATCCCGGGCATGCCGAAGCTGCCGTTCATCGTGGTCGGCGGGGCACTGATCCTGATCGCCCAGCGGCTCAAGAAGTCCGACGACGACGCCCGGACGGCCGCCGCCGCCCTCGAACTGGACGCGGCGGCTCCCACCACGGACAGCACCGACGACCTCCTCGACGAGATGCGCGTCCATGCCCTGGAGATCCTCCTGGCACCGGATCTCGTGGACGTCGTCTCCGGCGCCCCCGATGATCTCCTCGGGCGGGTGCGGGCGCTGCGCCGGAAGATCGCACTGGAGCTCGGCGTCGTGGTGCCTCCCGTCCGCACACGCGACAGCATCGATCTGCCGCCGGCCACCTACGTCATCAAGATCGCCGGCGTGGAGGCCGGCCGCGGCGAGGCTCCGCGCGGCAGGGTCCTCGCCCTCGGCGACCACCTCGAGCATCTGCCCGGCACCGCCGTCGTCGAACCGGTGTTCGGCCTCGCTGGTAAGTGGGTGCCGTCGGAGCTGCGTCACAACGCCGAACTCTCCGGGGCCACCGTGATCGACCGCGTGTCGGTCCTCGTGACGCATCTGTCCTCGGTCATCACCTCCAATGCCGCACGCCTGCTCTCCCGCGAGGACGTCCGGATCCTGACGGACGGGGTGCGCCAGGTCAATCCTTCCGCCGTCGAGGAACTGGTACCGGGCCTGCTGTCCCTGGCGGAGGTGCAGCGCGTGCTGCAGGGACTCCTGGCCGAACAGGTACCCATCAATGATCTCGGGAGGATCTTCGAGGCGCTGACGCTCAAGGCGAAGGCGTCGTCGGAGCCTGAGGGACTCGTGGAGGCCGCGCGATCGGCGCTCGGACCTGCCGTGACGCAGCAGTATCTCGACGGGAATCTGCTACGGGTCATCATGATCGATCCGCAGCTCGAGCAGTCCATGCTCGAGGGGTTGCGGCCGTCGGACCAGGGCACCCAGATTCTCCTCGACGCGGCCCGCTCGGAGGCCGTCATCTCCTCGGTCCGGACCACGCTCGCTGAGATCGAGTCCGCCGGACACAGTGCCGCGCTGGTCTGCGCCCCGGCACTGCGGCCGGCGCTGAAGCGGCTCATCGGGCCCCAGGCCGCCGGGCTGCCCGTGGTGTCCTACCAGGAAGTGACGAGCGCCAACGTCGCCATCGAGACCATAGGAGTGGTTCGTGCCACAGCAGCTGTTTCATCTTGAGGGCCCGAATCTCAAGGATCTGAAGGCGCAGGCCGTGCTCCGCTACGGACCCCGTGCGCTGATCATCTCAGCGGAGCTCGTCACGGTCGGTGGCATCAACGGTCTCTTCGGGCGCAAGCACTACGAGATCGTGGTGGAGGTGCCGGAGCACGACGACGGACTCCTGGCGAGTACCGGAAGTAGTGTGGGAAGTGGTGCTGCGAACGGCGTCGCGCGTGCCGGAGCCGTGGCAGCCTCCGGCAGCGCTGCCTCCACCGCAAGCGCCGGAGGTGTGCGGCCTCGCGGCCGGCGGCGTGCGGCCGCTTCTGCCGATGCCATCGATGCCCTGCTCCAGCAGGCGGAACTGGACGAGGTGCGCCTCGCTGCCGGGGCGGAGGTGCCGACAAAGTCTCCCCGCCCCGTCGACGGCCCTGCGGCGGCGGTCTCGACCGACTCGAATCTCTTCGCCGCGCTCATGGACAATCTCACGTTCGCTACGAATGGGGCAGAACCCGTTGGCGCAGAGTCGATGGAGGCGGGGCAGTCGGGTGCGGCGCCTGCCCACGTGCTGGTTCCGTCGGCGGTCATTCCTGCTGCGCCCGGCGGACGGGCGGACGGTCAGGCGAGTGGGACCACCGAGCATCTCGGTGCGGAATCGGCCGATCCGGCCGGGCTGCCCGAGCTCGCCGGTCCGGTCATGGCCGTGGCTGCCCTCGGCCCACCTGTTCCCGCAGTGCTCCGTGCAGCGGGCGATCTCGTCATCGTCATCGGCGCTCCGGCCACCAGCTGGGATGTGGTCCACTCCATGGCGGTGTCCTTCGGCGAGGGGCGTCCCGCGGCCATCGCCGTCAGTGGCCCACAGGGCAGGTTCCCACGGGACGTGAACCTGATCGCGGATCGGCTCGACGCCAATGCAGCCCGGGCCGCCGGCGTGGACGGCGGGCATGCGGTCTTCGTGGCATTGACCTCTTCCGACGTGGTCAGTGACGGCCGCTTCCTGCTCGCGCTGCGTCCGGACCAGGTCTGGCTCGCGGTCGACGCGGGTCGGAAGGAGGCCGACACTGCCGCCTGGGTCGGTGCCCAGACCATGAGCATGGAGCGGGCGGGGCTGGAGCCGGACGGGCTCGCCGTCGTCGGGTCCGCGGACACCTCCACGCCCGAGACCGTCCGGACGCTCGGGCTTCCGGTCGGGTGGCTGGACGGGCGACCAGCGGGAGCAGCCTCAGGTGCCACCTCCACGCCCGGTCCCGCTCGATTACGACCGGCCAGCGGTCGGCGCCGCGCCGAGCCGAGCGGGATAGAGTGACACCGTGCTTGTACTAACGCGAAAGGTCGGCGAGCAGATCCTGATCGGCGACGACATCGTCATCACGGTGCTCGATTCCCGCGGGGACGGCATCCGGATCGGCATCGATGCCCCGCGCGGGGTGAAGATCCAGCGGGAGGAAGTCCTGCGTGCCGTCACGGAGGCGAATCTGGCCGCTGTGGCGGCTGTTACCGAGGGCGCCGATGCGCTCAAGGCTCTCCTGCAGTCCGGGGCGGTGGTCTCCACCGAGGATGCCACGACGACACCGGACGCGTCCCGGTAGAGCGACGCCGACCGGAACGCTCATCGAGCGCCCCATGGAAGAACCCCGGCAGCGAACTGTCCGGGGTTCCGATGGAGCCTCCTGCCAGAGTCGAACTGGCGACCTTCTCATTACGAGTGAGACGCTCTACCGACTGAGCTAAGGAGGCAATGCTTCCGGCCGGGCTGCGCCCGGGCCGATCCACAGGTCACGACTTTATCGGAGGCCCGGCCCGGGGTCAAAGTGACCAGCGACCCGCCCGGATCCGCGCCGCGGTACGCCCGGCGCGCGACAACCCGCGCGTCAGCAGGTCACCCCGTCGTCGGGAACGGTGCCGTCGATGAAGTAGCCATCCACCAAATCCTGGATGCAGGCATTGGAGCGGCCGTACGCGGTGTGCCCCTCGCCCTCCCACGTCACATGGACGCCGGACTCGAGCTGCTCGGCGAGCGCTGTGGACCAGGCGTAGGGCGTGGCAGGATCCCCGGTGGTGCCGATGACGACGATGGGGTCCGCTCCCGCTGCCTGCAGGGGAGCGGGTTCAAGGACGGACGGATAGGCCCACGGCTCGCAGGTCAGGCCACCGTAGGCGAGGAAGCTCCCGAACGTCGGTGAGGCCGCGACGAGCTCCTCCTCGTCGGCGCGCAACTGCTCGGGATCGCTCGTCATCGGGTAGTCGAGGCAGTTCACGGCGAGGAAGGCCGACGTTGAATTGGTCTCGTAGGTGCCGTCCGGCCCGCGCTCGGCGGACAGATCGGCCAGGTACAGCATGGCCGTCGGATCCCCGTCGAGGGCGTCCTCGACCGACTGGGTCAGGACGGGCCAGTTCGAGTTGTCGTACAGGGGCAGGATGAAGCCCTGCACGAACGTCGAGACGGGCACGTCTCGCCCGTCCGCCGCCGTCATGGGCTCGCGTTCCACAGCGGCGAAGAGCTCCTGGATCTGACGGACGCCGTCGTCGACGGTCCCCGTGTAGGGACAGTTCTGATCCTGCTGGCAATCGGCCACGTACGCACGAACGGCGCGCTCGAAGCCCACGGCCTGGCCGAGGGTGATCTCCTCATTGCTCAGGGACGGGTCGATGGCGCCGTCGAGGACCAGGCGCCCGGAGTGCTCGGGGAACAGGTCGGCGTAGGTCGCGCCGAGCTGGGTCCCGTAGGAGAAACCGAGGTAGTTCAGGGAGCTGTCGCCCACGAGGGCGCGCAGGATGTCCATGTCGCGGGCCGCGGACCGGGTATCCACGAAGCCGAGCAGCTCGCCCGTGCGGTCGGCGCACATCGTCGCGTACACCTCCGCGTCCGCGCTGATGAGCGCGAGCAGCTCCTCCTCGGAGGCGTCCGCCGGGTAGGACTCCTGGCGGGCCTCGTCCTGCTCGGCGTCGGTGTAGCACTGCACGGCACTCGAGCGGTTGACGCCGCGAGGGTCGAAGCCGAGGATGTCGTAGTTCTCGCGCAGGCGATCACTCGTCACGTAGTCGAGGGAATCCTTCACGATGTTGAACCCGGAGCCCCCCGGCCCGCCGGGGTTGATCAGGATGGTGCCCTGGGCGTCGCCTGCAGTCTCCGAGCGGATGGCCGCGATCTCGATGCTCTCGCGCCCCGGATCGTTGTAGTCCAGGGGCACCTCGACGGTGGCGCAGGAGAAACCCTCCTCGCAGTCCTCCCAGCGCACCTCCTGGGTGTAGAAGCTGCGCAGGTCCTCATCGACGTCCCCTACAACGGCCGGATCGGCCGTCTCCATGACCTCCTCCTGGTCGGCGTCGTCCCCGGAGCCCGCGGGGGAGAGCAGCGTGCAGCCGGAGACGCCGAGCACGACGGCGGCGAGCGTGGCGAGAGCGGAACGACGTCGGGCACCACGACGTCGCACGCCACGTGGAGCGGCCGAGCCGAGAGGGGGTGTACCAGTGCTCATCGGGCGAGGTCCTTCCGGGATAGGAGACTCACGGTCATGGCTTCGATCGCGAGGAGGGGAGAGACATTGGTGCTGACGAGCCTGGTGCGCACTTCGTTGATCGACTCGAGGCGCAGGAGCGTGTCCTCGGCAGTCTCCCGCTGTGCGAAGTCCTCGAGTTCGGACCTCATCGGTTCATTGACGAGCGACTGCCCGCTCGAGACCTGCAGCATCAGCACATCACGGTAGAAGGAGATGAGGTCGGTCAGCGCGCGGTCGAAATAGTCGTTCTTGGAGCGCTTGGCACGCCGCGTCTGATCCTCCTCGAGTCGCTTGATCTGGGACCGCACCGACGGCGGCACAGGTCCCGTCTCGGGCGCTCCGAGCGTCGCGAGCAGCGCCGTCCGCTCCTGGGCATCACGCTGCTCGAACGAACTCTGCGCTTCGGCCTCGGCCAGCTTCACCAGATCCGCTGCGGCACGCATCGCACCGGAGACCGAGTGCAGGGTGAGCGGCAGCCGGACGATCTGGTTGCGCCGCTCGCGTGCGCCGTCGTCGGTGGCCAGACGCTTTGCGACGCCGATATGGCTCTGCGCGGCACGAGCCGCAGCTTCGGCAGTGACCGGATCGATGCCGTCGCGGGCCACGAGCAGGTCGGCGACGTCCTGCACGGGAGGCAGGCGCAGGGCCACCGAGCGGCAGCGCGAGCGGATGGTCACCAGGACGTCGCCCGGGCTCGGCGCGCACAGGAGCCAGATGGTGCGTGGCGGCGGCTCCTCGATGGCCTTGAGCAGCACATTGGTGCTGCGCTCCTGCATGCGATCGGCGTCCTCGACGATGATGATGCGCCAGCGGCCGGTGGAGGGCTTGTCCTGGGCCTTCCGGACGAGTTCGCGGGCCTCGTCGATGCTGATGGTCACCTTCTCGGTGGTGACGTTCGTCAGATCCGCGTGGGTACCGGAGAGCACGGTGCGGCAGGCCTTGCAGGTGCCGCATCCGCGCTCGTCGAGTGCGTCGCGCTCGCACAAAAGGGCCGCTGCGAAGGCGCGCGCGGCATTGGACCGGCCCGAGCCGGGCGGGCCGGTGAAGAGCCAGGCGTGGGTGGGGGCGCCGGACGTCGCGGCGCGGCGGAGTTGCTCCACCACCTGCTCCTGGCCGCGGAGCTCCGACCATACGCCGGTTGCCGGCAGGGTCTGCGCTGGTGGGTTCATGCCGGGATCCTGGCGAGCTCGTCGCGGATGGCCGTGTGGATCTCATCGATGGTGCCGGACGCACTGAGGACGAGGTACCGTTCCGGATTCTGACGTGCGAGGTCGAGGAAGGCCGATCTGATCTTCGTGTGGAAGGCGTCGGGCTCGGACTCGAGCCGGTCCTCGTCAAGCTTCCCCGATGTGCGGCGGGTGCGTCCCTCGGCAGGGTCGACGTCGAGCAGTACCGTCAGATCGGGGCGGAGCCCGTCGGTGCCCCACAGATTCAGCTCGAGGACAGCCTGCGCCCCGAGGTCCCGCCCGGCGCCCTGGTACGCCACGGAGGAATCGATGTAGCGATCGCACACGACGACGTCGCCGCGCGTCAGTGCGGGCACGATCACCTGGTGGACGTGGGCGGCACGCGAGGCGGCGAACAGCAGGGCCTCGGTGCGGGCGTCGATCTCACCGTGGCCATGGTCGAGGACGAGGGAGCGCACCTTCTCACCGATCGGGGTGCCGCCGGGCTCCCGGGTGCGGACCACCGTCCGGCCGTCCTCCTCGAGCGCACGGCACAGGAGCGAGGCCTGCGTCGACTTACCCGCTCCGTCTCCGCCCTCGAGGGCGATGAAGAGGCCGGGGAGCTCGTGGGGAAGGGGATGCATCACGCGCTCCAGCCTACCGAGTGGCATCGACATGCTGGCCCGGGCGGTGTCCGGGCGGTGCTGCAGGTGTCGCGGACAGCGGCATATCCGTGGTCGATCGACAGGCTCGGTCCATGAGGTGAGCGAGGATCATCGGGCGAACAGGGAGATCCCTCCGCTCATGGTCACCCGCCGGATCCGTAGGGTGTCAGCGCAGCGGCGCGTCCGGCTCGGGCAGGTTCTCCCCCTGCGGTGGTCGGGCGGGATCGTGTTGCGGTGCGTCCCGGTTCCGTCCGGCTTTCCCCCGTAGTTAGGGGCGTCGTGTCGTGTCGCGGCGCGTCCGGCTCCGGCAGACTCTCCCCGCGGTGATTGAGGGTATCGCGCTGCGGCGCATCCCGGTTCGGTCGGTACGCCTAGGAGTTGTCCACATAGGCGGTTCCGGTCCGGGGCAGCGGGCTGGTTGCTGAAAAACTGGGGTATGGACAGCAGGCGGAGACCCGGACGGAGAGAGACGGCAGTCGTGCCGGAACACCTCGTCCTGGGCGCCTTCAAGGACAGACCCCTAAAGGGAATGTCCGCGAAGGCCGTAACGCAGGACGGGCCAACGGGCATCTCGCAGTACGGGTGCTCGAATGCCACGCCGCAGGAGATGCCGGCGGGCGTCGTCGGCGCTCCGAGCGGGCGTTCCGGACTTCGCCGGAGCCACGCAGGCAAGCGGCGGAACGGCGTCACGCCGCATTCCGCCGTGCGTTCCCTGATTCAGGATGTGGCTTCCCTGACCGTCGGTGACGACAGAGCGGGACTGATCGACCAGTTGCGTCAGCTCGAGGAGCTCAAGTGCGCCATCGTAGGTGCCCAGGCGCGGATCGCCGTGGCCTTCGATGTCGCGGAGCGTCGCGCGCAGGCGGATGCAGGGGTTCCCCGGTCGGAGCAGGGACAGGGAGTCGCCGCGCAGATCGCTCTTGCCAGGGGAGAATCCCCGTCCCGAGGTAGTCGACTGCTCGGACTGGCGAGGGCGCTGGTCACCGAGATGCCGCATACCCTGGCTGCACTGGAGACAGGTCAGCTCAACGAGTGGAGAGCGACCGTCCTCGTGCGCGAAACCGCTTGTCTCGCAGCGGCGGATCGCTGCGCTGTCGATGAGGAGCTCGCCGCTGATTCAGGGACTTTCGTCGGTGCGGGTGACCGGATGATCACTGCGGCAGCCCGGACCGCTGCGTACCGCAGGGACCCTGAATCCGTGGCCCGTCGTGTAAGCCGCGCCGTCACGGAACGATGCGTGAGTCTGCGGCCGGCGCCGGACACCATGACCTACCTGACCGCACTGCTGCCCGTCGCGCAGGGGGTGGGCGTGTATGCCGCCCTGACGAGGCATGCCGACTCCCAGCGGTCACAGGGCGATACGCGCACTCGTGGTCAGCTCATGGCCGATGAATTGGTCGAGCGGACCACCGGCTCTCCTGCAGGCGTCTGCGGTGTGGAACTCCAACTGGTCATGACGGATCGCGCTCTCCTCCGGGGTGACAGCGAACCGGCGCACCTGACCGGCTACGGCATCGTCCCCGCTGACTGGGCGCGCAGCATGCTGGACCCCGATCAGGACTGCACCCCCGGTCAGGACTCAGTTTCCGGGCCGGTCAGCGGTTCCGGTCAGAATACGGACCCTGGTCAGGACCGCGATCGCCAGCACCTCCTCAGGCCCGACGGTTTCCTCGACGCCGACCCGTCCCTCGAACCGGTCCTTCCACCCGACCGCGGCCAGGATCTTAAGGTCTGGCTGCGTAAGCTCTACACAGCGCCCGGCACCGGGGACCTGCTGGCTGCCGAGTCCAGGTCACGGCTCTTCACCGCCGGCCAGCGCCGCTTCATCCAGGCCCGCGACCGGTCCTGCCGGACTCCCTACTGCGACGCGCCGATCCGTCACTACGACCACGTCGTTCCCTGGCAGAACGCCGGTCTCACAAGCCTCCAGAACGGCGCAGGTCTGTGCGAAGCATGCAATCACACCAAGGAGATCAGGGGATGGAGGGCGGGCACCCGCGCTGGTCCTACCCACACGATGGACCTCCGAACGCCCACGGGCCACACCTATACCTCCACGGCGCCCCCGACCCTCGGCAGCGGACCTGGCACAGGGCCGGTGGCGGTGGAACCCGGTGCAGGGCCGCACGAGGTGCGAGCGGCAGCGGACCGGGCGCGGAGTGCGCCTCACAGGGACGAATCTGCCAACACCTCAGATGAGTTCGTGGACAGGAGATACGCCGCTCCACCGACATTCGCTGCTGCATCGGCGCTGCGCTGCTAGATCGACGTTCGCTGCGGGCATCGACGAGATGCGCACATGTGATCCCTTCAGATCGCCCTTCAGGACCTCCTGCACCCGCACGTCGTACGCGTGGACCTCGACCCCGAAGACAGGCGCTGTCCCATCCCTCGTGGTCTGCGATGCGACGACCACGAGATCAGCGGCGCCGAACTTGTCCTGCAGTGTGGGGAAACCTGCCCAGCTGGAGCAGGACATGCCAGAACCCGATGAACGGCGAGCACCACCCGCGCAGCGCTGCCACGCCACTAATGTGGGAGCCATGAGCGAGCAGCACCGTCCGTACGGGGACCTGGCGCCCGACACCCTCGTGGTCGCGGCAGGTCGACCCCCACGCGAGCACGATGCACCCGTCAATGCGCCGATCGTCCTCTCGTCGACCTTCCACGAGACCCGCACACCCGAAGCAGGGGATCGCATCTACGCCCGCGGGTCCAACCCCACCTGGGACCCGTTCGAGGAGGCACTCGGTCTGCTCGAGGGCGCAGAGCTGCCGGCGCTGGTCTTCGGTTCGGGGCTCGGTGCAGCAGCAGCGGCCCTGTCCCTCGTCCCCACGGGGGGCGCCGTGGTGATGCCGCGTCACGCGTACGCCGGCTCGCTCGCGCTCGCCGCCGATCTTGCCGCCCAGGGCCGCTTCGAGCTGCACGCCGTCGACATCGCCGACACGCACGCGGTACTCGCGCAACTGGAGGCACTCACAGCACGCTTCAGCCAGGGCGCGCTCATGCTGTGGCTCGAGAGCCCCACGAACCCGATGCTCGAGGTCGCCGAACTCGCCGTGCTGACCGCGGCCGGCCACGCCGCCGGAGCAATCGTGGTCGCCGACAACACCTTCAACACGCCGATCGTCCACCGACCCCTCGAATCAGGGGTCGACGTCGTGCTCCACTCGGTGACCAAGTGGCTCGCCGGACACTCCGACGTGGTCCTCGGTGCCCTCGTCACCGGCGACCCCGAGCTCCGCGCGCGGCTGCTCACGCACCGCACCCTGCACGGTGCCATTGCCGGACCGTTCGAGGTGTGGCTCGCGCTGCGCGGACTGCGGACGCTCGCCCTCCGGGTGGAGCGGAGCCAGGCCACCGCGGCCGTCCTTGCGCGCCGCCTCACCGGGCATCCTGCCGTCCGGCGCGTACGCTACCCCGGACTGCCGGACGATCCGGGGCACGAGCGCGCCGCCGCCCAGTTCACCGGCTTCGGCGGGATCATCAGTATCGAGCTCGACGACGTCCCCACGGCCGAGGCCCTCGTGGCTGCCGTCCGCCTGTGGCTGCCCGCAACCTCACTCGGCGGGGTCGAGTCGCTGATCGAACGACGACGGCGCCAACCGGCCGAACCATCTACGGTGCCCGAGCAACTCGTCCGCCTGTCCGTGGGTATCGAGAACGTCGACGACCTCTGGGCCGATCTCGATCGGGCGCTCCGCAGCGCGCACGCCAGCTAAACTGGATCCGTGGCTCTCGTCTCCGATATTCAGCAAACCCTGTACCTCGCGCTCGGCCTGCTGGCCCTCGGCATCGAGATATGGGCCCTGGCCGACTGCATCCGCCGTCCCGGGACGGCCTTCGAGGCCGCCTTCAAGCGGACCAAGGGCTTCTGGCTCGCGCTCACCGCCGGAGCCGTCGTCGTCGGCCTGCTGTCCGTACTCGGCCGCAGCGCCGGCTTCAACATCTTCCAGCTCATCGCCATCATTGCCGCCTGCGTCTACCTCGCCGATGTGAAACCCGCCGTCAGCCAGACCTCGGGCAGGGGCGGGAACAGCGGCCCCTACGGTCCCTGGTAGGAACACCCGAAGACTCAGCCCGGTCGCACGGCATCCCAGGCGACGGTGATCTCGCCCAGTCGCCACCGTGAGGGGCCATGCAGCAGCGGCCAGCCGGTTGCCTTGAGCGTTCTGCACATCGCTGTCCAGCGCTGCTGGTTCCCGAAGGAGGCAAGAGGTGCAGCATCGAGCCACGCCCGGTCCAGCGCCCGCAGATAGGCATGGATCCGCTCTCCCTCCACATTGCGGTGGATCAGTGCCTTGGGCAGCCGCTCGGCGACGTCGGACGGCCGCTCGAAGGCACCGAACCGCAGTGAGATGCTCAGCGACACAGGGCCCGTGGCATCGAGTGCCACCCAGGAGGACCGCCGTCCGATCTCGTCGCACGTACCGTCCACGAAGAGGCCGCCGGGTGCCAGGCGCCCGAGCACCTCGTCCCAGTAGCCGGCGTACTCGTCCTCGCCGTACTGCCGCAGCACGTTGAACGCCCGCACCAGGACGGGCCGCCTACCCCCGAGCGGCAGTTCGAAACCGCCCTGCCGGAAGGACAGACCCGGCCTCGCCAGTGGTTCCGCGGCGGCCACCCGGGCCGGATCGATCTCGATGCCGACCACCTCGACGTCGTCGTGCACCGAACGCAGGCGCGAGAACATCTCGACGGCGGTGACCGGCGCCGCTCCGTACCCGAGATCGACCACGAGGGGTTCGGTGGCCCGGCGCAGACGATGCCCCTGGGATCCGGCCAGCCAGCGGTCCACCCGGCGGAGTCGGTTCGGGTTCGTGGTGCCGCGGGTGATGCTCCCCAGGAGCTTCGGGGATCGTTGTCGCGGCGGCACCGGTCAAGGGTAGGGCACGTGCGGCGAAACGGAGGCATCGCGGACATGACCTGCAGGAGCGTGATGCGGCAGACTGGCACCATGACCTACACACTGATCCTGCTGCGCCACGGGCAGAGCGAATGGAACGAGAAGAACCTCTTCACGGGCTGGGTGGATGTCGCCCTCACGCCCAAGGGCCGCGAGGAAGCCGTTCGAGGCGGGCAGCTGTTGGTGGAGGCCGGGATCCTCCCCGACATCGTTTACACCTCCCGCCTGACGCGCGCCATCACCACGGCTGATCTCGCGCTCGAGGCAGCCGACCGCAGCTGGATCGACGTCAAGCGCAACTGGCGCCTCAACGAACGCCATTACGGAGCACTGCAGGGCAAGGACAAGGCACAGACCCTCGAGGAGTTCGGCGAGGAGCAGTTCATGGAGTGGCGCCGGTCCTACGACACCCCGCCGCCTCCCATCCAGGATTCCAGCGAGTACTCGCAGGCGAACGACCCGCGGTACGCGGACCTCGGCGAGGACATCCCGCGCACCGAGTGCCTCAAGGACGTCCTGGAACGTTTCCTGCCGTACTGGGAGTCGGACATCACCGCCGACATCAGGGCGGGGAAGACCGTCCTCCTCGCAGCCCACGGCAACTCCCTGCGGTCGCTCGTCAAGCATCTCGACGGCATCAGCGACACGGACATCGCGGCCCTCAACATCCCGACGGGGATCCCGCTCGTGTACGAGCTCGACGAGGATCTCAAGCCCGTCAAGGCCGGCGGCACCTACCTGGATCCGGAGGCAGCGGCGGCGTCCATCAAGGCCGTGGCGAACCAGGGCAAGCGTTAGTCACCCGGTAGCCTCAGCTGAACGGCGCCTCAGATCAGCGGTGCGCTCGGCTGCCATTCGCCGGTCACCAGATACGTGACCTTGCTGGCAACCGAGACACCGTGATCGGCGAACCGCTCGTAGTACCGGCTGGCCAGGGTGACGTCCACGGTCGTCGGGGCGCTCTCGTCCCAGCCATCGGCGGCAACGGCCTTGAACACGCCGGCGTGCAGGGCGCTCACGCGTGCCTTTGCGGCGTTGATCTCGTTGGTCAGCTCCAGATTCCGGGTCTCGAGGAGCTCGGTCACCTTCCCGGCGATCTGTTCGTCCAGGTCGGCGAGCTCGTCGAACGTGGCGCGGACACCGTCGGGGATCACAGTGGCGGGGAACCGGAGGCGGGCGAGCTGGGCTATGTGCCGCGCGAGATCACCCATGCGCTCGAGGGACGCGCTCATGCGCAGGGCCCCGACGATCATGCGCAGATCCGACGCCACGGGTCCCTGCAGGGCCAGGATGTCGATCGCCCGCTCGTCGAGATCGTTCTGCAGGAAGTCGATGCGCGCGTCGGCGGCGATCACCTCCTGGGCTAGCTCGGTATCGGCACCCTGGAAAGCGCTGTTCGCCTTCTGGACAGCGTCGGAGACGAGCCGCGAGATCTCGATGAGCCCCTCGCCGATCTGGTGGAGTTCGGCCTGGAAAACCTTGCGCACGTGGAGTCCTTCCCTGGACATGTCGGCTGCGACCGTATCAACAGTACGCCGCCGGAGCATCTGCCCGACCCTCTCCTGATCACCACGGGAGGAGCCTGCCCGGGGAACGGCACAGCATAAGCTGGTGGGGTGGATCCCCTTCTCCTGACGCTCGTGGCCGGGTTGATCGGCCTCGCCCTCGGAGTGGGCGGCATGATGGCGTTCCGTGCCAGTGAGGCACAGAGGCTCCGGCTCCTCTACGAGGACGAGCCCTCCCTGCCCGACGGCGCCGCCGAGGTGCTCTCCGTCATCGGGCGGGCGTATGTGATCGTGGACGCGATCGACGGCGTGGTCCGCGCCAGTCCTGCCGCCTACGCCTTCGGGCTCGTGCGCGGGCACACCGTGGTCCACTCCGAGCTGCTGGAACTCACGGCCCGCGTGCGCCGTGACGGGGTGATCGAGCAGCAACAGCTCGAACTCCCCCGCGGTCCCCTCGGACAGAGCACCATCGTGGTCCAGGTGCGCGTCGCCGCCCTCGGTACCGAGTACATCCTGATCCTGGCCGACGACCGCACGGAGATCACCCGCAGCCAGGAGATCCGCAACGACTTCGTCGCGAACGTCTCGCACGAACTGAAGACACCCGTGGGTGCCATCTCCCTCCTCGCCGAGGCCATCGATGACGCCGCCGAGGACGAGGTGGCCGTCCGCCGCTTCGCCCAGCGCATGCACAAGGAATCCGGACGCCTCTCGGCCCTCGTGCAGGACATCATCGAACTCTCCCGGCTGCAGGGCACCGACGTCGTCAGGCGTGGCAGGGCGGTGGACATCAACGTGGTCATCAGTGAGGCCGTGGACCGCAACAAGCTGCCGGCCGAGAGCAAGCGCATCGACATCGTGGTGGGCGGTTCCGCCCCTGCCCCGGTCTTCGGGGACAACGATCTGCTGATGACGGCCTTCCGCAATCTCATCGACAACGCCATTCGCTACGCGCCGGACGGGACGCGCGTGGGGGTGGGCCTGAGATCGCGGGACGGCCTGGTGCAGGTGTCGGTGACGGATCAGGGCCCCGGTATCACGCCCGAGGAGCAGGAGCGCATCTTCGAGCGCTTCTACCGCATCGACGCGGCGCGATCACGGCAGACCGGCGGAACGGGCCTCGGCCTCAGCATCGTCAAGCACGTCGTGTCCAATCACGGCGGCGAGGTCACCGTGTGGTCCCAGGCAGGTCAGGGCAGCACATTCACCGTGAGGCTCCCCGAGATGGAAGTCAGTCCCGAGGACGACGCCCCGGGGGCCACCTCGCCGGTCGCCGAGCTGTCGGTCGGCGCCGATCCGACGTCGGCCAGAAAGGGCAGCACCGCCGCCGAGCCGCGCGGAGTCTCGACATGATCCGCATCCTGATGGTCGAGGACGAGGAGTCCTTCAGTGATCCGTTGGCCTACCTGCTCGGCAAGGAGGGCTTCGAGGTGACGGTGGTCGATGACGGGCTCGATGCCATCACCGAGTTCGACCGCTCGGGAGCGGATCTGGTCCTGCTGGATCTGCAGCTGCCCGGTCTCTCCGGCACGGAGGTCTGCCGGCAGCTGCGTCAGCGTTCGAGCGTTCCCGTGATCATGCTGACGGCCAAGGACACGGAACTGGACAAGGTGCTGGGGCTGGAGCTCGGGGCCGACGACTACGTGACGAAGCCCTACTCCTCACGCGAGCTCATAGCTCGCATCCGGGCGGTGCTGCGACGCCGTGGGGACGGTGAGGACCTGGTCCCAGGTACCGTCCAGGCGGGTCGCGTGCGGATGGACGTCGAGCGGCACGTGGTCAGCGTCGACGGCGAGCAGGTGGCGCTTCCGCTCAAGGAGTTCGAGCTGCTCGAGCTCCTGCTCCGGAATTCAGGCATCGTCCTCACCCGCGGTCAGCTGATCGACCGCGTCTGGGGTGCCGACTATGCCGGAGACACCAAGACCCTCGACGTCCACGTCAAACGGCTCCGGGGGAAGATCGAACCCGATCCGTCCAGCCCCCGGCATCTGCTGACCATCAGGGGCCTGGGCTACAAGTACGAACCCTGAGAGGCGGGGGGGTTATTCGCCCTCTTCGTCGTCCTCGGTCACCGCAGGTTCGCTCGGTGGTGCGGTGTAGCCGCCGGGAACGTACTCGCGGTACTCCTCGAGGGAGCCACTGAGTACCGGTACCTCGTAGGTGGCCTCTTCGCCGTCGACCTCGAAGTCGACGTCGACGAGGGAACCCGTGACCTCCTCGACACCGGCCAGTGTGGCGTCGACGGCCGTCTCGTCCTCGAACCTGAGCTTGCCCTGGCCCTCGATGGTCACCCGGGTGGCGGCGCCGCCGGCGCTGATCGAGAGATCGACGTCGTCGTCGCTCGTATTGAAGACGGTCCCCACGAGGCGTCCGTCGGTCTCGTCGTCCGTGCCGACGATCAGGACGTTGCGCAGCAGCACCGGGCCGAGTTCCTGCACGATGCCGTCCGAGGGGGCGTACACCATGGTGGTGGACTGCGGCGCGACAAGATTGCAGCCGGAGACGGCCAGCATCACCAGCACGGCACCGGCAGCGACGGCCTGCTGCGCTCGGTTCTTCGGTACGACATTCACGGCACAAACTCCTGGTGTTCAACAGGGGACGACAGATGTCATCCCGTACGGACCCTCCGAACAGACTATCGGCAAGCCGGACGGTCGTGGTGTCGCAACCGGCCGTATGCAGCGACGAATCATCGATCCATCTGTCCGTCAAGAGGCGAGGGGTGGTCATCGGGGCCGGATTCAGCCCCCTGACCTGCGCGGACATGCTGGTTGCGAGTCACCGCCGTGATAAACTCGTCTCCGGGAAAGGGGAATGTCCACATGGTTTTTGAGGTCGGCGAAACAGTTGTCTATCCGCACCACGGCGCAGCGAAGATCGAAGAGATCAAGATGCGTACCGTCAGGGGCGAAGAGAAGATGTATCTCAAGCTCAAGGTGGCGCAGGGTGACCTGACGATAGAAGTACCAGCGGAGAACGTCGATCTCGTGGGTGTGCGCGACGTGGTCGGCAAGGAAGGGCTCGAGCACGTCTTCGATGTCCTCCGCGCCGAATTCACGGAAGAGCCCACCAACTGGTCGCGCCGCTACAAGGCGAATCTGGAGAAGCTCGCGTCCGGCGACGTCATCAAGGTGGCCGAGGTCGTGCGCGATCTCTGGCGTCGGGATCACGACCGGGGACTGTCGGCCGGTGAGAAGAGGATGCTCGCCAAGGCACGGCAGATCCTCATCTCCGAGCTGGCACTGGCGGAGAAGACCGACGAGGAGAAGGCGGCAACGGTCCTCGACGAGGTCCTCGCCTCCTAGGAGACGATCCGCAGAGCCATAGCAGAACCCAGCAGAAGAGGGGCCCTCGGGCCCCTCTTCTGCTGTCTGCTGTCATAGGGTGGCGTGATGTCCCAGAACAACTCCCGTCAGTCCGGGCGTGCAGACGTGGGCGTGATCGTGGTCGCCGCGGGATCAGGACAGCGCCTCGGGCTCGGCATCCCCAAGGCCCGCGTCCTCTGCGCGGGGCGCACGCTCCTCGAGCATGCCCTTCAGGGCGTCCTCGCCGCAGGCGTCGCCGACGTCGTCGTCGTGGTTCTGCCACCGGGCGACGACGTCCTGTCCGCCGTCGTCGCCCGGGAAGCAGACATCGCACAGGGCCACCAGGTCCTGGCCGTGACGGGTGGACGCACGCGCACCGCGTCGGTCCGCGCCGGCCTGGAGGCACTGCCGAGCTCCATCCGCACCGTCCTGGTGCACGACGCCGCCCGGGCACTCACACCGCCCGGGGTCTTCCGACGGGTCTCGGAGGCCGTCGCGGCAGGCATGGCGGCGGTGATCCCTGTGGTGCCCGTGGTCGACACCGTCAAGATCGTGCAGGGCAACATGGTGACCGAGACCCCGGACAGGGCCGCGCTGCGCGCAGTGCAGACCCCCCAGGGGTTCGACCGCGCGACACTCCTCGCCGCGCACGCCGGCGAGGCCTCCGATGATCCCCGCGTCACCGACGATGCCATGCTCATGGAAGCCGGCGGCGTCGGGGTGCACGTGGTGGACGGCGATCCCCTCGCCTTCAAGGTCACCACCGCGCTGGACCTCGTCGTCGCCGAGGCGGTCCTTGCCCGCGTGATACCTGCGCAGCCGCGCCCGGCCACCGACTGAGCCGGTCCGATCCACCGAATCCCAGGAGCCCCCGTGTATCCCAGCGACCACCTGCATCTACCCCGCACCGGCATCGGCACCGACGTCCACGCCTATGCCTCCGCCGACGCGCCGACGCCACTGTGGCTCGCGGGTCTGCGCTGGGAGGGCGAGCGCGGACTGTCGGGCCATTCGGACGGCGACGTCGTGGCCCATGCGGCCTGTGATGCGCTCTTCTCCGCAGCCGGGGTCGGCGATCTCGGCGTGCACTTCGGCACCGATCGGCCCGAGTACGCCGGTGCCTCCGGGCGGACCCTGCTCGCCGCCGCCGCCGGTATCGTGCGCGAGGCCGGATTCGAGATCGGTAGCGTCGCCGTGCAGCTCATCGGTAACCGACCCGTGTTCGGTCCCCGCCGGCAGGAGGCCGAGAAGGTCCTCTCCGACGCTGCGCAGGCGCCGGTCAGTATCTCCGCGACCACCACCGACGGTCTCGGTCTCACCGGCCGGGGTGAGGGTGTCGCCGCCATCGCGACCGCCGTCGTCGTGGCCTCCGGTTCGGGCGCGGCCCCGCCGGACCGGGCGGGCTGAGGACACCTGCCGGGTAATCTGGTGCGGTGAGCCTGCGATTCTATGACACCGCCCGCGCCGAGGTGCGCCCCTTCGAGCCGCTCGAGGCGGGTCGGGCGAGTCTCTACTACTGCGGCGCCACGGTCCAGGGCATGCCGCACGTGGGTCACGTCCGCTCCGCCATCGTCTTCGACCAGCTCACGCGCTGGCTCGAGGTGAGCGGCCTGCGGGTCACGGTGGTCAGGAACGTGACCGACATCGACGACAAGATCCTCGAGAAGTCCCGCGCCTCCTTCCGCGACGGCGCCTTCGACGATCCCACTGTCGTGGCCGAGGAGCAGTGGTGGGCCCTCGCCTACCGGTTCGAGCAGGAGTTCGACCGCGCGTACACCGCCCTCGGCGTCCGGCCCCCCACGTACGAGCCGCGCGCCACCGGCCACATCCCGGAGATGCATGCGCTCATCCAGCACCTGATCGAGCGCGGCCACGCCTACCCCGCCCCGGACGGCTCCGGCGACGTCTACTTCGACGTGCGGTCGTGGCCCGCCTACGGCAGCCTCACCCATCAGGGCCTGGACGACATGCAGGCCGCGCCCGACGCCGACCCGCGCGGCAAACGCGATCCACGGGACTTCGCGCTCTGGAAGGGCTCGAAGGACACCGATCCCGCGACGGCATCCTGGGAGAGCCCGTGGGGCGCAGGACGTCCCGGCTGGCACCTGGAGTGCTCGAGCATGGTCACGAAGTACCTCGGCCCGGAGTTCGACATCCACGGCGGGGGCCTGGATCTGCGGTTCCCCCACCACGAGAACGAGATGGCCCAGTCGCAGGCCGCCGGTCACGCCTTCGCGCGGTTCTGGATGCACAACGGCATGGTGACCTACGGCGGGGAGAAGATGTCGAAGTCCATCGGCAACACCGTCAGCCCGCAGGAGATGATCGATGCCGCCGGGACCCGCGTGGTGCGGTACTACCTCGGCCAGGCCCACTACCGCTCCGTCCTGGACTACCGCGAGACCTCCCTGCAGGAGGCGGCCGCGGCTGTGGCACGCATCGACGGTTTGATCACCAAGGCGAGCGGCCGAGTCGGTGCGCCCGCGCGCGCTGCCGTCCGCATCGCTGATCTGCCCGCTGCGTTCGTGGCCGCTATGGACGACGACCTCAATGTGCCGCAGGCGCTCGCCGTCCTCCACACCACCGTGCGCAGCGCCAACACCGCCCTGGCGGCGGGGGACGACGACGCCGTCAGGGCAGGGCTCGCCGCCGTCGTCGCCATGACCGGTGTCCTCGGGCTCGACGACGCCGGTGCTCCTGCCGGGGGCACACCGGATGCAGCGCGGACCAGCGCCCTCGGGGCTCTCGTCGCGGACCGCATCGAGGAGCGCGCCGAGGCCCGGGCCGCCCGCGACTGGGCCCGAGCCGATGCCATCCGCGATTCATTGGCCGCGGCGGGGATCATGCTCGAGGATTCGGCGGACGGCGTCAGCTGGTCCCTGACCGCGGGGTAGGACCCACGGATCGGTGCACCGTGCCGGGTCCGCGTAAACTGGTGTTGATTCTTCTTCCGAGCAAAGGTGTTCTTCCATGGCCAGTCACGGGCGCCCAGGCGCGGTTCGCAAGACGAAGAAGGGCCCCAGCGTCGGCACGGGTGGCCACGGTCGGAAGTCGCTCGAGGGCAAGGGACCGACACCGAAGGCGGAGGACCGCCCGTACCACAAGGCCTACAAGAGCAAGGATCTGGCGGAGCGTTCGGCCGCCAAGCGCTCCGGCGGCAGGACGGCCGGCACCGGCCGCACCAAGGGCAAGGCGGCCGAAGAAATCGTCACCGGCCGCAACTCCGTGATCGAGGCGCTCCGGGCAGGGATTCCCGCCAAGGCACTCCATGTCGCAATCCGTATCGAGATGGATGACCGTGTCCGCGACTCGCTGAAGCTCGCGAACGAACGCGGCATCCCCGTGATGGAGACCGGCAAGCCGGAACTCGACCGCATGACCGACGGCGCCGTGCATCAGGGCCTCATGCTGCAGATCCCGCCCTACGAGTACGCCGATGCCCTGGATCTCGTCGACGAGACCATCGAGCGGTACAGACGGGGTCACGTCGGCAACGCCCCGCTGTTCGTGGCACTGGACGGCATCACCGATCCGCGCAATCTCGGCGCTATCATCAGGTCGGCGTCAGCCTTCAGCAGCCACGGCGTGATCGTCCCCGAGCGGCGCGCCGTCGGTGTGACGGCCTCGGCCTGGAAGACCAGCGCCGGTGCCGCCGTCCGGGTCCCCGTGGCACGGGTGGGTAATCTCAACGCTGCGCTGAAAGCCTTCAAGAGCAAGGGCATCTTCGTCCTCGGGCTCGACGGCGACGGTGACGTGTCGCTGCCCGGGCTGACCCTGGGACGCGACCCCATCTGCATCGTGGTGGGGTCCGAGGGCAAAGGTCTCTCGCGGCTGGTCCGCGAGAACTGCGACCAGATCGTGTCCATCCCGATCGACTCGGCCATGGAATCCCTCAACGCGTCGATGGCGGTGGGAATCACCCTGTACGAGGTGTCCCGCCAACGCGCTTCCTGATCCGGCGCATCATGACGCAGACAGCACAGCTGCTCCCTCGGGCCTCGCGCGAGTTCCCCCTCGGTCTCCACATCATCGATGCCGGTATCACCGACGGCGGTACGCTCGACGCCGGTATCACCGACGGCGGTACGCTCGACGACAGCCGCGGCCGGGCCGGTCACGCGAACGCGGCGGTGTGGGCTCCGGGGATCGCCTCGATGGACGTACACTGGCGTCGGGCGGACGGCGTCTGGACCTCGGACACCCTGGTGGGGCTCGACGGCGGTGTCCATCACGGTGTGGTGGGTCCGGTGCACCCGGGTGCGCTCTACGCCTTCTGGCCCACGGGCGAGGAGCTGCCGGGAGCACCGGGTACGGCGCAACTGCTCCTCGACCCGTACGCGCGCGCCGTGGAGACGATCACGACGGACACCGGCGTGGCCGCACCGGGGCCGGACGTCTACTACTCCGTGGTCCTGGAGCACACCTTCGACTGGGGAACCAGCGAACGCCCGGGTACCGCGTGGCGGGACACCGTGATCTACGAGGCCCACGTCAAGGGCCTGACGAAGTTGCACCCGGGCGTGCCGGAGGAGCTCCGCGGCACCTACGCGGGCCTGGGTCATCCGGCCATGACGGGGTACCTGCGCCACCTCGGCGTCACCGCCGTGGAACTCCTACCGGTCCAGTTCCACATCGACGAACCGCATCTGGCGCCGCTGGGCCTGAGCAACTACTGGGGCTACAACACCCTGGGATTCTTCGCGGCCCACACGGACTACGCCACAGCTGCAGCCCGCGCCGCGGGCCCGGCAGCAGTCCTCGACGAGTTCAAGGGCATGGTCCGCTCACTCCACGAGGCCGGACTCGAAGTCATCCTGGACGTCGTCTACAACCACACCGCCGAGGGTGAGCAGGGCGGACCCGCACTGTGCTGGCGGGGTCTGGGGGACCTCGACTACTACCGGCACGACGGCGACCGGTACCTCGACACGACCGGGTGCGGCAACAGCCTGGACTTCTCCCAACCGCACGTCATGGAATTCGCGCTGGACTCGCTGCTCTACTGGGTGGAGGAGTGCGGGATCGACGGGTTCCGTTTCGACCTGGCCGTGACGCTGGCACGGGACGAGCACAACGCGTTCTCCCCCAGGCACCCCTTCCTCGTCGCGGCCAAGGCCTCCAAGGCACTGCGCGGCACGAAGCTCATCACGGAGCCCTGGGACATAGGTCATGACGGCTGGCAGACCGGGAGGTTCCCCGTGGGCTGGGCGGACTGGAACGACAACTTCCGTGACACGGTGCGCGACTTCTGGCTGCGGGACCTCGCCGAGATCGCCGACGGCGGTCCGGGGTCCTCCCCCGGGCGACTCGCGGGCTGCCTGGCCGGTTCGTCCGACGCCTTCGCGGCCTCGGGTCGCAGTGCTCTGGGCTCGATCAACCTCATCACGGCCCACGACGGTTTCACCCTCGCCGATCTCACGGCGTACGAGCACAAGCACAACGAGGCCAACGGCGAGCAGAACCGCGACGGACACGACCACAACCACAGCTTCAACCACGGCGTCGAGGGCCCCACGCAGGATCCCGCCATCCTCGCCGCGCGGGAGCGCAGCGCACGGAATCTGCTGGCATCGCTGCTCGTCTCCCTCGGCGTCCCGATGCTCACGGCGGGGGACGAGTTCGGCCGTACCCAGGGTGGGAACAACAACGCATACTGCCAGGACAACGAGATCGCCTGGGTGCAATGGCCCGACGACGATGTGTCCCGGCGCATGCTGGCCGCCACCCGGGCACTGCTGTCGATCCGCAGGGAGTTCCTCTCCCGGCAGCCCAGCAGCTTCCCGTCCCGGGCCGACCAGTCCACGCTGCTGTGGTTCAGCGGTGCCGGGCTGCCCATGACCGCCCACGAGTGGGAGGACCCGCGGACGAGGACCGTGCAGTTCCTCCTAGGATCCACGGGAGGCACCGTCTCCGGTCTCGTCGTCGTCAACGGTTCGCTCCGCGAGGCGCAGATCACGCTTCCGTCCGCCCCGCAGGGCCAGGACGCCGCGCAGCCGCGCTGGTTCAGCGCGGTCTTCGACTCGGCGGACCCCGAGTCCGACCTCCTTGCTGGTGCACGCCTGCTCTCCGGCGACCCGGACACCCTCGCCCCCGATTCGCTGCGCATCTACCGCTGCTGAGAACGGAAGGAGCCCGGGACCACTGGTCCCGGGCTCCTTCCGTGCATTGAAGCAGACCTGCGTCAGGCGTTCACGACCAGACCCATCTCGGCCTTCGAGGCGAGTGTCGAGTGCTGCGGCAGCACCCGCACCGTATAGCCGAAGGACCCCGAGTGGTCGATCTTGATGACGCCCGAGAACTGGTGACGTCCGCTCCCGAGATGCTCGGTGGGCTCGAGCTCGTCCACCGAGACACCGCTCAGGTCGTCGTTGTCGAGCGCTCGGCCGTAGGCCACTTCGACCGTGACGTCCTCGGGATCGAGCCCGCCGAGGGAGACGTACGCGCTGATGGTGAGCGCGTCGCCGATCTGGGGGTCGTCCGAGACGCCGGTGGAATCGACGTGCTCCACCTGCACGGCAGGCCAGTTGCCGTGCACCCTCGAACGCCAGGCCGCGGTCCGCTTCGCAAGGGCGAAGTGGTCGGCGGCGATCGCGCGACCTGCACGCGACGCCGGTCGGTACAGCTTCTCGACGTAGTCCTGCAGCATCCGCTCGGCGGACACGGCCGGGCCGAGCGTGGCCATGGTGTGCTTGATCATGGCGATCCACTGGTGCGGGACGCCGTCGCGCGAGGGCTCCGAGGGACCGGCCGCGCCCGCGTCCTCCGCGGGCACCTTGGAGTAGAAGCGCGGACCCACCTGGGTCTCGAGGAGGTCGTACAGTGCTGCCGCCTCGATGTCGTCGCGCTCGTCGGCGGTTGCGCTGTCGGCGGCCGTGGGGATCGCCCAGCCGTTGTCGCCGTCGTACATCTCGTCCCACCAGCCGTCCAGGACGGAGAGATTCAGGCCGCCGTTCAGGGCGGACTTCATCCCGGACGTCCCGCACGCCTCGAGGGGACGCAGCGGATTGTTCAGCCACACGTCACATCCGGGGAAGAGCGTGCGGGCCATCGCGATGTCGTAGTTCGGCAGGAAGACGATCCGGTGACGGACCTCGGGATCGTCCGTGAACCGGACCAGATCCTGGATCATGCGCTTGCCCTGCTCATCGGCCGGGTGTGACTTCCCGGCGATCACGAGCTGGATGGGGTGCTCGGGGTGCAGGAGCAGCGCCTTGAGGCGGGCCGGATCACGCAGCATGAGCGTGAGTCTCTTGTAGGTGGGCACGCGGCGCGCGAAACCGATGGTGAGTACGTCGGGGTCGAGCACGGAGTCGGTCCAGGCCAGCTCGCGGCCGGAGGCGCCCCGCTTCTTCCAGGAGGACCGCAGGCGGCTGCGGACGTCGTCGACCAGATTGGAGCGCAGACTACGGCGCAGCGCCCAGATGTCCGGGTCCGGGACGTCGTAGACCCTGTTCCACTCCGGGTCGAGAATGGACTCCGCGCCGAACGTGGAGCGGGCAAAATCGGCGATCTCCGGATCGACCCAGCTCGGCACGTGAACGCCGTTGGTGACCGAGGTGATCGGCACCTCCTGCGTGTCGAAGCCCGGCCACAGGCCCGAGAACATACCGCGGGAGACCTGGCCGTGCAGCTTGGCCACGCCGTTGGCGCGCTGCGCGAGGCGCAGCCCCATGACGGCCATGTTGAACTTGGCCGGATCCCCGTCCGCGTAGTTCTCCGCACCGAGTGCCAGGACGCGGTCCGTGGGCACGCACGGAGCAAGTCCGGCGTGGAAGAAGTGCTCGATCTGCGAGCGCTCGAAGCGGTCGATACCTGCCGGGACCGGTGTGTGCGTGGTGAACACGGTGGACGCCCGACCTGCCGTCAGGGCCTCCTCCCAGCTCATGGGGGACTCGTTGGCGGGGTCCATGAGCTCACGGATGCGCTCGACGCCGAGGAAACCGGCATGTCCCTCGTTGGTGTGGAAGACCTCGGGGGCGGGTGCGCCGGTGAGGCGCTCGAAGACGCGCAGGGCCTTGACGCCGCCCATGCCGAGCAGCAGTTCCTGCTGGAGGCGCTGGTCCCCGCCGCCGCCGTAGAGGCGGTCGGTGACGTTGCGTGCTGCCTCGTCGTTCTCGGCGACGTTCGAATCCAGGAGCAGGAGGGGGACGCGGCCGACGTCGGCCCGCCAGATATGTGCGGCGAGCTGGCGCCCGTTGGGCAACGGCAGTACCACCTTGGCCGCGGAGCCGTCCGCCTCACGCAGGAGCGTCAGGGGCAGGCCGTCCGGGTCGAGGACCGGGTAGGTCTCCTGCTGCCACGCGTCACGGGAGAGGGACTGCTTGAAGTACCCGGCCTGGTACAGCAGGCCCACACCGATCAGGGGGACCCCGAGGTCGGAGGCCGATTTCAGGTGGTCACCGGCGAGGATACCCAGACCGCCCGAGTACTGGGGGAGGACGGCGCTGATGCCGTACTCCGGGGAGAAGTAGGCGATGCTGCGCGGTGCCTCGTCGCCGAGTCCCTGGTACCAGCGGTCTCCCGTCAGGTACTCGTCGAGATCCGCGTCGAGTTCGCTGATCCGCCGCACGAGCCTCTCGTCAGCCGCGAGTTGCTGGAGCTTCTCGCGCGTGACCGAGCCGAGGAAGGCCACAGGATCGTGCTCGCTGTCCGCCCAGGCGGCGGGGTCGATCTCCTCGAACAGGCGCGAGGTCGGCAGATGCCAGGACCAGCGCAGGTTGCCTGCGAGTCTGCCGAGCGGTGCGATGCTCTCGGGGAGGACGGTTCGGACGGTAAATCTACGGATAGCCTTCACCCTTTCACGCTAGCGCACCTGCCCCACCGGGAAAGGCAGGTGACGCCGAACGGCGGGATAAGACGCCGGGCCCGGTCCCGGGCGGAGTCCTCTTAGGAAATCGGGATGTTAATCGCTAACGTCGTGGGAGTGAGAACCACCAGCGAAGAACAATCGGACGCCCGGTATCCCGAGGGACTGCGCTTCGGCCGCATCCCCATCACCGCGGTGAGCCCCGTCGTGGAGGACGGCCGGTTCCCGGCCAAGGCCATTCCCGACTCGGACCTCTCGATCGGCGCGACCGTCTTCAGGGAGGGCCACGATCAGCTCGGCGTGTCCGCTGTCCTCTACGACCCGCGGCGCGTAGAGGCACAGCGGGTACGCATGACGCCGGTCGGCTCTGGGCTCGACCGCTGGGCCGGGACCCTGACGCCGCGCACCAGGGGAGCGCACTCCTTCACCATCGAGGGCTGGTCCGACGTCTTCGGGACCTGGGAGCACGACGCGACGATCAAGATCGCCGCCGGCGTCGACGTCGAGCTGATGCTCGCCGAGGGAACGGCACTCTTCGAGACCGCGGCCGACGAGCGCTCCGAGGCCGACGCCACGCTCTTCCGCGCCACGGCCCGGGCACTGGCCGATACGGACAGAAGCGTCGAGGACCGCCTGGCCGCCGGCCTCTCGCCCGAGGTCCACGAGGCGATCAGGCGTGAACCGATCCGCTCCCTGGTCACCGAGTCCCGCCACTACCCGATCGACGTCGAACGCGAACTGGCGGGCCGGGGTGCCTGGTACGAGTTCTTCCCCCGCTCCGAGGGCGCCCACTACGACCCTGAGACCGCGGAGTGGACCTCCGGTACCTTCCGTCAGGCCACCAAGCGTCTCGACGCCGTCGCGGCGATGAACTTCGACGTCGTCTACCTGCCGCCCATCCACCCGATCGGCCGCGTGCACCGCAAAGGACCGAACAACACCCTCACGGCGGGGCCGAACGATCCGGGTTCTCCCTGGGCCATCGGCTCGGAGGACGGCGGGCACGACGCCATCCACCCGGAGCTGGGGACCTTCGAGGACTTCGACGCCTTCGTCGCGCGGGCCAACGAGCTCGATCTCGAGGTCGCACTCGATCTGGCGCTGCAGGCAGCACCGGACCACCCCTGGGTCACCACCAACCCCGAGTGGTTCACCACGCGGGTGGACGGTTCCATCGCCTACGCGGAGAACCCGCCGAAGAAGTACCAGGACATCTACCCCATCAACTTCGACAACGACCCGCAGGGCATCTCCGAGGAGGTACTGCGGATCGTCCTGCTGTGGATCTCCCACGGGGTGAAGATCTTCCGCGTTGACAATCCGCACACGAAGCCCCTGCAGTTCTGGGAGTGGCTCATCGCCCGGGTCAACGAAGAGCATCCCGACGTCATCTTCCTGGCCGAGGCGTTCACCCGGCCCCCCATGATGCACGCCCTCGGCCGTGCCGGGTTCCAGCAGTCCTACTCCTACTTCACCTGGCGCAACACGAAGACCGAACTCGAGGAGTACTTCACCGAGATCAGCACGGTCTCGCCGGCGTTCTTCCGGCCGAACTTCTTCGTCAACACCCCCGACATCCTGACCGAGTACCTCCAGTACGGCGGTCCTGCCGCCTTCAGGATCCGCGCCGTCCTCGCGTCCATGGCCAGCCCGCTGTGGGGTGTCTACTCGGGATACGAACTCTTCGAGCACGTCGCCCGGCCGGGCGCCGAGGAGTACATCGACAACGAGAAGTTCCAGTACCGCCCCCGGGACTACGCGGCCGCCGAGGCGGAGGGGCGGTCCCTCGCGCCGTTCATCACGAGGCTCAACGCCATCCGCCGCTCGCACCCGGCGCTCGGGGACCTCGAGAATCTGAGTCTCCACGCCAGCGACGATCCGGCGACCCTCGTCTTCTCCAAGCACAAGCGGACGGACGAGGGCAAGGACACCATCATCGTCGTCGTGAACGTCGACCCGCATGGCACGCGGGAGAGCACCGTATGGCTCGATCTCTCCCAGCTCGATCTCGCTCCCGACGACGTCGACGAGAACGGTACGTTCCTCGTCGACGACCTCGTCACCGGTCAGACCTTCAGCTGGGGCGAGAGCAACTACGTACGGCTCGACCCCCATGTGGAACCCGCCCATATTCTTTCGATCAGGAGACAGCGCCAGTGGTCAACCCCTTCCAGCTGAATGCACCCGGGCTTGCCCACGACCCCCACTGGTACCGCAAGGCGGTCTTCTACGAGGTCATGATCCGTGGCTTCGCCGATGCGAACGGTGACGGCTCGGGTGACCTGTCCGGGCTCATCGAGAAGCTCGACTACCTGCAGTGGCTCGGTATCGACTGCCTCTGGCTCCCACCGTTCTTCGAGTCCCCGTTGCGCGACGGCGGATACGACATCTCGGACTACTACGACGTCCTCGACGAGTTCGGGTCCATGAGCGACTTCAAGCGACTCGTCGCCGAGGCCCACGCGCGCGGGGTCCGGGTCATCATCGATCTGCCCGTGAACCACACCTCGGACCAGCACCAGTGGTTCCAGGAGTCCCGCAGCAACCCGGAGGGGCCCTTCGGTGACTTCTACGTCTGGAGCGACACCGACGAGAAGTACGAGGACGCCCGCATCATCTTCGTCGACACCGAGGAATCCAACTGGACCTTCGACCCGGTCCGTCGGCAGTTCTTCTGGCATCGATTCTTCAGCCACCAGCCGGATCTCAATTTCGAGAACCCTGCAGTGCAGGAGGCCATCTTCGACGTCGTGCGCTTCTGGCTCGACCAGGGCATCGACGGCTTCCGCGCGGACGCCATCCCCTACCTCTTCGAGGAGGAGGGGACGAACTGCGAGAACCTGCCCAAGACCCACGAGTTCCTCAAGCGCCTGCGTGCCATGGTCGACGAGAACTACCCGGGGCGGGTCATCATCGCCGAGGCGAACCAGATGCCCGATGAGGTGGTGGAGTACTTCGGTGACGAGGACGGCCCCGAGTGCCACATGTCCTTCCACTTCCCCATCATGCCGCGGCTCTTCTACGCGCTGCGCGACCAGAAGGCGGCGCCCATCATCGAGACCATGAGGGACACCCCGGACATTCCCGCCGGTGCCCAGTGGGGGACCTTCCTGCGGAACCACGACGAGCTCACGCTGGAGATGGTCACGAACGAGGAGCGCGAGGCGATGCTCGGCTGGTACGCGCCGGACCCGCGCATGCGCGCCAACGTGGGTATCCGCCGTCGTCTGTCCCCTCTGCTCGACAACTCGCGGGCCGAGGTGGAGCTCATCCACGCCCTGCTGCTCTCCCTGCCGGGCAGCCCCTTCCTGTACTACGGGGACGAGATCGGGATGGGAGACAACATCTGGCTCGAGGACAGGGACGCCTCGCGCACTCCCATGCAGTGGAACCCGGACCGCAACGCGGGCTTCTCCCCGGTGGACCCGGGGAAGCTGTACCTCCCGGTGGTCCAGTCGCTCGTCTATCACTACAACCACGTGAACGTGGAGGCGCAGATGGCGACGTCGAGTTCGCTCCTGCACTGGCTCCGCCAGATGCTCGCGGTACGCAAGGCGCATCCGGCGTTCGGTCTAGGTGCCTACCGCAACGTGCCGGTCGAGTCCGAGAACGTGCTGGCCTTCGTCCGCGAGATCCCCGAGGCCAATGCCGAGGACGAGCAGTCGGAGTCGGTGCTGTGCATCTTCAATCTGTCGCAGCACCCCGTCGCGGCGCGGATGCGGCTTCCCGAGTACGCCGGCCGCGGCCTGCGCGACCTCTTCGGGGGAGCGATCTTCCCTGCCTTCGCCGACGACGGCGAGATCACCCTGACCCTGGGCAGCCACGACTTCTTCTGGCTGCGGGTGCGTTCGGCCAGCTCGAACACGTCATCCCCGCACACCCAGGCCATGCCCGTCATCGCGCTCCCGGAGGCCATCAGCCAGTGACCACCCACACCCCGTTCATTCCCGACGTCCTCACCGAATGGTTGCCGTCCCAACGGTGGTTCCCTGCGAAGGGGCGCTCGGTGGCACTCACCGTGGCCGGTGGGACAGTCCTCGAGGATCCTGCGGGTGCCGCAGGCTTCGAGGTGAATTTCCTTGCGGTCGAGTCGGGGCGGCGCACGGATGTGGTGAGCGTACCCATCAGCTACCGGAGCGAACCGCTCGAGGGCGTCGATGCCGCACTCATCGGACGGGTCGAGCATCCCGCACTCGGTACTCGCTGGGCCTATGACGCCACCCACGACGCCGACTTCGTGCGCCTGTGGGTGACATACATCCTCACGGGTGCGAGCTCCTCCGACGGGACCTTGACCGGCGTCGTCGTCAAGGAACCGGTGCTGCAGGAACCCGGTGAGGAGCAGCCCGTCAAGATCCTCCACGGCGAGCAGTCCAACACCTCCGTGGTCTACGGAGCCGGCGCGGGGTCCATGATCGTGAAGTTCTTCCGCGTCCTCGCCTCCGGGGAGAGCCCCGACGTGCAGATCAGCGCCGGGCTCACCGCCGAAGGATCGAAGGACACCCCTGACACCTTCGGCTGGGTCACCGGTTCGTGGCAGGAGGCGCACGGCACACCGGGCACCGTCGTCACCGGTCACGTGAGTGTCCTGCGCGATTTCGTCGAGGGCAGCACCGACGCCTGGCGCACCGCATCGCTGGCCGCGTCGACGGCTACCGACTTCACGGAGGAGGCACGCGGCCTCGGAGGAGCCGTGGCCCGGATCCACCGCCAGCTCGACGGCGCCTTCGGTAGTCGCGAGGCGACGGAGGCCGAGAAGAAGGACTTCAGGGAAGCTCTGTCCCAGCGCATCCGCTGGGCCTGGGACGAGGCCGGCGACGTCGTCGGGCCGCTCGGCGCTGAGGTGGACCAGGTCATCCGGGACGTGGAGAAGCTCGAGGAGATCCCGCCGCTGCAGCGGATCCACGCCGATCTGCATCTCGGCCAGATCCTGCAGGCACCCGACGGCGGCTGGCTCATCATCGACTTCGAGGGCGAGCCTCTCCGGCCCACCGCCGAACGGAGTGTTCCCGACGTGCCTCTGCGCGACGTCGTCGGCATGGTGCGGTCGCTCGAGTACGCAGCAGCATCCCGCGGCGCCTCCGCCGTGGGCTCCTCCGACGCCGCAGCGACCGAGCAGTGGTCCGCGGCCGCGCGCGAGGCGTTCCTCGAGGGCTACGCGGACGATGCCGGTGCCCGGGTCGACACGGCCGGACCACTCTTCAGGGCGCTCTGGCTCGACAAGGCCCTGTACGAAGTCGTCTACGAGATCCGCAACAGGCCGGGCTGGGTCGAAATGCCCGTCCGGGACGTCCGACGCGCTCTGGGCCGAGAGCCCGGGGCGGACGCTACGAAAGCAGCTGACATGAACTCCTCCCAGAACACCGAACCGGGCGCGGGCCCCGACGACGACAGCGTCGCGAAGAAGACGGCGAAGACCGCGAAAACCGTGGCAGGCAAGACGAAGTCCGCGGCCACGAAGGCCAGGAAGGCGGCCTCAGCCGTCGCTGACAGTGTCACGGACACGTTGATGGATGCCGTGATGGAGACGGTGGAGACCGTGAAGGAGACGGCCGGGTCGTCCGGTGATGAAACGTCCGCTCCCGCGACGCCGGTCCTCGAACCGGTGGAGGTCGAGCAGTCCCTCCTGCAGCAGGTGTCCGAGGGCACCCACAGCCAACCCCATGCGGTGCTGGGCGCGCACCTTGCGGACGACGACGTCGTCACGATCAGGACGCTGCGGCGACTGGCCCGGTCCGTCGTCGTCCTCACCGGCACCGGGCGCACGGAACTGCGGCACGAACACAACGGCATCTGGGTGGGGGCCCTCCAGGCCGAGACCGCCGGTCACGTCCCCGACTACCGCCTCGAGGTGACCTACGACGGCGAATCGACGGTCCTCGACGATCCCTACCGATTCCTGCCGACGCTCGGCGAGATCGACCTGCACCTGATCGGTGAGGGACGGCACGAGACACTGTGGACGGCGCTCGGCGCGCATGTCCGTCACTACTCCTCCGTCCTGGGTGATATCGAGGGCGTGTCCTTCGCGGTCTGGGCCCCCGGTGCGCGCGCCGTCCGCGTCATGGGGGACTTCAACGGGTGGGACGGCAGCGTCAATGCGATGCGCGTGCTCGGTTCCACCGGTGTCTGGGAGATCTTCATTCCCGACGCCGGTGCGGGCACCCGCTACAAGTTCGAGATCTTGGGTAGCGACGGTCAGTGGCGCGAGAAGGCCGACCCCATGGCCCGAGGGACCGAGATCCCCCCGCTGACCGGGTCCATGGTGGTGGAGTCCACCCACGTGTTCGACGACGACGCGTGGATGCAGGCGCGCGCTCGGACCGACCCGCACAATGCTCCGATGAGCGTGTACGAGGTTCATCTGGCGTCCTGGCGCCAGGGCCTCGGGTACCGCGAACTTGCGGAGCAGCTCGTCGAGTACGTGTCCTGGCAGGGCTTCACCCATGTGGAGCTGATGCCGGTCGCTGAGCACCCGTTCGGAGGGTCCTGGGGCTACCAGGTCACCTCCTACTTCGCCCCGACGTCGCGCTTCGGGTCCCCGGACGACTTCAAGTACCTCGTCGACCGGCTGCACCAGGCGGGCATCGGCGTCATCATGGACTGGGTTCCCGCCCACTTCCCGAAGGACGAGTGGGCGCTGGCCAAGTTCGACGGCGGAACCCTCTATGAGCATGGTGATCCGTTCCTGGGCGAGCACCAGGACTGGGGGACGCTCATCTTCGACTTCGGGCGTCGCGAGGTACGCAACTTCCTCGTGGCCAACGCGCTCTACTGGCTCGAGGAGTTCCACATCGACGGCCTCCGCGTCGACGCCGTGGCGTCGATGCTCTACCTGGACTACTCACGCGAGGAAGGCCAGTGGAGGCCGAACAGGTTCGGTGGCCGTGAGAACCTGGAGGCCATCTCCTTTCTGCAGGAGGTCAATGCGACCGCCTACCGGAGGGCCCCGGGGATCGTCATGATCGCCGAGGAGTCGACGGCGTTCGACGGCGTGACCAGGCCCACCAGCAGTGGTGGCCTGGGCTTCGGCATCAAGTGGAACATGGGCTGGATGCACGACACCCTCGAGTACGTCGCCGAGGATCCGATCAACCGGAAGCACCACCACGGCAAGGCGACGTTCTCGCTGGTGTATGCGTACACCGAGAACTTCCTGCTCCCCATCAGCCACGACGAGGTGGTCCACGGCAAGGGGTCCCTGCTCCGGAAGATGCCCGGCGACCGCTGGCAGCAGCTGGCCAATGTGCGCGCGTATCTCGCCTTCCAGTGGGCCCATCCCGGCAAGCAGCTGATCTTCATGGGCACGGAGTTCGCCCAGGAGGCCGAATGGGCGGAGCAGCGCAGCCTCGACTGGTGGCTCACCGACACCCCGTCTCACAAGGGTGTCCAGGAGTTGGTCCGGTCGCTCAATGACGTGTACCGGCAGACCCCCGCGATGTACACGCGGGACAACGAGCCGGCGGGTTTCCAGTGGATCGACGAGAACGACGGCGAGCACAACACGCTCTCCTTCATCCGTTGGGACCATCAGGGGAACCCCCTGGTGTGCGTCGCCAACTTCGCGGGCGGACCGCACGAGGGGTTCCGGGTCGGACTGCCCTGGGCTGGTGAGTGGACGGAAGTCCTCAATACCGACTCCGAGGAGTTCGGTGGATCGGGTGTCGGCAACGGTGGCCAAATCACTGCGGTGGAGGGCGCCCACAACGGACAGCCCGCCTACGGCGACATCCGTGTCCCACCGCTCGGGGCGCTCTACTTCAAGCCAAAGGCCTCCTGACCGACGGACGATGCTCCCTGGTACGCAGCGGCGGCGCTCCAGGGAGGAGCGCTGCCGCTGACACGCATCAGTTTTGCATCGCAGCGAGACCGGTGCTATCGTTTAGATCCGCGCCGACGCCCACAGCAATCGGCCGAACCCTGCAGAACCCGGTGGTGCCCACTCCTTTCGGACAGGACATCGCCGAGCAGGATTTGTGTGGTGGGGTTGGTGGGTGTAGGTTTGGGAAGTTGCTTCGGAGCGATGACATGGTTGTTTGATTGTGTTTGGTGCCGTTGCTTGTGTTGTTTGAGAACTCAATAGTGTGCCAAGTTTTTTGA
>JARIBG010000125.1 GCA_029257465.1 Arthrobacter sp. | reverse complement strand
CTGCCCCATCCCGTCACGGTCCGGCTCGCAGCGGGTGGGTCCGCCGTCCAGCTGGTGCGCGTGCTCCTCGCGGCCGGCACCGCCGGTGCCACCGTCATCGTCTCGAGCGGGGTGGAGCTTCCGGGCGCACTCCGATCGGCCGTCACAGCGCAGGCCGCGCACGTCACGATCGAGGACGACGACGCATGGCTGGCCCGGGCCGCGACCCTGGACGTCCGCCGCATCCGGCTCATCGGCCAGGACGTCAGCGCGCTCACCGAAGCGACCGACGGCCGCCCCGATCTGGCGATCTACGCGCAACCGGTCACCGAGTCCGGGCGGGTGGAGCTGCTGCCGTTCCTGCAGGAGCAGGCGATCAGTATCACCGCGCACCGCTTCGGGACGCCGAACCACCTGACGGAGAGCATCATCTAGCTCCCCGAAACAGCAGGAATGACCGCGCGGCGCGCTCCGTGTCGGTCATTTCTGCCATCTCGGAACACATGCGGCAGGATGGGGACGACGCCGACAGCCGGTAGATGCCGGGAAGGATCGACACCCCAGATGAGCAGCAGCACCACCCCGGAGACCCGGGGCCCCCGACTCCTGACGTGGGTCCCTGGTCTTCTCGTCATGGCCCTCGGAGTAGCCATCGCCATGCTGCTCGCCACCGTGCAGTCCCTGCTGGGAGCCCTGGTCCTGGCGCTGATCCTCGGCATCGTCCTGGGCAACACCGGGCTGTACGGGCCGAGTCTCCGACCCGGCATCAGTGGCGGCACCAAGCGCCTGCTGCGCGCCGGCGTCGTGCTGCTCGGTCTGCAGCTCGCGCTGCCCGACATCCTCGCCCTGGGTGGCCAGGTGATCCTCCTGATCGTCGCCAGCGTAGCCGTGAGCTTCACCGCGACCCTCTGGCTCGGTCAGCGACTGGGCCTCAGCCGGGCCGGTGCCCTCCTCATGGCCGCCGGGTTCTCCATCTGCGGCGCGTCGGCCGTCGCGGGCATGCAGGGCATCACGGACGCCGACGACGACGAGGTGGCCTCCGCCGTCGCCATGGTGACCCTCTACGGCTCGCTGATGATCCTCGCGCTCCCGCTTCTGAACGTGGTGGTCGGATTGGACGCCACGAAGTTCGGCATCTGGTCGGGGCTCGCCGTCCACGAGGTGGCCCAGGTGGTCGCCGTCGCAAGCACGGCGGGGGCGACGGCGCTCGCCTCCGCGACCGTCGTCAAGCTCGGTCGGGTCCTGATGCTGGCGCCGGTCGCGGCCGTGGCCAGCGTCATTGAGCGCCGGCACGCTGTGCGCTCACAGCGGGACGCGCCTGCCGAGGAAGCCCAAGACGGGGTTCAGCGGCTGCGGCGCCGAACTCCTCTGGTTCCGCTGTTCGTGCTCGGGTTCCTGGCGATGGTGATTCTGCGCTCCACCGGCGTCCTGCCCGATCCCGTCCTGGACCTCGGCAGAACCCTGACCACCGTCCTTCTGGCGGCCGGGATGTTCGGGCTCGGCGCGGGGATCGACATCCGCCGCCTCCTGCACAGCGGGGGCCGCTTCGCCGCCGTCGGCGCGCTGTCCACGGTGCTGCTGGCCGGCATCTCCCTGCTCGGCGTACTGGCACTCCCCTGAGACCACACCGAGGACCCGCTCACGAACCGCGCAGGGAATCCTCCTCCGAACCGCACCGCGAAAAGCGCCGGAGGCCCGCTCCGCCGAACACTGCGGCAGCGCGCGATGTCCCCGCGATAGCCCGGGTGCACCGCGGAGGCGTCAGCGCAAGCCTGTCGCGCGCTCCAGTGCCAGTTCGATCAGCTCGTCGATCAGCTCTGTGTAGCCCAGCCCGGACTTGGCCCACATCTGCGGATACATGCTGATGGGAGTGAACCCGGGCATGGTGTTGATCTCGTTGATGATCAGGCGTCCCTCCGGCGTGTAGAAGAAGTCCACGCGGGCCAGTCCCTCGCCGCCGATGGCCTCGAACGCCTCACCTGCGAGGCGCCGGACGAGGTCGATGGCAGGAGCCGGCAGATCCGCCGGGCAGGTGAGTTCGGCTGCAGCGCCGTCGACGTACTTGGCGTCGAAGTCATACCACGCTCCGTCGTCGGCCTGCACGGCGATCTCCCCCGGCAGGGATGTGCGCGGGCCCTCGAGCCCGTGACCCTGCAGGACGGCCACCTCGATCTCCCGGGCCTGGATGCCCGCCTCGATGACCACCTTCGGATCGAAGACCCGCGCCGCCTCGACGGCGCTGCGCAGCCCGGCCGGGGTCTCCACCCGCGTGATCCCCAGTGAGGAGCCGGCACGCGCGGGCTTCACGAAGAGCGGGAAATCCAGCGCCGAGGCCCGCTCCAGACACGCCTCGGCATCCGTGCGCCACTGCCGGTCGGTGACCACTTCGTACGGTCCCACCTCGAGCCCGGCGGCGGCGAAGACCACCTTCATGTAGTGCTTGTCCATCCCGACGGCCGAGGCCAGGACGCCGGACCCGACGTAGCGCAGGTCCGCCAGCTCGAGCATCCCCTGCAGCGTGCCGTCCTCCCCGAACGGACCGTGCAGCAGCGGGAGCACGACGTCGACCCCGCCGATGCTCTCGGGCACGGATCCCGGGGCGGCAACGAGCAGTTCCTGTCCCTCGGTGCCGTCGGCGGCGGCTCCCATGACCACCGTCTGCCCGTTGGCCGTGACCTCCGGCAGCACATCGGAGCGCAGCGACCACGCGGAAGGATCCCCGGAGACCAGCGACCACTGGCCCGAACGCGTGATCCCCACGGGTACGACGTCGTACCGGGTGCGATCGATGGCCTCCAGGACGCCGGCGGCCGTGACGCAGCTGACGGAGTGCTCGCTCGAGCGCCCACCGAAGAGGACGAGCACACGGGGCTTGCGGGGGCGTGCGGGAACTACGGAGGTCACTGTGCGGGATCGCCTTCCGGCTTGAGATGACGGGCCAGGAGACGGGAGCCGAGGTCGTCGACCGCCAGACGCCCCTGGAGCACGGCCACGACGGCCGCTGTGATGGGCATGTCCACGTCGAGTTTCGTGGCCGAATCAAGGACGGCCTGGGCCGACTTGATGCCCTCGGCCGTCTGGTTCATCCGCACCGTGACCTGGTCGAGGGTGAGCCCCTGACCCAGCAGCCGCCCGGCGGTGTGGTTGCGCGAGAGCGCCGAGGAACAGGTCGCGATCAGGTCTCCCATGCCCGCCAGCCCCGCCATGGTCTCCGGACGGCCACCGAGCGCGACGGCGAGTCGCGTGGTCTCGGCCAGTCCGCGCGTGATCACCGAGGCCTTGGTGTTGTCGCCCATGCTGCGTCCCTCGCAGATACCCACGGCCAGGGCGATCACATTCTTCACGATGCCCCCGATCTCCACCCCGATGACATCGGTGGAGGTGTAGGGCCGGAAGTACGACGCCGTGCAGGCCGCGGCGATCCACGCGGCAGTTCCATGATCGGGGCAGGCGACGACGGACGCGGTCGGCTCCTCGCGCGCGATCTCCAGAGCCAGATTGGGCCCGGAGAGCACGGCGATGCGGTGGACGGGCAGGGCGAGTTCCTCCGCGATGACCTCGCTCATCCGGGCATCGGTCCCCACCTCGAGGCCCTTCATGAGGGAGACGACGACGGCGTGCTCCGGGACGAGTGCCCGCCAGGCGGGCAGCTGGCCGCGCAGGGTCTGGGCCGGGACCGCGAGGATCACCAGATCGCTCTCCGCGAGGACGACCCCGACGTCGTCGGACGCCGTGACGTTGACCGGCAGGCGGACATCACCGAGATAGCGGGAGTTCCTGTGCTGCTCCATGATCTCTGCGGCGACCTCAGGGCGGCGCGACCAGAGCACGACGTCCGTGGCGGGTGAGGCATCGGCCAGCACCTTGGCGAAGGTGGTACCCCAGCTTCCGGAGCCGAGGACGGCGATCTTCCGCGGTGCCGGCCGGACGTTCGGCTGGTCGTTCACAGCTGATCCCCCGTCACGGGACCGGCCGGGGAATCGCCGTCGCCCTCGAAGTGGCGCCCCGTGGGCTTCTGCTGCCTGGCCACCGGATCCCAGCGCTCCGCCGGCGCCTCCTCGCCCCGGAGCTCGGCGAGCAGTGCGGTGATGGCGTCCAGGATCCGGTCCGTCGCGGCGTCGAGGGTCGCTTTCGTCAGGGGTGCACCGTGCAGATCGCTCAGATCCACGGGATCACCGACGAGCAGGCGCACACGCTTGCGGGGCAATGTATGGAACCGTTTGGCATAGCGCGGAAAGAGCTCCTGCGCCCCCCACTGCGCGATCGGCACCACCGGGGCGCGGGTCTGCAGTGCCAGGCGCGCAGCCCCCGAGCGCCCCTTCATGGGCCACATGTACGGATCGCGCGTGAGCGTGCCTTCCGGGTAGATGACGATCCCGCCGCCGTCGGCCAGGGCCTCACGCGCGGCATCGAGCGAGCGGTTCGCGCCTGCGGTGCTGCGTTCCACCGGTACCTGCTTGATGGTGCGGAGGATGGAGCCGATGGCGGGTACGGAGAACAATGATGCCTTGGCGAGGAAGTGCGGCATGATCCCCTGGTTGTACAGGAAGTGCCCCACGACGATCGGATCGATCTCGGTGACGTGATTGGGGCAGACGATGATGCCCGTATCCTGCGGCAGCCGCTCCATCCCGTGCCACTCCTTGGCCAACAGGACGTTCATGACCGGCCTCACCCAGGAGGCGAGGAAGGTGAACATGGCGCGGGAACCGCGCGACTCCCCCACGTACCCGGGCCGCTCAGGACAGTGTCACGGCGACAGCCGGGCCGTCCTCCGTGACGTCGAAGTCGGCGCCGAGGCCCTCGAGCTTGTCCTGGAATCGCTCGTAGCCGCGATTGATCAGCTCGATCCCGGTCACGCGGGACACGCCCTCGGCCGCGAGGGCTGCGATGAGGTGGCTGAAGCCGCCGCGCAGATCCGGGATGTCGATGTCCGTGCCGCGCAGATCGGTGGGTCCGGAGATGACGGCGGAGTGCAGGAAGTTCATCTGCCCGAAGCGGCACGGGATGCTGCCGAGGCATTCGCGGTGCACCTGGATGCTCGCTCCCATGCGGATGAGTGCCTCCGTGAAACCGAAACGATTCTCGTAGACCGTCTCGTGCACGATCGACACGCCGGCGGCCTGCGTCAGGGCGACGACGAGCGGCTGCTGCCAGTCGGTCATGAAGCCGGGGTGCACATCCGTCTCGAGGACCAGGGGCGAGAGCTCCCCGCCCGGATGGTAGAAGCGGATGCCGTCGTCGTCGACGTCGAACGCCCCGCCGATCTTGCGGTAGGTGTTGAGGAACGCGGTGAGATCGAGCTGGCGTGCACCCTCCACGTAGATGTCACCCTTGGTGACGAGCGCTGCACTGGCCCAGGATGCCGTCTCGTTGCGATCCGACATGGACTTGTGGTTGTAGCCGTTAAGCTCCCTGACGCCCTCGATGCGGATGACGCGATCGGTCTGCACCGTGATGATGGCGCCCATCTTCTGCAGCACAGCGATCAGGTCCATGATCTCGGGCTCGACGGCGGCGTTGGAGAGCTCGGTGATGCCCTCGGCGCGGATCGCGGTGAGGAGCACCTGCTCGGTGGCGCCGACGCTGGGGTACGGGAGGGACACCTTCGCACCGTGGAGACCCTTGGGTGCGGAGATGGAGATGCCACCGATGCGCTTCTCGACGACGGCACCGAAGTTCCGCAGGACCTCGAGGTGGTAGTCGATGGGGCGGTCGCCGATCTTGCAGCCACCGAGGTCGGGGATGAACGCCTCACCGATGCTGTGCATGAGGGGGCCGCAGAAGAGGATCGGGATGCGGGAGTCGCCCGCGTGTGCGTCGATGTCCTTGGACTGCGCCATCTTCGCGTTGACCGGGTCCATGGTCAGATCTCCGGTCACCGGGTCCTTTGTGACCTCCACGCCGTGCAGCTGGAGCAGACTCGTGACGACGTCGACGTCCTTGATCTCCGGGACGTTCCGCAGGATCGACGGCGTGTTCCCCAGCAGTGAGGCCACCATCGCCTTCGGGACGAGATTCTTCGCACCGCGAACCGATACCTTGCCCGTCAGGGGGATGCCCCCGCGAATGGTCAGAACGCTACCCATGAATACCTGATTTCCCCGGATGTCGAGTCCGAACGCACGCCGAATTGCTCGCTTCAAGCATAGGAGCACCTGGGAGCAGACAGAAATATAAGGGTACTTCGTGAAGCCACTTCTTCATGACGTACCCTTCGTCGCGGGTCCGCTCGGTGCGCGGGGTGTGGGCGCCGTCTCAGGTGCGCACGGGCAGCGTCGTCGGCTTGTGTGCCGGACGGCGGGCCTCGAACTGCGTGATGTGCTCCTCCTGGCGGAGCGTCAGACCGATGTCGTCCAGGCCCTCGAGCAGGCGCCACCGCGTGTAGTCGTCGAGCTGGAAAGCAGCACTCACGGACCCGCACTGCACGGTCCGTGAGACGAGATCGACGGTGACGGGTGTGCCTGGTTCGTTCTCGAGGATCTTCCAGATGAGCTCGATGTCGTCCTGTGCCAGCTGCGCCGCGACCAGGCCCTGCTTGCCGGAGTTGCCGCGGAAGATGTCGGCGAAGCGGGAGGACAGGACCGCTCTGAAGCCGTAGTCCTTCAACGCCCAGACGGCGTGCTCGCGGGAGGAGCCGGTACCGAAGTCGGGCCCGGCCACGAGAACGGAACCGTGCATATAGGGCTCGCGGTTGAGGATGAAGTCCTCGTCCTTCCGCCACTGGGCGAACAGGGCGTCCTCGAAGCCCGACCGCGTGATGCGCTTCAGATACACGGCGGGGATGATCTGGTCGGTGTCGATGTTGCTCTGGCGCAGCGGCACACCGATACCGGTGTGGGTGGTGATCTTCTCCATGACGGACTCTCCTAGGCTGCGGGGACGGTGGACGCGGCGGGACGGGCGCTCGTGCCGGGGAGTGGATCCAGATCGGACGGGGAGCTGAGGGTGCCGCGGACGGCGGTGGCGGCGGCGACCACGGGTGAGACGAGGTGCGTGCGCCCGCCCTTGCCCTGGCGTCCCTCGAAGTTCCGGTTCGACGTCGAGGCGCACCGCTCCCCCGGAGCCAGCTGGTCGGGATTCATCCCGAGACACATGGAGCATCCGGCGAAGCGCCACTCGGCTCCGAAGTCCGTGAACACGCGGTCCAGGCCCTCGGCCTCCGCCTCGAGCCGGACCCGGGCGGATCCCGGGACCACCATCATGCGGAGCTGCGGATCCTTCTGTCGTCCCCGGATGATGTCGGCGGCGATCCGCAGATCCTCGATGCGGCTGTTCGTGCAGGAGCCGAGGAAGACCGTGTCCACGCGGATGTCCTTCATGGGCGTCCCGGCCTCGAGGGCCATGTAGTCCAGTGCCCGGGTGCAGGCGGCCCTGTCGTTCTCGTCCGCGAAGTCGTCCGGCGACGGGACGGCCTGCGAGAGCGACACACCCTGGCCCGGGTTGGTCCCCCACGTCACGAAGGGCTCCAGCTCGTCGGCGTCGAGGAAGACCTCGGCGTCGAACACGGCGTCGTCGTCGGTGTGCAGCTCACGCCAGTCGGCGAGGGCCGCATCCCACTGATCGCCCTGGGGCGCATGCGCCCGGCCCTTCAGGTACTCGAAGGTGGTCTCGTCAGGCGCCACCATCCCCGCACGGGCGCCGGCCTCGATGGACATGTTGCAGATGGTCATGCGCGCTTCCATCGACAGGGCGCGGATGGCCGAGCCGCGGTATTCCAGGACGTAGCCCTGCCCGCCGCCGGTGCCGATCTTGGCGATGATCGCCAGGATGATGTCCTTGGACGTGACACCCGGCTTGAGCGTTCCCTCGACCGTGATACCCATGGTCCTGAAGGGCTTCAGCGAGAGCGTCTGGGTGGCCATCACGTGCTCCACCTCGGAGGTCCCGATCCCCATGGCGAGGGCACCGAACGCTCCATGGGTGGAGGTGTGGGAGTCGCCGCAGACAACGGTCAGGCCCGGCTGGGTCAGACCGAGCTGCGGGCCGATGATGTGGACGATGCCCTGCTCGGCATCACCGAGGGAATGCAGCCGAACGCCGAACTCACGGCAGTTCGCGCGCAGGGTCTCGATCTGCAGCCGGCTCGTGAGATCGGCGATGGGCTTGTCGATGGCCAGGGTGGGCGTGTTGTGGTCCTCGGTGGCGATCGTCAGATCGGGTCGGCGCAGCGGACGACCCGCCAGCCGGAGACCCTCGAAGGCCTGCGGGGAGGTGACCTCGTGGATCAGGTGCAGGTCGATGTAGAGGAGGTCCGGCTGCGCCTCCGCCCCCACCACCTCGCCCTTGCGGACCACGTGTGCGTCCCAGACCTTCTCGGCCAGTGTCTTGCCCATGACGATCGTCCTGTTCTGCTGCGGCGGACCGGCCCGGGTCACGAGCGGTCAGCACTGCGGTTTCGGTGGAACCAAGTCAAGCAGCGCACCAGGATCAGGGCCACCCTGGTCACTTGCGTCTCAGATGCTGAGACGGCAATATCAACTCATGGACAATTCCAGCGGTGTCGGAGTCATCGACAAGGCCTCACTCCTCCTCGACGCCCTCGAGTCCGGGCCCAGCACACTCGCGCAGCTCGTCTCCTCGACGGGACTGGCGCGGCCCACGGTCCACCGCCTGGCCCTGGCCCTGGCCCACCACCGCCTCGTGGGGCGGGACATCCAGGGCCGCTTCGTCCTCGGCAGCCGTCTCGTGGAGCTGGCCTCGGCCGCCGGTGAGGACCGCCTGATCGCCGCCGCCGGCCCGGTGCTCCTCGGTCTGCGGGACGCCACGGGCGAGAGTGCCCAGCTGTTCCGTCGGCAGGGCGAATGGCGTGTCTGCGTGGCGTCGGCGGAGCGTCCTGTGGGGCTCCGGGACACCATCCCCGTGGGTACCCGCCTGTCCATGAGGGCGGGCTCCGCGGCCCAGTGCCTCCTGGCCTGGGAGGACAACGACCGCCTGCTGCAGGGATTGGAGCAGGCCCGCTTCACACCCACGGTCCTGGCGGGCGTACGACGGCGCGGCTGGGCCCAGAGTCTCGGCGAACGGGAGGCCGGCATCGCGTCGGTGTCGGCACCGGTGCGCGGCCCCACCGGTCGGGTCATCGCCGCCGTGTCCATCTCCGGTCCGATGGAGCGACTCACCCGTCAGCCAGGGCGCCTCCACGCCGAGGTCGTCTCCGACGCCGCGCGGCACCTCACACTCGCCGTCGCGAAGACCGCCGCCTGACCCGACGGCGCATCTCCCGTGCGCCGGATCAGGACCGGGCAGCCGATCGCGACATGGTCAGCTGCTGCGGGCCACCGTCAGGACGGCGTCGCCGAAGTCGTTGCACCGCCGCACCTCGTCCGCGACGGGGCGCAGGACGACGTCGTCGGCAACCTGCGCACAGGCGCCCAGCAAGCGCCGGCGCACCCTCGCGGCCCGCCGCTGCGCTCCCCAGCGCGCCAGCACCGCTGCGGCGATGCCCAGCAGGATCCCCGCGATCAGGCCTCCGACGATGAGCAGGGTGGGAACCGGGAAGCCCTCCACCGCCGGCACGGCGATCGCAGGCAGTTGCAGGAAGCCGAGCACCGCCAGGACCCCGAGCCAGGCCAGTCCGGCCACGAGCGCCGCGAACGCGATCCACTGCAGGACGCCGAACACACTCCACCACGGGCGCCTGCCCGTCTCCAGATCGGTCCCGGTGACTGCGGTGTCGAGCGCGTCCGAGAGGTTCTCTGCGGTCCCGCGAGCCGCGTCCCTGATGGAGCTCTGCCACGGCTCGACGACGTCCCCGGCCGCTGTCGCTCCGAAGATGCGCAGCGCGTGGTCCACCGCGGCGCGCTGAGCCGGCTGGGCACGGGCGATCGAGGACCGTCGGATCTCGGGGAGCACCTCCTGCCGCCGCAGATTCAGCCGCCGCAGCGGATCCGGGCGGAACCCGGACAGCCAGCGGGTGATCGGCCAGCCGGTGACGGCTCGGGCGTCCCTGCGGTAGGAACCGGCGACGGCGTCGACGACGAGCGGGACGCCTGCGGCCTGTGCCAGTTCCTCGGACAGCGCGGTGCGGGCATCGCCCGTGGGGGCCGGGACGACGTCGTCCGCGACGAACGGGACCAGTTCCCCTGCAGCGCGCGCGGCATCGGCTCTCAGCCTCAGCGCTGCTGCGGCCCGGCTCTGGGCGAAGTCCCGGACGGCGCCGGCCAGGTCGTCGAGGCCCTGCCCTGTCCGCGCC
>JARIBG010000182.1 GCA_029257465.1 Arthrobacter sp. | reverse complement strand
GACGCGGGCTGGCGAAGTGATTGAGCGGTTCGGCGACACCCCAGAAGACGAGGCCGATACCCATGCCCGCCGCGAACAGGAGCGCGAACCAGGACATCGTGGAGAACTCCGGCTTGTCCTCGTCCTTACCGAGCCGGATGTCCCCGTAGCGGCTGAAGCCCACCCACAGGGAGAAGATCACGAAGAAGGCCACGAGGGCCACGTAGTACCAGCCGAATGCCCCGATCACGTTCGCCTGGATGCTCGCGAACAATGAGGAGGCGGCATCGGGGGCTATCAGGGTGAGGGCAACGAAGATCACGATCACGGCTGAGGCCGGGATGAAGACGGCGAGAGCCAGGCGGGACTTCTGGGGCGGACGCTGTCGATCTCCTGCCGGCACCTGTGCAGGACGGCTGCCGACGGCCTCGTCCCTGGATTTGATACTCATGAGAGTTCTCCTTCTGCGGCGCGATGTGCCTCTGGCACGGGTCTGGATGCGCGTGTGGACCGGATGTCAGCTATCCAGCGTACAGAGGGCTTCACGGTCACCGCGTGATGAGACGGAGCCCGCCGGACGCCTGGGACGCCCCGAACACCATAGTCACCCCGTCCGGACAGGCGTGCATGGCAGGGGCCGTAACAATTCGCGGCCGGGGGACGAACCGGGCCCATGCACCCCGAACTGACAGTCCGATCGTTACAGTCGGTGCGCTTTCTCTCCGCTGAAGCAGTGAGCGGTCCCCGGTATCGGGGACCGCTCACCGGTACTACCGGACCGTCACGGCCCGAGGACCGATGGTGCTTCAGGCCGCTTCGGGAGGCAGCACCAGCCCTGCCCCGGGGATGGCCGCGAGCAGTGCCTGCGTGTAGGCGGTCTGCGGGTTGTCGAAGACGGAGTCCGTGGTCCCCTGCTCCACGAGGCGCCCCTTCTCCATGACGGCGACGTGATCGGCGATCTGCCGGACCACCGCGAGGTCGTGCGTGATGAACAGGTAACTCAGTCCGAGCTCGGACTGCAGATCCGCGAGCAGATTCAGGATCTGCGCCTGAACGAGGACATCGAGAGCCGAGACGGCCTCGTCGCAGATCACCACCTCGGGGTCCAGTGCCAGTGCGCGGGCGATCGCGACGCGCTGGCGCTGACCGCCCGAGAGTTCGTTCGGGAACCGCTGCATCATCGACGACGGCAGCGCCACCTGATCGAGCAGCTCGCGGACCTTCTTCTCCCGGCTCTTCGCAGTGCCGATGCTGTGGACGCGCAGGGGTTCCTCGATGGTCCGGTAGATGTTGTACATCGGGTCCAGGGAACCGTAGGGGTCCTGGAAGATCGGCTGGACCCGGCGTCGGAAGTCGAACATGTCCTTCCGTCCGAGGGTGGTGAGGTCCACGCCGTCGAACTCGATGCTGCCGGAGGTGACCGGCTCGAGCCCCAGGACCATCTTCGCCACCGTCGACTTGCCCGAACCGGACTCTCCGACCACGGCCGTCGTGGTTCCGCGCGTGACCGAGAAGGACACGTTGTCCACCGCGGTGAAGTCGGTGGATTTGCCCCAGCTACCGCGCAGCTTGAAGACCTTGGTCAGCTCCACGACCTCGATCACGGTGTCCTGCTTGGTCGTCGTCGATGCGGCGGGGACGGAGTCGTCACCGGTCACCACCTGCGCCTGCTTCGCCGACGCGATGCGACGCGAGGCGATGGACGGCGCGGAGGCCACCAACTTCTGGGTGTATGGATGACGCGGATTCGTGAGCAGCTCGAGTGCCGGACCGGCTTCCACGACCTGCCCCCGGTACATCACGATCACCTTGTGCGCCCTCTCGGCCGCAAGACCGAGATCGTGCGTGATGAGCAGGACGGCGGTGCCGAGCTCCTCGGTCATGGTGTCGAGGTGGTCGAGGATCTGGCGCTGGACCGTGACGTCGAGCGCCGATGTCGGCTCGTCGGCGATGAGCAGGCGTGGGCGGCAGGACAGGCCGATCGCGATCAGGGCGCGCTGGCGCATGCCGCCTGAGAACTCGTGCGGGTACTGGTTGGCGCGCGATTCGGCGTCGGGCAGACCCGCCTCGGCGAGCACCTTCGCCACGTCCTGGGAGCCACTGGGCAGACCGTTCGCGCGCAGGGTCTCCCGGACCTGGAAACCGATTTTCCAGACGGGGTTCAGATTGGACATGGGGTCCTGCGGCACCATGCCGATGGATGAGCCACGCAGCTCCACGATCCGCTTCTCCGAGGCGTGGGTGATGTCCTCGCCGTCGAAGATGATGGCGCCGCTGGAGACCCGCCCGTTGCTCGTCAGGAGGCCGATCGCGGCGAGCGCCGTCGTCGACTTCCCCGACCCCGACTCCCCGACGATCGCCACCGTCTCCCCGGGCATCACGGTCAGATGCGCGTTGCGCACCGCCGGGACGTCCCCGTTCGAGGTCTCGAAGGTGATTGCCAGGTCGCGCAGTTCGAGCAGCGGCACTGCTCCGTCCGACGTCGGACGAGCCGCCGAACGCGTCGCGGGGCGAGACTCTTCGTTACCGATGCTGTGACTCATCGTTTGCGTGCCTTCGGATCGAGAGCGTCACGCAGGGCGTCGCCCAGCATGATGAAGCTCAGAACGGTGATCGACAGGGCCAGGCCCGGCCAGAAGATGGCCATCGGGTTGCTCCGCAGGGAGGGCTTCGCGGCGAAGATGTCATTGCCCCAGGACATGACGCTCGGCGGCAGTCCGATGCCGAGGAAGGACAGCGTCGATTCCGCCACGATGAAGGTGCCCAGGGAGATCGTGGCGATGACGATCACCGGGGCGAGCGCGTTGGGGATGGCGTGCTTCACGAGCGCTCCCATCGACGAGACCCCGAGCGAACGGGCCGCGGTGATGAAGTCCGCATTGCGTACCTCGATGACGGCGGCGCGGGTGATGCGCGCAATCTGCGGCCAGCCGAAGGCCACGAGGATCACCACGAGCGTCCACACGTTCCGGTTCTCCTGGAACGCGGGCAGCTGCACGACGACGATCGCCCCGAGGATCAGGGGAAGTGCGAAGAAGATGTCGCCGAGGCGGGCGAGGATGGCATCCACCCAGCCGCCGAAGAAGCCGGCCAGCGCGCCGATCAGCCCGCCGATGAGGACCACACCGAGCGTCGCGAACAGGCCCACGGTGAGTGAGGACTGCGTGCCGTGGACCACGCGGGACAGGATGTCGCAGCCCTGCACCGTGAAGCCGAGGGGATGACCGGGAGCCGGTCCGCCGTCGGAGTTCTCGAGCAGGCAGTTCGAGTTCGGCGGTTCATCGGTGAACACGCCCGGGAACAGGGCCACGAAGATGACCGCGAGGATCAGGATCGCGCTGATGATGAACAGCGGCTGCTTGCGCAGACTGCGCCACGCCTCGCTCCAGAGGCTCCGGGGGGCGTCGTCGGACACGGCGCTGTCGGTGGCCTTGACCGGCGTCTCGTCGAGATCCGCCACGAAGTGCTCGATCGGATAGGCGGACGTCTTGGTGCGCGTCACAGGTGCGGGGGCCTCGGTGGGGACGGAGGACGGTACTGGTTCAGGCATAACGAATCCTTGGGTCCAACCAGGCGTAGAGGAGATCCACCAGCAGGTTGGCGAGGCAGAAGATGAGGATCAGGAAGGTGACGATCGAGACGACCATCGGTCCGTCGCCGTTCAGCACGGCCCGGTAGAGGGTGTTGCCCACCCCGTTGACATTGAAGATGCCCTCCGTGACGATCGCGCCGCCCATCAGGGCGCCGAGATCGGCGCCGAGGAAGGTCACGACGGGGATCAGCGAGTTGCGCAGCACATGCACGACGACGACACGCTTGCGGCTCAGGCCCTTCGCCGTCGCGGTGCGCACGTAGTCCGCGTTGACGTTCTCGATGATGCTGGTGCGCGTCAGGCGGAGGACATAGGCGAAGGACACCAATCCGAGCACCACGGCAGGCAGGAGGAGCTCGGTGAAGGTCGCATCGCCGCTGACGGTCGGGTTGGCCCATTCCAGCTTCACCCCGATCAGGAACTGCATCAGGAAGCCGAGCACGAAGATCGGTACGGCGATGACGATCAGGGAGAGCACGAGGACGGAGGAGTCGAAGATCTTGCCCTTGCGCAGACCGGCGACGAGGCCGAACACGATGCCGAAGACGGCCTCGAGGACGAGCGCCATGAGGGCGAGCTTCGCGGTGGTGGGGAAGACCTCGGCGATGATCGTCGCGATCGGACGGCCGGAGAAATTGATGCCGAGATCGAAGGTGAGCACACCCTTGAGGTAGAGCAGGTACTGGATCCAGAACGGCTGATCCAGGTTGTACTGCTCCCGCAGACCGGCGATGACGGCTGGAGTACAGCCTCGCTCGCCGCAGATCGCGGCGGTGGCGTCGCCTGGAAGACTGAACACGAGGAAGTAGACGAGCAGTGTGGCGCCGAGGAACACGGGGATCAGCTGCAGGAAGCGTCGGACGATGTACCAGGTCATCGGTGCGCTCCTCCCGGGGAGGCGTGCGTCCGGAGCGGACGCGGGCGGGGATCGTTCATGGGGAAAGTCGGACCTTTGCTTCGGGGAACGGCAAGGGGGCCTGCCCGATACGGACGGGCCCCCTCACCGCGACGGGCTACTTGCCGGTGATGGCGTAGTACAGCGGTACGCCGTTCCAGCCGAACTCGACGCCGTCCACGTTGTTGCTCCAGCCGCCCTGGGCAACCTGGTACCACAGCGGGATGGCCGGAAGATCCTCGAGGAGCATCTCCTGGGCCTCGTTCATGATCGTGTTGCCCTCTTCGACCGAGGTGGCGGCAAGGCCGTCGGTGAGCTTCTGGTCGAAGTCGGGGTTGCTGTAGCGGGCATCGTTGGATCCGGCGCCGGTGGCGTAGATGGGTCCGAGGAAGTTGTACAGCGACGGGTAGTCCGCCTGCCAGCCGGAACGCAGCGCGCCGGAGAGCTCACCGGCGGAGGCCTCGGTGCGGGCCTCCTTGAAGGTTGCGTAGGGCTTGCCGGAGACCTCGATGTCGAGGTTGTTCTTGATGCTGTTCACCACGGCCTCGACCCACGTCTTGTGGTCGCCCTTGTCCGCGTTGTAGCCGATGGTCAGCGGCTCGGATTCGTCGTACGGCTCGAGCTCTTCTGCCTGCTCCCACAGCTTCTTGGCCTCGTCGGGATTGAACTCGAGGTTCTCGCTGCCCGGCAGGTCGGGGTTGTATCCGTCGAGGACGGGAGCGGTGAACTCCTCCGCGGGCGTGCGTCCGTTGCTGAAGATCACCTCGGTGATCTCAGGACGGTCGATCGCCATGGACAGTGCCTGCCGGCGCAGCTTGCCGGCCTCGCCGTCCCAGTTGGGGAGGTAGTACGGGACGGCGATGGTCTGGTTGCCGGCGTAGGGCGACTCGACCCAGCGCTCGCCGAGATCGTTCTTGAAGTTCTTGATGTCACTCGTGGGGATCGTCTTCAGGACATCCAGATTGTCTGAGATCAGATCCTGGTAGGCCGTGGTGTCGTTCTGGTAGATCTTGAACGTGACGCCGCCGTTCTGGGCTTCCAGCGGACCCTCGTAGTCCTCGTTCGGGACGAGTTCGATCTGCTGATTGTGCTGCCAGGCACCGTCGGAGGCGAACATGTACGGGCCGTTGCCGATCGGGTTCTCGCCGAATGCGGCGGGATCGTCGAAGGCCACGGCGGGCAGCGGAGCGAACGCACTGTAGCCCAGACGCAGGGGCCAGTCGGACTCTGGCTGGACGAGCTTGACGGTGAACGTCTGGTCGTCGACGACCTCGAGACCGCTCATGGTCTCCACCGTGGAACCCTCGGCACTGGCCTCGTCGTAGCCCTCGATGCTCTCGAAGAAGTAGCTGGAGAGCTGGGCGTTCTTCGCGGCGGCGCCGTAGTTCCAGGCGTCGACGAACGAGTTCGCGGTGACGGGATCCCCGTTGGTGAAGGTCTGGCCCTTCTTGAGGGTGATCGTGTAGTTCTGCGCGTCCTCGGTCTCGATGGACTCGGCCACTTCGTTCTGGGACTTGCCGTCGGCGTCGTAGCTCACCAGGCCCGCGAAGATCAGGTCCAGGATCGCTCCGCCGCCCACCTCGTTGGTGCTCGTGGGGATCAACGGGTTCTGGGGCTCCGAGCCGTCCACCACGATGACCGCTTCGGTGTCGCCGCCGTCGCCGCCGTCCGAACTCGATTCGGTATCTGAGCCGCATGCACTCAGGGCGAGGACGGCGATGGCCGCGACGCTGAGCATTGTGGAACTGCGCGAGTAACGCATTCCGCCTCCTAGGTATTGGGTTCTCCCGGCATCGATGCAGCCGGTCCGGTCGCTGTCGCTCATCACGAGAGCCGACTCACACGGCAAGATCATATGCCCGTTCTGCTGCCGTACCGACCATCCTGAGGAGGGAAGTTCACAGCGGATGGTCGGAGAAGGCCCGGAGCGGGCCCGTCGGTCCCGTCCTCACGGGGACCGTCCCCAATCATCACGCTTCGGTAACGCCTGAGGAGCCCGGAAGCTCAAGCCGCTGTAGTACAGCGAGCGGCCCGCGATCAGGGAAGGTGTGTTGCCAGTACTGCAACCAGCAGTAGAGAATCGATGCTCGTGATCGACTCCTAATCGGCGGATTCCATGAGCTTGGCGCGCAGCTCCCGCCGCTGGCGCTGCTTCTCCGGATCGGGCAGCGGAACGGCGGCCAGGAGGCGCTGCGTGTACGGTTCGGCCGGGCTGCGCAGAATCTGGTCCCGTAGTCCCTGCTCCACGATCCGCCCCCGCTGCATGACGCAGATGTAGTCGGCGAGCACGTCCACGACGGCGAGATCGTGCGTGACGAACAGGCACGCGAAGCCGAGCTCGCGCTGCAGATTCTGGAAGAGCTCGAGCACTTTGGCCTGCACCGAGACATCCAGTGCGGAGGTGGGCTCATCGGCCACCATCAGCTTCGGTTTGAGGGAGAGCGCCCGGGCTATACCCACCCGCTGCTTCTGCCCGCCCGAGAGCTCATGGGGGTACCGGTTGCGGTAGGACCGCGGCAGCTCCACCTGATCCAGGAGGACCTCGATGCGCTTCTGCAACTGCGCGCCCTTCGCCTCCTTCGCAAGGTACATCGGCTCCCCGATGCTCTCGCCGATGGGCAGGCGTGGATTCAGGGACGACGACGGGTCCTGGAACACCATGCCGACGTCGCGCCGCACCTTCCCCAGTTCCTTCGACGTCGGGCGAAAGCCGGAGATGTCGGTCCCCACGACCTTCAGCGATCCGGCGGCCACCGGAAGCAGACCCACGGCCGCGCGACCGATCGTCGTCTTGCCCGATCCGGACTCACCCACGAGACCGATGACCTGACCCGGGTA
>JARIBG010000121.1 GCA_029257465.1 Arthrobacter sp. | reverse complement strand
CTGCTCTGCAGGCGAGGGTCGAGGCCAATCTCCTCTGGTACCTCACCGAGTACCTGGCCTTCTCCCCCGACGCCGTCGTCCGGATCCCCTACTACACCCACGCCTGGCGGGCCACGCGGGAATGAGTGGCTCCCCCGCGCCGTGATTGCTACATTTAGGCATGCCTAAAAATGCGCGACGCCCAGTGCCGGCGCTTCTTGCGGCCCTGACATGCGCGGCCGTCCTACTGGCGGGGTGCGCAGCACCTGCCGCGCCTCCTGCCGATGACGAGCGCCCCCTGGTCCTCACGACCTTCTCCGTCCTCGCCGATCTGGCCGACGAGGTGGGCGGCTCTCATGTGCGCGTCGAATCCATCACGAAGGTCGGAGCCGAGATCCACGGCTACGAACCCACGCCGTCGGACCTGGTGCGCGCGCAGGGCGCCGACCTGATCCTCGACAACGGGCTGGGTCTGGAACGCTGGTTCGAGCGTTTCCTGAACTCCGTCGATGCACCCCACGTGGTCCTGTCCGAGGGCGTGGACCCGGTGGACATCCGGTCCGGGGACTACTCGGGGCTGCCCAACCCGCATGCCTGGATGTCCCCGCTGGCCGCGCAGGTCTACGTGGACAACACCGTGGCAGCGCTGTCCGAGCTCGATCCCGCCCATGCGTCCGACTACGAGAGGAACGGGCGGGCACTGAACGCCGAGCTGGAGGAGATCATCGACGACTTCCGTTCCGAGCTCGACGCCGCGGACACGAGGGCCCTCGTGACGTGCGAGGGTGCCTTCTCCTACCTCGCCAGGGACGCCGGACTCCAGGAGGCGTTCATCTGGCCGGTCAACTCCGACGCCGAAGGGACTCCGCGCCAGATCAGGGACGTGATCGACTTCGTCTCCGAGCACGAAGTACCCACCGTCTTCTGCGAGTCGACGATCAACCCGTCCGCCCAGGAACAGGTCGCCGCGGCGACCGGGGCGACCCTCGGCGGCACGCTCTACGTCGATTCCCTCTCCGAGGCGGACGGCCCGGTGCCGGGCTTCCTGGATCTCATCCGCTACGACCTGCGCGTCATCACCGAAGGGCTCACCCCATGACCATGAGCGACACCCGCCCGTCCGCTCCCGTGATCGAGGTCGCTCGTCTCAGCGTGGCCTACGGTCAGGTCCGGGCCCTCGAGGACGTGAACGTAGCGCTCGCCCCCGGCAGGATCTGTGCCCTGATCGGCGTCAACGGATCGGGGAAGTCCACCCTCTTCAAGGCGCTGATGGGGCTCGTCGTCCCTGACGCCGGTGACGTGTCGCTGTTCGGTCTGCCCACGGGCGAGGCACGACGCCGCCAGCTCGTGGCGTACATGCCGCAGACCGAGGACGTGGACTGGACCTTCCCCGTCTCGGTGGCCGACGTCGTCGCGATGGGCCTCTACGGGCGCCTGGGGATCACGCGCCGACTGCGCGGCGTCGACCGCGCTGCCGTCGATGACGCCCTGGAGCGGGTGGGTCTGTCCGATCTCCGCCGCCGGCAGATCGGTCAGCTCTCCGGAGGCCAGCGCAAACGCGTGTTCATCGCCCGGAGCATCGCCCAGGACGCGCGCCTGCTCCTGCTCGACGAACCGTTCGCCGGCGTCGACAGGACGAGCGAGCACACCATGATCCGTCTGCTCAAGACGCTGCGCGACGAGGGCCGGTCGGTCCTGGTCTCCACCCACGATCTCGCCGGTGCGCCCGCTCTGAGCGACGAGGCAATCCTGCTGCACGGCAGCGTCCTGGCACACGGTGATCCCGCCGATGTCCTCACCCCGGCCAATCTCGCCCTGGCCTTCGGCCAGCTGGCGGCACCCGCCCTCGCGGAAGGCGACTCCTGACATGGACCTGCTGGCTTTTCTCCTCGACCCCCTGCAGTACGGCTTCCTCACGCGGGCCCTCGTGGTCACCGTCTCCGCCGCCGTCGTCGCCGCAGTCCTGTCCTGCTGGCTCATCCTGATGGGATTCTCGCTCATGGGCGACGCCGTCTCCCACGCCGTCCTGCCCGGGGTGGCCCTCGCCTACATCGTGGGTCTGCCCTTCTCCATCGGTGCCTTCGTCTTCGGTGCCGGGGCCGTGGCACTCATCGGGGTGGTCCGCTCGACCACCAGGCTGAAGGCCGACACCGTGATCGGGGTGGTCTTCACCGCGCTCTTCGCCTCCGGACTGGCGATCGTCTCCGCCACGCCGTCGCAGATTGACCTCATGCACATCCTCTTCGGCAATGTCCTCGGCGTGTCCACGGGAGAAGTCTGGCAGGTGCTGGTGCTCGGAGCGATCACGCTGACCGTCCTGCTCCTGAAGCGGCGCGATCTGACGCTGCTGGCCTTCGACCGCACCCACGCGCACGTGATCGGGATCAACACGCGCCGGCTCTCGGCCCTCCTGCTCGGCCTCCTCGCCCTCACCGTCGTCGTCGGGCTCCAGGCCGTCGGCATCATCCTGGTCGTCGCGATGCTCGTCACCCCCGGAGCCACCGCGTTCCTGCTCACCCGCAGCTTCGATCGCATGCTCGTCCTGTCGGTCTCGCTCACCGTCGTCGCCTCCGTGGCAGGCATCTACGCCAGCTACTACCTCGACATCTCCACGGGCGCGGCGGTGGTGCTCTGCCAGGCGCTCGTGTTCGCCGTGGTGTACCTGGTGGCGCGGCCCGACGGTCTCCTCTGGCAGCTCGGACGGCGTCGGCGGTCCACGCGCACAGCACGCGACAGTGGCGCGGGCCGTCGACGCGCGGCCGACGCCGTCCTGTCCGGTGACGCCTGATGGCTGTCCGCCGCGGGAATGTCCTCAGCATCGAATCGACGAGTGTGCAGGACTACGTGAAGGTCCTGTACACCTCCACCGAGTGGCAGGACGGGGCGATCAGCGCAACCTTCCTGGCCACGCGCCTGTCGGTGGCCAACTCGTCCGTCACCGGGATGGTGGCCAAACTGGTCGGTCTGGGCCTGGCGGAGCACCGCAAGTACGGGCCCATCAGCCTCACTCCGTCGGGGGTTGCGCTCGCGCTGGCCATGGTCAGGCGGCACCGGCTCATCGAGACCTTCCTCGTGCGTGAACTCGGGTACGGCTGGGACGAGGTGCACGACGAGGCCGAGCTGCTCGAGCACTCCGTCTCCGCCGCCTTCGTCGAACGCCTCGCCGCCAAACTGGGGCATCCGGCACGGGATCCCCACGGCGATCCGATCCCCGCCCGCGACGGCGCCGTCCACTACCCGGCGGCTCGACGCCTCGACGCCCTGGACGACGGTCACACGGGCGTGCTCGTCCGCGTGAGCGACGACGACCCCGGCGTGCTGCGCTTCCTCGACCGCCACGGCATAGCGCTCGACGACGAGCTGCGGCTCGGCCGCCGGCCGGGTTCCGAGCTGGAACTGCACGCCGGAGCCGCCTCCGCGCCACTGGCCGTCGACGCCGCACTCGCCGCAGCGCTCTGGATCGAGAGCACCGCACCCCATCCGGGCTGCACGGTCGATGAGGCTGCGTGACTCGTCGGACCGGGACCGGGAATCGTCTCCTCGCGTCCTACGCTCCTAGACTGACCGGGTAGCTGCACGCGTCGTCGTCCCCCGGAATCGGAGTCACCCATGACCTCTCTCGGCCTTGAGGAGGAGTACCTGCTCCTCGAACCGGACACCGGCCTGCCGGCCCATCATGCCGCCGAGGTACAGGAACTGCTCGAAGCCGAACCGGGGATCGGGCTGGAGGAGATCCAGCGGGAACTGTTGTCCTGCCAGATCGAGACGGCGACCTCGGTCTGTCAGACGATGCCGGAGGCCGAGAGTGCTCTGCTCAGGTTCCGCCGCGCGCTGGCGCGAGCGGCGTCGAAGGTGGACAGCATCGCCGCCGCGACCGCCACCGCTCCCTGGATTCCCGAGCACTATCCCGAGCTCACGGACAAGCAGCGGTACGAGGACCTCCGGGTGAGCGCCCCGGGTATCGTCGGCGATCAGTTCGTCAACGGTCTGCACGTCCACGTGGGGATCCCGGACCAGGAGAGCGGTATCCGCGCCCTGAACCGGATCCGGCCGTGGATCCCGCTGCTGACCGCCCTCAGCGTCAACTCACCGTACTGGCTCGGCCGGGACAGCGGCTTCGGCAGCTGGCGTGTGATCCATTACCGCCGGTGGGCCGTCCAGGGCATCCCTCCGGTCTTCGCCGACGTGGCCGACTACGAGCGCCGCATCACCCGGCTGAGCGGTACCGGCGCCATCCTCGACCGCGGTGTACTCACCTGGGTGGCTCGCCTCTCGGACAACTTCCCCACCCTCGAGCTTCGCGCCTGCGACGTCCAGCTCGAAGCCCGGGACACGGTGCTCCTCGGCGCGCTCACCCGGGCACTCGTCGTGAGCGCCCTCGGTGAGGCGCAGGCTGACACCCCCCTACCGGATCCCGATCCCGAACTGCTGGATGCCGCCCTGTGGCAGGCGGCGAGGGACGGCATGGATCGTCACCTCGTGGACCTCGCGAGTGCCGAACCGGTTCCGGCCGAGCAACTCCTCCGGACGTTCCTCGACCATGTGGGCCCGGCGCTGGAGTCCGAGGGGGACCTCGATCTCGTCGAGGGCTCGCTGGCGAGCATCAAGGAACGCGGCACCGGCTCGGAGCGTCAGCGACGTGCCCTGCGCGACGGCGGGGTCAGGGCGCTGCTCTCCCTGTACGAGGAATCCCTCACCCGCGAGTCCTGAGGTCCGCGCACCGTCCGGCCGAGGAGCGTGGCCCAGCGGAGCTATCTCTGGCGGCTGTCGCGCCGCAGCAGTCCCACGATGATGCACAGGAGCCCGAGCAGCAGTGGGAGCAGGGTGTAGAGGGTGTGGGTGCCGCCGAGGTAGCTCATGACGAAGATGAACACGAAGGTGCCGCTCACCAGCACCCAGCCGAACACGATCAGGCCGCGTCCGCGCTTCGGCGGAGGTAGCGGCGGCAGCCATGACGGCGGCCTGTCAGTCCAGCTCATGGCCCCAGTGTAGTTCGCCGTGCCTGCCGTTCCCGGATCGATCCTCGTGGTCGGAGGATACGACGAAGCGCCCCACCGGATACCGGTGAGGCGCTCGTGTCATTCGTGGAGATGGCGGGAATTGAACCCGCGTCCGATGCAGTATTGTCAGGGCTTCTCCGTGCGCAGTTCGCATCGGTTTTTCTCGGCTCCAGCCATCTTGCGAACGTGTGGCTGCCGAGCCCAGTTGTATAAGAGTCCCCTCGGTCCCTACAACGAGGACCGAGAGCAGTGGCCCTCTAAATGACGCCAGGATCCGGGGCGAGAGCAAACCCGGGCTGACGGACTAGCTAGGCTGCTTAGGCAGCGAGAGCGAAGTCAGTGCGCTTTTGTTCGGCACTTATTGTTTTACAAGGAGCGTTTACGAGATAACCCTGTATCCTCGGCACGCTTCCCCTGTCGCGACCAACATCGTCGAAACCTGTCATCCCCATGTTCAGTTATCAAGTGATCCCTGCGCCGCCGCACATCTCGTGCGGTCAGCTATATCAGTATAGCGTAGAGGACACCGTGGCGAACAATCCTCAGGCACCGAGGTTCTTCTCACGCATGGCCCGCAGTGCCTCCCGATTGTCCTGCTTCTCCCGGAGGGTCTGACGCTTGTCGTAGTCGCGCTTACCCCGCGCCACCGCGATCTCCACCTTCGCCCGACCGTTCAGGAAGTAGAGCTGCAGCGGAACGAGGGTGAACCCGGATTCCTTGATCTTCTGCGAGATCTTCGTGAGTTCCTCGCGGTGGAGGAGCAGCTTGCGCCGTCGTCGTGCCGCGTGGTTGGTCCAGCTGCCCTGTGAGTATTCGGAGATGTGGATGCCCTCGAGCCAGAGTTCGTCGTTGTAGAAGACCGCGTACCCGTCGATCAGCGACGCGCGCCCGGCCCGGAGGGACTTCACCTCGGTACCCATCAGGGCCAAGCCGGCCTCGTAGGTATCGAGCACGGCATAGTCGTGGAAGGCCTTCCGATTGGTGGCCACCACTTTCCGGCCACTTTCCTTCGGCACGGCAGAACTCCTTCGCTACTGCTGCGGCTGCGGATCCGCGGGAGGACAGTACTTTCCATCCTACGACCCCGGGCAAACGGACGGCTCAGACGGATAGGGCGCGACCCGGCGACTGCACGGGCGGGGCTAGTTCTCCTGCACGTCGTTGCGGTTGTCGGTGCGCCACCGGATACCGGCGTCGATGAAGTCGTCGATCTCCCCGTCGAAGACCGCCGAGGTGTTGCCCACCTCGTGGTTCGTCCGGAGGTCCTTGACCATCTGGTACGGGTTGAGCACGTAGGAGCGCATCTGGTCTCCCCAGGACGCCTTCACGTCCCCGGCGAACGCCTTCTTCTCGGCGTCCTCCTGTTCCTTCTTCAGGAGCAGGAGCCTCGACTGGAGCACGCGCATGGCAGCGGCCCGGTTCTGGATCTGCGACTTCTCGTTCTGCATCGAGACCACGACGCCGGTGGGCAAGTGGGTCAACCGGACGGCGGAGTCGGTGGTATTGACCGACTGGCCACCCGGTCCTGATGAGCGGAAGACGTCCACGCGGATATCGTTGTCGGGCACCTCGATGACGTCGGTCTGCTCGATGAGCGGGATGACCTCCACGGCGGCGAAGGATGTCTGCCGGCGGCCCTGGTTGTCGAAGGGGCTGATGCGAACCAGGCGGTGCGTTCCCGCCTCCACGGACAGGGTGCCGAAGGCGTAGGGGGCCTTGACCTCGAAGGTCGCCGACTTCAGCCCGGCCTCCTCGGCGTAGGAGGTGTCGAGGATCGCGGTGGCGTAGCCGTGGCGCTCCGCCCAGCGGAGATACATGCGCAGGAGCATCTCGGCGAAGTCCGCGGCGTCCACTCCCCCAGCCCCTGAGCGGATGGTGACGACGGCCTCACGCTCGTCCCATTCACCGGCCAGCAGGGTCACGATCTCGAGGTCGTCCAGGGCCTTGCCGAGGACCACGAGCTCCCGCTCCGCCTCGGCGAGGGAGTCGGCGTCGGCCTCGTCCTCGCCGAGCTCCACGAGGACCTCGAGGTCGTCGATCCGGCTCTGAAGGGTCTCGAGCCGCTCGAGGGCGGACTGCCGGTGCGAGAGCTTGGAGGTCACCTTCTGAGCTGCGGCGGGATCGTCCCAGAGATCCGGGGCGCCGGCCTCCTCGCTGAGTTCCTCGATGTCCTTGCGGATCCCCTCCACATCCGAGACCTGCTCGATGGACTGGTACTGGGCGCGAAGGGCGCGGATCTCTGCGGGAAAATCGGTGATTGCCATGGTGGTTCAAGCCTACGGCATCGCTGTTCAGGCACTCGGGTACAGTCGCCTGTTCATCTGACCAGTTGGGCGCGGGCATCGGCCCGGGCCACGATCGGGATGCCGTCGGGAACGAGGGCATTGATGATCGGAGGGTGGACCACGGCGGTCAGGATCACCCTCGCCGTCCGCCCGTCGGGGGCACCTGTCGACGGATCGATGGACAGCTCGTCGAACCGGGCTGCAGCGCCGGTGGCTGCGAGATAGCCCGCGGTGGACTGCTCGACGCCGGCACCCTCGAGAATCGGCAGGGGCGACGTCGTGCCATCCCCGGCTGCGCTCCTGCCTCCGACATCGATGCTGTAGTCGTCAGCAGCGGCGAGCGCCGCGCCGTCTGCGACCGAGAGCAGCTTCTTGTGGTCTATGTAGACGGCCGTGACTGCGAGCACCACGGTGACCACGAGCAAGGAGATCAGCAGGTAGCCGATGATCAGGACTCCCACCTGCCCCGCCTCAAAGTGGAGCGGATCCTCTGCCTGCTCGGTGGTCCTGCTCCGCAGCCGCGGGGTCGCCATCACCCGAATCTCTCCACGACCTGCGTCGACGTGGCGTCCACCGTCGCCGCTGACGGAGCGGACCCGGCGATGGCGGGAATCAGCAGCAGCGGAACGTCCAGCCGAACGACGACGGTCACGAGTGACCCGGGAGCGAGGCACTGGGCGCTGCAGGAGATCTCCACCACCGCCTGATCCTCGCCGAAGCCGAAATCCGCCAGGGCGATCCGGGCCGCTTCCCGTGCACGCTCCTCCCCCTCGGATGAGGTCGACGCGTCGGCGTACACCTTCGCAGCCTGGTCCGCAGCCCCGACGACGGCGAAGGACCCGCCCTGAAGCTGAGCGACCGTCAGGATGAGGTAGACGACCGGGATCAGGAGCAGGACGCCGAGGAACACGAACTCCACGACGGCGCTGCCCTGCTCGCCGTCGTCCGCCCTGCTGCTTGGTCCACCCGCTCGTCGGCTCGACGCGGCCGCGGACCGAGCGGTCGCCCCCGCACGTGTACGTGCCTCTGTCCACGCGTCGATCCGGGCACGCGGGGCCAAGAACCGCCGTCGCTCATGATGGGAGTGCGGCATGACCGCGAACCTCCAGCAGCCCTCCGGGGCCGATCAGGCCGATCACGGGCAGCGGTGCCCGGACGACGACCTCGAGGGTTCTGACACCCGCGACGGTGCTCTCGCCCACGGAGACGTCGGAGCCGTAGGAGTCGGCGAGGGACCCTTCGATCAGCTCCCGGGCACGGCCCACGGCGTCCTGTGGACTGCGGTCGGCCAGCGTACCGTACCGCGCCCCGGAGGCGGCCGCGTCGATGAGTGTGTTCCGTACGTGCAGCACGAGGGTCAGCTGGACGATGGCGATGAAGATGACCGTCAGAAGTCCGCCGATGAGGGTGAAATCGACTACGGCAGCACCGCGCTCCGGGTCCCCGGACCGCTCATGGGGACCCGCTCGCACGAAGCGCCAGAACCGCACCACGCTAGGGTGAGACCTGATCTATGGCCTGATTGAACAGGCCTTCCAGTGCCGGCCCTGCGATGGCCAGCAGCGCTGCGACGAGGACCGCGGACATGAGTGTGATCATCACCCAGCCGGGTACATCCCCGCGTTCGGGATCCTCCGTACCGCTGTGCAGGGCGATCACGGCGCAGTTGACGGTTGACAGGACCGCGCAGACACCTACTGCCAGGAGCAGCAGGCTGCGATGAATGGTGCGGGTCAGGATTCTCATGAGGGTACCCCCTGGTGGTGTGGTCGGACTGTCATGGTCGGGTCTTCGTAGCATGGACATCAGAAACCGAGGTTGATCAGGGCGATCCCCGGATAGACGGCGAAGAGAACGGTCAGCGGGAGGACTCCGAAGACCAGTGGCACCATCATGGCGATCTCCTTCTTTCCGGCGGACTCCATCAGGTCGCGCTTGGCGAGGTCGCGTACGTCCTGAGCCTGGGCGCGGAGGACATCCGCCAGGGGCGTGCCCCGCTGCACTGCGACCGTGATGCCGTCGACGAAACGGGCCAGGGCAGCCAGGCGGGTCTTGCGGGAGAACTCCTGCAGAGCGTCCACGAGCGGCCTGCCCGCGCGGGTGGCCGCCAGCACCAGGGCGAACTCTTCGGCGAGCTCGCCCTTGGCCGTCCTGCTGATCCGCTCGAGTGCACCCGTGGTGCTCTCCCCTGCCGAGACGGCGAGTGCCATCAGCTCCGCCAAACTGGGGAACTGGGCGAGCATGCGGGCTTCGCGCCGCTTGATGTGCACCGAGAGGAGGTAGTCCCGCCCCACGAATGCCATGACGGCACAGCCCAGGATGATCACGACGGCTACGGGCACGCTGACGGAGCCCGATGCGGCGAGGAGCATCATCACGAGGGTGGAGGCCGCGAGAGCCGCCGCGGCCCACAGCAGCTGCTGGGCCCTGAAATCCGCGGGCGATTGATCGCGGCCGGCCTGGGCGAGCCTGCGGGTCAGTGCTGCGGTCGCGGGGTTGAACCGGTGGGACCACGCGACGGCGTCGGCGAGGACAGGACGAATGATGCGTTCGAGCGGCCCGAACGGTGTGACGTTCGACGGCGCGTCAGCCAGCAGTCGGGATTTGACGTCGACCGCACGGAGCTGCGGGGCGATGCGCTCGGTGAGCGTCGTCGGGCGCATCATGGGCAGGCGTACGACGGCGATCCACAGCCCGGTTCCGAGAACGACTCCGCACAGGGCCGCCAACGCTACTGCGGGGCTCACCGCAGGACCCGCTGGTCCTCGGGCAACGCTCCGACGCGCAGCATGACCCGATAGCAGAGCACCGAGATCAGCAGCCCGCCGAGCAGTACGACGACGCCGCCTGCCGTGTTGTAGGCGCGAACCGCCTCCGGCCGCGTCGACAGCAACAGGAGTACGAACCAGGGCGCGGCGACGGCGAGGCGGGCGGCGTTGATCGTCCACGACTGACGCGCCTCGAGCTCGCTGCGGGTCCGGGCAGCGTCTCGGAGGAACTCCGAGAGTGTGCCGAGGAGCCGCCCGAGGTCCGAGCCTCCGACTTCCCTCGTCAGCCGCAAGGCCTCGATGATGCGATCGGCCACAGGATCCGCAAGGCGCTCCTTGAGGCGACTGAGAGCGTCGTCGAACCGGCCTCCCGCCCTGTAGTCCGAGCCGAATCCGCGGAATGCGGGACGCAGCTCCACCGGCCCCTTCTCCCCGAGCTGGATGAGTGCTTCCGGGAGGGAGAGCCCGGCCCGAATGGCCGAGCGGAGGTGATCCACCACCTCGGGCCACAGCTCCCGCAGGGATCCGGTGCGTTTGGCTGCACGCCACCTGAGGATCGAGAAGGGCAGAAGAGCGCCGAAGAGGCCGAAGCACACAGCGATGGGCGCTGATCCGGTCAGGACGAAGCCGAGCAGAACCACGAGGATCCCGACCAGGGTGCAGGAGGCGAGCAAGGCGCTCGGTGATACCCGCTCCACCCCCGCGCGCAGCAGGAGATCCTCGATGGGCGCTCGCCTGGTCCCTCGTGCATGCTGGCGGTCGGGGCGTTGCCAGCAGGACCACCAGATGAGCAGAAGACCCATGCCGAGCGTGACACCCAGCGCCGTACTCATGCGATCGATCCCAGCAGCGAGGCAATATCGACGCCCGCTGCCGCGAACTTGTCCTCCGCGGGCATGCCGCTCGCAGCGAGCTGGAGTGCTCCGTCGGTTCGCCTGAAGACGTAGGAGGACTCGATCACCCCGTTCTCGACGCGCTGCCCGAGGGCCATGATCTCCATGACCCTGCGCTGACCGCCGGGAAGACGGGCGCAGTGCACCACGAGGTCTATACAGGAAGCCACGGTGGGTACCACGAAGCTGCTCGAGATGTTCTCACCGGCCAGCAGCGGCAGCGTGCAGATCTTCATGACCGCGTCGTGCGCACTATTGGCGTGCACGCTGCACATTCCCGGCAGGCCGCTATTGAGGGCGATCAGCATGTCGAGGCTCTCCGCCTCGCGGACCTCGCCGACGATCAGCCGATCTGGTCGCATGCGCAGCGCCTCCTTGACGAGTCGTCGCAGCGGGATCTCGCCATGCCCTTCGAGGTTCGGTTGCCGGCACTGTAGACCGACGACGTCGCGCAGAGGCAGTTGCAGCTCGAAGATCTCCTCCACGGTGATGACCCGTTCCCTGGACCCTATCGACGCTCCGAGACAGTTGAGCATGGTGGTCTTCCCCGCCTGCGTGGCACCGGAGACCAGGATGTTGAGCCCGCTGGCAACGGCGACCCCGAGGAAGCGTGCCGCCTGCGGTGAGAGGGTGCCGAGCTCCACCAGATGCTCCAGTCGGGACGCGCGAGCGATGAACTTCCTGATGTTCACAGACCAGTGTTTCCGCGTCACCTCGGGAATGACCACGTGCAAGCGGGAGCCGTCGGGAAGAGAAGCATCCACGAACGGTGAGGAGACATCGAGGCGGCGCCCCGAGGACTTGAGCATCTTCTCCACGAGGTCGCGGACCTGCTGGTCCGTCAGCGACAGGGCGGTGAGCTCGGACTCACCATCGCGGGCCACGTAAACCTCCGACGGCGCGTTGATCCAGATCTCCTCGACGGTGGGGTCCTCAAGGAGCGGCTGCAGGGCCCCGAACCCGGCGACGGCGTCGTAGATCTGCTTGCGCGCCGTGTCGATTCTGCCCAGTGGTGGCAGGAGACCCAGGACCGAGCGGTCCTCGTAGTCGGCAACGGCATCGGTGACGAGCAACTGCACCTCGGCGGCCTGCAGTGCAGGGTCCAGCCCCCGCCTGCGGATCAGTTCCCGCACCTCGTCCTCGATCATGTGCACTGCATCCATCACAACCCCCGCGTGCCCTGACGCCATCGTCGGCAGAATGGCGGAGCCACTACGGTTCGCGCCGGATTTCACCCTACTGAAAGCATTCCTACCCGAGAAGAGGAATCGGAATATGTGAGTATCGCAAAAGTGGATCAGGAGTAGTCCTCCACAGCCTCGACACGAGACACGAGTCGCCGATCAAGCGAGTCTCCAACAGAGGGCGTGGTCCGTCATCGACCAGACGCGCGTTATCGTATGGCGTGAATTCTGCCGGTGTGCAGCGACTGAGCCGAAGGCTCTATTACGGCGAGGCCGTTGGTCGCAGGCCACCACTATCTGTTGGCGCCTCAGAAGTATAGGAGAATGAGCGTCCGTTCAGACCGACCGAAGGGCTCTTCTGGTCAGCAGCTGAGAATCAAGTGGTGCCAGGCTGGATCTTCCACGCCAAGAGGTCGTCGATGTCCTCGGGCACGATGCGCGCTGCAGCCATGCCGCTGAACAGCAACACCCGGCGATGCTCAACAGGACCGGCACAATCCCACGCCAGCGGTCCTCGCCCCAGCTTTCCTCGTCGCCGACCGCGATCAGATGCGTCTCGTCCTCGGCATCCACGACGTAGTCCATGCGGGAGCCGATGGATTCGTGCGGTAGGAAGTGGGCGAAGTCGACGTCCCTCATCTGGCCGTCCACGCTCACCCAGTAGACGTCAGCTCCCCGGTGGGAGCGTTCCTCCTTGACCAGTGGTGCCTGCCGGTGCGGCTGCGTCCTCACCATCTCCCGCGCATGGGCAAAGCCCGCACTGGCTGCGGCATTGACGAGGACCGCAGCGGCGATCAGGGCCAGCACGATCATCACCAGCAGAGTGCGACGTCAGCGCACCGGGAGCTCGTCGAAGCGATCACCGGCTCGAGCACGGAAGGCCGTGTACCTTGCGCGCTCCGAGCGCAGCCGCTTCCACATTACGCCCGCATCCTAGCGGCGTCCCCGTCCGGCGATAGCCGCACTCCTCCGGCCAAGATTTCGCTGCCCGTTCCGGCCTGCTCGTCGGGTCGGCTCAGTAATGGTCCGGCGATAGCCGAGGTGGTGATCCGGTTGCGGCTGGCTGTCAGCGAGCTGCACGACGAAGCCACCGAGGCCGTCGTCGGCAGCGCACGGGCCCTGGCGTTCCGTCCTGCGCCCTACTAGCAGTACCCGAAGGCCCTGTCGCGCCTGCAGGTCTCCGGGACTCACCTGCCCCGGGTGCCCGGCACCCACCGCGCCAGCGACGGCAAGGCCCCGGTCCCCGTCATCGTGCTCAACGCGGCGCTGGAGATGACCACGGGCAAGGCTGCTGCGCAGGCGTCGCACGCCCTCTTCGCGTGGTTCCTCACACTGGACCCCGCGGAGAAGCTCGCCTGGTCGATCAAGCACACGGGGGACGTCCTGATCCTGGACGCCGAGGACTTCAAGCGCTACCCGGCCAAGGCTGTCCCGGGCTCGGTGATCGTCGATGCCGGCCTGACAGAGATCGAGGCGAACAGCACGACGGCCTACGTGACGGTTCCCACCGGCCCTCTCTGATCATCTGCCCGGTGCGGCGATGACCGGAGAACCCCACCGCCGCACACATGGCGGGCATGACGGCGCCTGCCGCACGGCCACTCAAGGACATGGGCGCCACCGAGCTCACCCGTGAGCTTCTCGAGGAGGTGAGCCGCCAGATGCCGGCCTCCTACGCACGGGTCAGTCGTGCGATCACTGCGACGAGCCCGCTGCATGACACCTTTGAGGATTGCCTCGAGGACATCCTGCGCTTCAAGCTCGAGCTCGATCGTTCGGACTTCAGCCCCACCGAGAAGCTCGCCTACGCCACCGGGTGGGTCACCCAGGACTTCGGAGCCGCGGTCGCTCAAATCATCCGTGCCGTCACCAACAAGGAGCAATCCGTGGTGGTGAACACAGCGTCAGTGAAACCAGGTTCGCCAAGTGAGGAAGCCCCCCATCGGCAACACCGACTGGTGAACGACCAAGGGTCGCTTCCCCTGATCGGGACGCGGCTTGCTGCTTCCGCGTCCTCGGGCAGAACCCTTGGTATGCTCAAGATAGTTTCACCAGTTTCACCCCGAACACCGGATACACCGGCACTCACGAGGAAGGCGGACACGGTGGAGAACCCGTTTCGCCCGACAGCCGGCGCCACCCCGCCCGAGGTGATCGGACGGACCGGGCTACTCGACGAGTTCAAGTACGGGCTGCGCCTGGGATCGGGGGCCCCTGGACTCCTGACCATCATCACCGGAGCCCGCGGCATCGGCAAGACCGTCATGCTCGGCGCGGCGCAGGACGCCGCCCTCGAGCACGGCTGGGCTGTCATCTCGGAGACCGCGAACGGCACCTTCATGGGGCGGATCGGCGAGTCGATGCGACGTCTGGCCGAAGAACTCGGCGACGGCCCGCCGCACCGGAAAATCACGGCCATCACGGTTGCCGGATTCGGCATCACGACCCAGCTTCCGCCCGAGCGCCAGGTGGACTGGCGACGCCTAGGCGAGAATCTTCTGCGGATCCTGGCTGAACGCGGCACAGGACTGATCATCACGGTGGATGAGATTCACGCCGCAGATCGGACGGAACTGGCACAGCTTGCCACCACCGTTCAGCACTTCATCCGCGACGGGCTACCGATCGGCCTGGTTTTCGCCGGCCTGCCCTCCGCGGTGTCAGACCTGCTCAACGAAGGGGTGACGACGTTCCTGCGTCGGGCCGACAGGATCGACCTCCACGCGGCAGCGGTCCGCGACGTCGAGGCGTCCTATGACTTCGCCTTCGAGGATGGCGGATTTTCCATCGAGACAGACCTGGTCAACAAGGCAGCGGCGGCCACCGGTGGCTACCCGTTCCTGATCCAGCTCGTCGGCTACTTCCTGTGGCAGGAGGCGGAGGCCAAGGGCGGCATCATCAGCGCCGAGGGAGTCGACCTGGCCATCGAGGCTGCCGGACGACGACATGAGCGCACCGTCCTCGACGCGGCTCTTGCCGCCGTGTCCGCGAAGGACCTCGAGTTCCTCCAGGCGATGGCGAAATCCGACGGGTCATCTTCCTCCGGCGAGATCGGACTTCTCCTCAACGCCAAGCCGAACCTCGTCTCCAAATACCGCACGCGGTTGATGGCCGCCGGCCTGATCGATACCGCGGGCTACGGCAGGGTCGACTTCGCCATCCCTGGTCTCAGGGAGCACATGCGCAAGCGCCGCTAGGTGTACCGGGAACCGTTGGGAAGGCGGCCTTCGTCGGCCGCACAGATGGTGAGTCAGAACCGTTCCTAGGAGCATCGATGACCGCCCGTTCAGTAGGGTCCTTGTCCATGTCCTACCGCACGGTCTCAACGAGCCGGGATGCTGCCAGCCTGGCGGCCGCCCTCCTCGACCCTGTCCGCTACAACCCGGTCGTGGTTGTGTCCTGCTCGAAGACCGGGCCCCTCGTCGACGTCGTGCAGCTGGCCGAACGGCTCGGTTCTGGTGCTGACGTGTACCTGCTCGCGTCCGCGGTCGGTGCCTTCGACTTCGACGAGGTCATGCCCGAGGAGACCTCCGTGTACGGCGGTGCGATCCGCACCTACCCGCCCGGGAAGCAGTAGGTGCTTGATCAGTGGAAATCCCCTTTCCGGCATGCGTTTTCGGAGGCGGAGGAGAAGCGGCTGATCTCCCAGGTCGCCGACGACGTCGCCGCCGTGGCGTTGCCTCCGGAGAAGCCCGCCAGCAGACCTGCCCCGCAGTAATCGCGAAGCCGGCGCTGGAGCAGGTCCACTCCGGCACCGAGGCCATGGTGATGGTACCCGACGGCGCCCTGGTGAAGCTGATCGACCGCGGCATGGCCCGCGTCGACACCTCTGTCCTCGCACCCGGCATCAGCTCCGGACGCCTGCTGCACCCCGGGCAGAAACTCAGCGGCACGGTCGCCGACAACCTCATGGACATCGGAGCCCTGTGTAACACTCCCGTGGACGCCGTCGACCAGATGAGTGCTGGCTCCCCCTACCCCGCGCTGGTCCTGAGCGAGAAGGGGATCGCCCTCTTCCCCGACCTTGAGGTCCGCTTCGCCTCGGATCACCCCGATGGCACTGTCATCGACGTGACCATCGACCAGATCGGCCGCGCCGACAGCAAGGGGTGGCGCATCACCGGGACAGAACCGGACGCCGAGGTACTGGCGGCCTGCCGTTCATCAAGGGCTCCCTACCCTGGCTCGAGGTGGGCGCGTCAGCCGTCGGTACCGACGGCGGGTCCGAGGAAACTGAAGCACCGACCAGCAGCAGCAAGGAGCTGCCCGAGGAAAAGCCTGCTCCGGTCGCTTTCGATGTCCCGGAGGCGCTGCGCCTCATCCGGGACACCCTGACGCAGCTACAGGATGACAACGACCGGCTCAGCGACCAGCTGGATGACGCCCTCACGCGAGATGTCATCCCGGTCCCAGGACCGTCGGCCGGTGGCGCCGAGCTCGAGCGACTCGGGAACCAGCTCGCCTTAGTCGACCGTGCCAGTATCAACGCGCTTGAAGCCGCTTCCCGCGCCAACAGGTATCTCAACGACCATGCGGGTGCACTGGACAAGACGGTCCGGGAGAACGAGCGGCTGCGCGACCAGGTGCGCCTCGAACATGATTGGGTTACCGGAAAGGGGCAGGTCTCCCGGGAGATCGAGGCGACTGACCTCGGCCCGGCTTTCCTGGACCCCGCCGACCAGTTCCGCCACGAGGTCTACCTGGAATGGCTCGCCCGCATCCCGGCGGCATCCAAGGCCGCCATGCCGTTGCCGGAGTACGGAAATACCTGGAGGGTCCCTCTCCAGGTGAAGACCGCCTCGGCCCGGCGCCTGCACTTCTGGCGCGGCACCGACGGCAAGGTCACCTTCGCCACGGTCGGCGTCCACGACGACATGGGCATCTGAGCCCGCCTCCCCCGGTAGCCTGTTCCGGCATCACCTTGACCCAGAAGGACACTGTGAAGATCCTGCCCGCCCGCACCCTGACCGCTCTGCTCGCCCTGTCGCTCACCGCGTGCTCGTCAGCAGCTACTGAATCTGCGCCCCGGCCCAGCACGAGTGCGACGGCGTCCAGCAGCCCCTCGGCGACCGCGAGCCCAACGCAGGTCGGGTCGTCTGAGCTGCGGGAGGCCATTGATACAGCGATGCTCGGGCATTCCAATGGAGACGCCCTCGACGACATGGAAGCCCTCCACTCGATCGCGCTGACCGAGGTTCGACCTGCTGTAAGCGTGGAGGACTGGGGCATGGCCGACATCGTGCGGACAAATGCCAGTCTGGGCGCACTCAAGGGAACTCTCACCGACGAGGAACTCGGGCTGGAGGGCATCAAATATGCGACTCTCATCGCCGGTATCGCGAGCAACGCCGGAGTGTTCAGCTGGTAGTCCCCGCCAGTATCAACTGGCCCTCCAACAGGGAGGTCACCCGCTAGTGCCTCTGGCGGCGCCCTGCCCGGACAGCGAAGCCTTCGAGGGCGCCGATGATCTCGCGCGCGGTGTAGGCAGCAGCCCCCTTCACCTTGCCGGCCGACGTGATGACGTCCGCTTCGACGAAGTGGTTGATCACTCGATAGGCCGCGGACTCGGATGAGCCCGTGTGGGTTCGCACCATCTCGGCGGTGATCGCCGGTTCGCTCATCAGCAGGTTCAACGCGGTCTGGACGGCCGGTGAGCGGGTGCGTCCGAGCCGGTCCTTGTACTCCTCGCGGACCCGGCTGATGTCCTCGGCCAACTCAAGACCGTTGTCCATGGCGGAGAAGGACGACTCTGCGAACAGCTCGATGATCGGTTGCGGGTTCCCCTCGCGGTAGGCCGTCAACGAGTCGAAGTAGGCGGGTGTGTTCGTCAGCAGGCCGGAGGAGACCGGGATGGTGACGTTCCGGGTGATGCCCTTGTTGCGCAGGATGGAGCTGACAATCGCGCGGCCGGTTCGTCCGTTGCCGTCGACGAACGGGTGGATGGTCTCGAACTGGGCGTGGGCAATTGCCGCTTGGGTGAGGGCCGGTACGTCCTCGCGCTGCATGAAGACCGCCAGATCCTCTAGTGCCTCCGGCACCCGCTCGTGGTGCGGCGGGACGAAGTCGGAGGTGTGCGGGGAGTTGCCGCGGATCCACACCTGGGTTTCACGGATCCGGCCGGCGATCTCCGGCTCCGAGTCTTCCATCAGGGCCAGGTGCATCGTGGTGATGTTCTCGACGGTCAGCTCGTCGGACAGCTGCACGGCGGCAACGTTGGAGACGATCATGCGGGCGTTGCCGCTCGAGGTGTCCCCCAGGCGCGCCAGGGCGATCTTCTTCGAACCGGCCGTCAGCTTCTCGATCTCCGAGCTCGCCGCGGACTCGCTGCGCAGCAGCAGGGTGGCGAAGGGTGACGTGCCGTGACCGAGCTCGGCGTCGAAGCGCACCATCTCGACGGTCGCAGTCTCGACCAGGGCCTGGGTGCGGCCGTCGATGCCCGGCTCCAGCCCGGCGATGGGTTCCAGAACGGCGGCATCGTAGGGCCCCCGGGGCAACATCCGTGCTCGACGGGAGGCACCCGGCTCGGGGTCTGCGGACCAGGGGCGTTCCTCGTACGTGATCGACGACCAAGGCTTTGTCGACGACAACGACACCGGTGATTCCGACGCCGACCAGCTTGCGTACTGTCCGCCGACCGGAATCCCCTGCGGATGGCGGCTCTGCGTCATGACGTCCTCGAAAAGTGGGAGTATCGAAAACTCATCCTCCCACTTCGAGTTCAAAGTGGGAATATCGCTCTGGAGTGTTCCCGCTTTTGTGGACAGGCGGTCAAGCTGCTAATTCGTGTATGTCCTTGTATCCTAGTTCGTATTCGTGTGGCGTCAAATAGCCCAGGGTGGAATGACGCCGGGCGGTGTTGAAGTAGTTCTCGATCCAATCAATAGTGGCTGATCGCAATCGTTTCAGGTCCGGCCACG
>JARIBG010000100.1 GCA_029257465.1 Arthrobacter sp. | reverse complement strand
TGCGACGGAAGGCAAAAGTCTGACGGTCGGAGGCCTCGTGGCCGAGGAAGGAGATCTGGGTGAGAATGAGCCCGGGTACTCCGGCGCCCGGAGGACTCAGGGATTGGAACCTTGCTGACCGAATCGTCTCTTGCGGTGGATCCGGATCACTGCCACATCGTCACATCACGCCATGGGGCAGCGGTGGATCCCGCTCGTCAGGACAGCTTGGCATCGGTCTGGGCCTCGGTCTCGGTTTCGATGAGCTCCTCGCCGGTGTCGAGGTGCGGCGTCGCCGTCGGTTCGAGCATCTGCTCGCGAGCGTACTGGAAAGCGACCGACAGCACGGCGACGATGGGGGTGGCTAGGAAGGCACCGGCGATGCCGTAGAGCGTTCCTCCCGCGGTCACACCGATGAGGACGATGGCCGGATGGAGCTTGAGGGACTTGCCCACCAGGATCGGCTGCAGGACATTGCTCTCGAGTTGCTGGACGAGCAGGACGATCCCGAGGACGATCAGCGCGTCGACCCAGCCCTCGGACAGGAGCGCCACCAGAGTGGCGAGGAGCCCGGTTGCAACCGCTCCGATGACGGGGAGGAATCCGCCGAAGAAGACGAGGATCGCCAGCGGCAGGGCGAGCGGGACGTCGAGGATCCACAGACCCAGTCCGATGAAGACGGCGTCCACGAGCGCTACGGCGGCCTGCGACAGGACGTAGGCGGAGAGGGTCTTCCAGCTCCTCGAGAAGACCTCGCCCGCATGCACGAAGACCGTACCGGTGGTCCACCGCAGCAGCCATACGGCGAGCCGGTCGCCGTCCTTGAGGCTGAAGAAGGTGAGGACCAGTGTCAGCAGGATGGTGACGGTCACGGAACCGATGGTCCCGACACCGGCCGTCACACGCGTGAGGATCAGCGCCACATTCCCCTGGATCCAGTTCAGGGCCGAGGTGAGGAGTTCATTGACGTCGACGTGGGGGATGCTGATCGGCAGGGACTCCGCGAACTGCCCGAGATTCTGGATGTTCTGGACGGCCTTGATGGAGAGCTCGCGCACGCCGTCGACGGAGAGTACTGCCGTGAGCCAACCCACCCCGACCACGACGGCCAGGAATCCGACGACAGTGATGGCTGCGGCCAGGGCTGCCGGGAGGACCCGGCGCAGGAGCCCGTTGATGGGCCAGAGGACCGAGGACAGGAGGAGTGCCAGGATCACCGGAAGGACGACGACCCAGAAGGTGGCGAGCAGATAGTAGAGGCCGATGAGCGCGACGACGACCACGAGGAGCCGGCCGAGGATGGCCGTCGTCGTCGTGAGGGCCGCGAGTGGGGCGCCGCGGCGGATGCGCTGCATCATCGCACTCGTCGTCGTGGCGCCTGCGTTCTTCCCGCCGGCCCTGCCTCCGCTGCCTCTGTCGGCTCCGCCGCTCGCGCTGTTGCTCGTGCCGTTGGCCTGGTCCTGCTGATCGGGCATGCTCGTCCTTCGATCGTGGTCGTCCGTGGCGGAACTGTCCCGCTGCAGGGCCACCAGGACCAACAGTAGTATCTGCTGGTCCTGCACCCGGTGTCCTACCGGTCTGTCACGCGGACTGTGACTGCGACCGTGACTGTCACTCCGGTTCGGTCTTCGCACTTCCGCGCAGGCTCCAGGCAGCCAGGACGGAGGCGCCCACCATGAGCAGCGCGGCGATGCCCGAGGTGATGGTCACGCCGCTGTCGAAGGCGTGGAACGCCGAGTCCCGCAGGAGTGAGGCGCCGGCAGGCGTCAGCTGGGACGCGACCTCCACGGCACCGCCGAGCGTCTCGGTGGACGAGTCCACCTGGGCTTGCGTGAGCCCGCCGGGGAGTACGAGATTTCGCTGATAGGTGGCCAGCAGGATGCTGCCCAGCACCGCCGTGCCGAGAACGGAGCCCACCTCGTAGGCGGTCTCCGAGATGGCGGACGCCGCTCCGGCCTTCGCTGCCGGGACGGTGGAGAGGATGAGGTCGTTCGAGATGGTCTCGGACGCTCCGACGCCGAGCCCCAGGATCACGAAGGCGACCATGAGGAAGCCGGCCGAGCCTCCGTCGTCGAGCAGGGCGATCATCGCGTAGGCGACCGCCGAGAAGAGCAGTGAGACCGAGACGACCGCGTGCGGAGGCAGATGACGCACCACCGGCACGACGGCGAGACCCGCCACGATGGTCACCAGGAGCCCGGGAAGCAGGATGAGCCCGGCGTCGAGGGGACTGAGCCCGAGCACGAGTTGCAGGTGCTGTGAGACGAAGAAGAGGAACCCGACGAGTGAGAAGAGCGCCAGCAGATTGACCAGGACGGCGCCCGAGAAGGCCCGCACGGTGAACAGGCGCACATCGAGCATGGGATCGGGGCGGTGGAGCTGGCGCGTGACGAAGGCGACGCCCGACGCGAGGCCGATGAAGCCTGCCGTCGCCGAGACGAGCAGCGGACCATCGGTCGCGAGATTCTTGATGCCGTAGACGATCGGGAGCATGGTCGCGATCGAGAGCACGATGCTCACGAGATCGATGCGTCCGGGAGCGGGGTCCTTCGATTCGGGTACCAGCACCGGGGTCAGGGCGAGCATGAGCACCAGCACGGGGACGGCCAGGAGGAAGACCGAGCCCCACCAGAAGTTCTCGAGCAGTACCCCGCCCAGCAGGGGACCCAGGGCTGCTCCGGACGAGAAGCCGGCGGCCCAGACGGCGATCGCGATGCGTCGCTGGTTGCGGTCGGCGAAGATGTTGCGGATCAGTGACAGGGTCGAGGGCATGAGCATCGCGCCGAAGACACCGAGGCCCACGCGCGAGGCGAGGAGGAAGGCCGCCGTGGGGGCGAATGCTGCCGCCACCGAGAAGAGTGCGAAGCCCGCCGCGCCGATCATGAGCAGGCGACGACGACCGAAGCGGTCCCCGAGGCTCCCCATGACGACCAGGAGCCCGGCGAGGACGAGCGGGTAGCTGTCGACGATCCAGAGCAACATGGTGCCGCTGGTCTGGAAGTAGCGCGATATCTCCGGTAGGGCGAAGCTCAGCACCGTGTTGTCGACCGACACCAGGAGTACGGGCAGCATCAGGACCGCGAGGGCGAACCATTCGCGGCGGCCGGCGAAGGGAGCGGGCGTCGGTGTGGTACCCGGGGCCACCCCGGGCACAGCAGTAGCGGAGGTATTCACGGTGGTCATTCATCAAAGGTAAACCGTCCAGCCGGTACAGTACAACAAAGGTGACCGGTATCATCGAGGGCGTGTCCAGTTCCCGAGAGCGCATCCTCGACAGTTTCGAAAGTGCGTTGATCCGCGATGGCGAGAGAGCCGCCACGATGGACGCCGTCGCTGCTGCCGCTGAGGTGTCCAAGGGCGGGCTCCTCTATCATTTCCCCTCCAAGGAAGCGCTTGTGGACGGTCTTGCCGAGCGGCTCCGCTCGCTGGCTGAGCTGGATCGCGACATGATGCGAGCGGACCAGGAGGGGGCGGCGCGCTACTACGTGCGCACCTCCGTCTTCGAGGACAGTGCGCTCGATCGATCGCTCGTCTCCATGGCACGTCTGGCCCAGCAGGGTCATCCCACCGCGAAGGCGTCCCTCGCCGAGATCCAGGACCGGTGGCTCGATGCGCTGGAGTCCCAACTCGGTGATCGCACGACGGCGCTCGCGGTGAAGCTCCTCGGGGACGGCCTGTACTACGACGCAGCGTTCTTCGCCGCGGCAGGGTCCGGACGGACGACTGCCGGTGAGATCGACGCACTGCTCGCCGTCGTCGATCTGATCGTGAAAGCCGGTCGCTGATCACTCCGGTGGTCTGCTGCTCGACCCCGCTGAACCTGCTGCCGGACCCTGCTGCTCGACCCCGCTGCCGCCCGTCGGGTGCACTCGTTAGGGTGAGCCTGTGGCAGGCCGTACCCATAGCGTCCGGAAGGGAAACAGTGTTCAAGGGATTCAGGGACTTCATCATGCGGGGCAATGTGATCGAACTGGCGATCGCGGTGGTGATCGGAGGCGCGTTCACCGCCCTCGTCGGTGCTTTCACCGCGAACATCGTCGATCCCGTCATCGCATCCGCCGGCGGTGTGGACGCGAACGGTGTCGGCTTCCCGATCAGGCCCGGCAATCCCGCGACCTTCGTGGACCTCGGTGCTGTCCTGACGGCCATCATCTCCTTCCTCATCACCGCAGCCGTGGTCTACTTCATCTTCGTGGTGCCCATGAATCGCGCCAAGGAGCGGCTCCGCGCCCTGACTGCGGCGCAGGAGCCCGAGGAGGAGCCCACACCCGTGGACACTGCGCTGCTGACGGAGATGCGTGACCTGCTCAGGGAGCTGGCAGTGCGGGACAACCGCTAGGAATCGCTGTCGCGCACGATAGTCCCGCGCACAGCAGCCCTTCGCACACGGCGATGAGCTCCAGGTATCACCGGGCCGATTCCCCGTCGGGAGCCGATGTGCTGTCGGTCGTGGGCACTAGGGTGACACCCGAGCATCGTCCCCGCCAGGAAGGCACCATCGTGCACGTCCAACTCGTCCTGCCGCACCAGCTGTTCGAGGAGCACCTCGAGGCGTCCCGGGACACGCTCTTCGTATTCCTCGAGGACGATCTCATGTTCCGCAGCCTCCGTTTCCACCAGCAGAAACTGGTTCTGCATCGGGCGGCCATGACCATCTTCGCGCGGCGGATCACGGACGTCGGCTACCTCGTACGCTATGTGGAAACCTCGGCGGAGGCTTCGAGCCAGGATCGTCTGGCCGCAGTCCTCGCAGAGTGTGGAGCCAGTACCGTGACCTGCTACGACGTCGTCGACGACTGGCTCGACCGGCGACTCACCAGGACGCTCGCCGATGCCGGCGTGGAGCTGCGCGTGCTGGAGACACCCCAGTTCCTCACGCCGCGGGACGTGATCGCCACCTACTTCTCCTCCCACAACTGGCGTATGCAGACGTTCTACGAGTGGCAGCGCAAGCGGCTCGGCATCATGGTGGGATCCGATGGCTCCCCCGAGGGCGGGAAGTGGAGTTTCGACGCCGAGAACCGCAAGAAGCTCCCCCGGAAGATCACCCTCCCGTCCATGCCCGAGTTCGAGCGGCTCCCCGAGGTGGAGGAGGCGATCGCGTGGGTACAAGCCGATTTTCCCGACAACCCCGGACGCGCCGAGGCGTTCGACTGGCCCGTGACACACCGGCAGGCCTTCGACGCACTCGAGGCCTTCCTGAGTGAGCGATTCGCGCTCTTCGGGCCCTACGAGGATGCCATCGCCGAGGGGCAGACCTATCTGTTCCACTCGGCGCTGAGCTCCAGTCTGAACTGCGGTCTCCTCGATCCCGCCGAGGTCGTGGACCTGACGCTCGACTTCGCGGGCAGGCACGACACGCCCATCGCCAGCGTCGAAGGTTTCATCCGTCAGGTCATCGGCTGGCGTGAGTACATCCGCGCCTCCTACTCGCTGCGCGGGCGCGAGATGAGGACCGGCAACACTCTCGGGCTCACCGCGGATCTCGATCCACGCTGGTGGGCGGGCGAGACGGGTCTGGCGCCGGTGGACTCGGTGATCACCCGTATCCTCGACACCGCCTATGCCCACCACATCGAACGTCTCATGATTCTCGGCAACGCGGCACTGCTCATGCGGGCACGGCCGGACGCCGTCTACGAGTGGTTCATGGAGATGTTCATCGACGCCTACGACTGGGTCATGGTGCCCAACGTGTACGCCATGAGCCAGTACGCAGCGGGCACCATGATCACCACGAAGCCCTATGTCAGCGGCAGCAACTACGTCAAGAAGATGAGCGATTTCCGGGACGGTCCCTGGCGGCTCAGCTGGGATGCTCTCTACTGGGCCTTCATCGACGATCACCGCCCCGTGTTCGCCAGGAATCCCCGCTCGAACATGGTCGTGGCACTCCTCGACAGGATGGATGCCGAACGGCGTGCAGCCCTTCAGGAGGAGGCCGACCGCTGGCTGCCACGCACCGATGCATCCGCGCCCGGGCGGAACCGGGTGCGCTCACCCGCCCAGGCGCGTGCACCGCTCGAGGAGCACCCGTCGACGACGGACGGGGGTCCGTCCGCGGCGGCCACCCTGCCCGGACTGGATGGCTGATCCTTCCGCTCGGCCGTCCACCAGGAGCGGCGCCGTGTCCACCGCCGATCCTCCGAAAATGCGGGTACCACTGGCTGCGACCCTCCGCTAGGGTGAGCTTTACCCACGTCAGACGGAGTTAGAGGACGTCTGTCATTGTTGGATCACCGACGAAGGAATCGATATGACTGAGAACACCTCGAGCGTTGCCACCGGAGAGTCCCACACCATCCGCGACTGGACGGATCTCGCGGAGGAGATGTGGTCCTATCTGACCGGACGCGGCGCCGCGATCAACTACACGCTGGAGGACATGACGATCGAGGTCCCCCGCGACATCGGGCCCGACGCGCCTCGTGCCACCTGGAAGTTCAACGGCACCCTGCGCATCACCACCAGCGACAATGCCGCCAGCGGTTCAGCTCACCACACGAGCTGATCAGTCGCGAGCGACATGGCTTCCTCACTCAGACTGGACATAGACGTCGATTTCTCGCTCGGGGAACCTGCCATCGACGGCAAACCTGAAGCACGGCTGTCCGGGACCGTCAGGGCCGCCGGGACCACCGTGGAGATCTTCGTCGACGATCCGGGGGCATTCCGGGGTAACAACCTGCCGGCACTCGGACAGGTGCGCTCCATGGCCAAGGGGCTCGCGGAGCAAGGACTCGAGGTATCCATCTCGGGACCCAAGGGGCTGCTGGTCAGCGTCGGTGCCGTGCGCTCTTCCGTCGCCCAGCGGCTGATCACGCGTTCACCGCACATCCGACTCGGCTCTCCCGGGACTCTGGCTCCGCTGCTCGGCATCGGCAAGCGTGCCCTCGAGAAGGACGACACACCACAGCTCCTCCCGCCGTCGACCCCTTTCCCTCTGGTGCCGACGGTGAACCGGCGGATCAAGCGGAACATCACGACGACGCACTACGCGCATGGCAGCGGCCGCCCACGGTTGATCTTCGTACAGAATTCCCAGAACTGGGACGGTCAGATCCCACGTGAGTTCGAGCTCGTCGGCGAGCGCATCACGATCGGTAGTGGTGAGGACGTCACACTGGTTCTCGCTGGTCTCGATCACCTGCACGCGGAAGTGATCCACACCGAGGAGGACGAATATGTCCTGGTTCCGCACGGCGTGATCACGGGAAGCGTGAACGGCAAGGAGAACTCCGTCCTGCGCACCGGGGCGCGCATCCAGCTCGGGGACTGGGCGCTGGCGTTCTTCCGCGAGGAGTACGCGGATCACGGCAGACCCTTCGGCGGGCGCAGCGGCGGGGAGTGGTCCTACCAGCGACCACAGCGCAACCCACGCACCGGAAGCACCGAGCGGGACGGTTCTGCCGGCACCGGGGACTTCCGGCGGCCGCCGCGCTGACAGAACAGGGCCGGGCGCTGCCCGGACCGACAGGAGGGTGCGTCTTTCCGTATGACCGATAGCGTCGAACTCCTGCTGGAGCCGGAAGCAGAGCGGTACGTCCTCGAGGACTGGGCTGTACTGGAGCGGGAGGGCCTGCCCAACCTCTCGCGCCATGGATCGTGGAGCAACGCTCCGCACATCACGCTGGCAGCGGCCTCGCGGATCCACGATCGGTACGACGCCGGTCTCGCCACTGCTGCCATCAGCGAGCCCTTCGAGCTCGGCGTCGGTGGGTTCCTCGTATTCCCGACGCGCCGGAAATTCGTCCTCGCCCGGCAGATCGTGACGGGGGACGCCCTGAGTGATCTGCATCGGCGCGTCTGGTCCGCCCTCGATGGCCTGCCCGACAGCGTTCCGCTGACGGAGGGCGGACTTTGGACGCCGCACATCACTCTCGCTCACTCCATGACCGCCGGGCAGCTGGCCGCCGCTCTCGACGTGTTGCGCGAACGGGCTCCGGAACGGCTTGGTGCCGGTCCGGTCCGGCGCTGGGATTCCCGCGAGAAACGGGTGGTCCTCCTCGGGGGTGGGGATCCGGGGTCGGCGCAGCCGGCGTGAGGCTGAACGTGGCTGAGATCGACCCCGTTCCACCGCGGCCGACCGTACGCCCTGACTGCGCACATCGGCTATGCACCCGATCAGTTCAGGACCACGTACCGTTCCGCATGACCACGCGCTATCGTTTCGCTGGTTCCTGTGAGAGCCGGTGAGCGACGTCCTTCGCCCACCACTGGTATCCAGCGGGTGAAGGGTGGAAGCCGTCCCGGGCGAAGAACTCGGCCTCAGCGCCCTTGAGTCCGGTCGAACTCATCCAGGAGATCGAAGGATGTGCCGCGCACGCCTCCTGCGCGGCGTCGTCGAGTGTCCGGCCGCGTTTCGCCAAATACGTTCCGAGCGCTCGTGGAAGGGAGGGGAAGCTGTCGAACGGGGGAACGCCCGCGACGACGACGTGCTCGGCCACGGCAGCGAGAGCGACGAGGACTGCCGCCAGATCCTCACGCCACTGCCTGACGGGCGTGCGTGCCAGCACGTCGTTGACGCCGATGAGCAGTACCGCGACATCGGCCTGGGTATCGAGTTCTGCGATGATCCGATGGCGGACCCGTCGGATCGTCGCACCGTGGCGCGCGTGCACCTGCCACGTCACCGGTCTGGTGTGGAGCTCACTCAGTGCTCGGGCGAATGTTCCGGAGAATGCCTCGTCATGCGTGCCGGCTCCGCAACCTGCCGCGGTCGACTCGCCCACCACGATCAGGCGCAAGGGTGTTGTGCCCGCTCCTGTCGTTCGGCCAGTGGTCGGGCCGGCAGCCTCGGGAAGAATCTCCGTGGCGGATCGGACTCGTCGGCCTTGAAGGGCGACGAGGGGCATCAGCAA
>JARIBG010000090.1 GCA_029257465.1 Arthrobacter sp. | reverse complement strand
GTGATGCCGTAGACGCCGAGTTCCTGGAAGGTGCGCAGATCGGCCTGGGCGCCGGCGCCGCCTGTGGCCTCCGATCCGGCGATGGTCAGGGTGACGGGAGGCGCGGATGACTGGGTGTTGGACATCCTCCTAGTCTGCCCGACCAGGCTCCGGCGCGGCCACCCGATTCCACCGGCCACAGCCTGTCAGGCGTAGTAGCGCCCGAGGACCTCCGCCTTGAGGTCGTAGAAGGTGCCGTCGTCGATGGCTGCCCGTGCGTCGTCGACCATCCGCACCACGAAGCGCTCGTTGTGGATGGAGATCAGCGTGGCCGAGACCATCTCCTTGGCCTTGAAGAGGTGGTGGATGTAGGCGCGGGTGTAGTGCGTGCAGGTGTAGCAGTCGCAGCCCTCCACCAGCGGGGTGAAGTCGCGTTTGAACCGTGCGTTGGAGAGATTCCAGCGACCGTCCGGGGTGTAGAACGCGGAGTTCCGGGCCACGCGGGTGGGGGAGACGCAGTCGAAGGTGTCGGCGCCGTTCTCGATCCCGGTGAACAGATCGTCCGGTTCGGAGATGCCGAGCAGGTGGCGGGGTTTGTCCTCGGGGAGCTCATCGCTGCACCAGCCGAGGATGGTGCCCAGATTCTCCTTCTCGAGGGCGCCACCGATCCCGAAGCCATCGAAGTTCATCCCCCCGAGATCGGCCGAGGCCTTGCGTCGCAGGTCCTCGTACTGGGCGCCCTGGATGACCCCGAACAGCGCCTGGTAGGGGCGGTGGCTGCGCTCGGCGGTGAGACGCTCGTGCTCGGAGACGCAGCGCTCCGCCCAGAGCCGGGTGCGCTCGAGCGATTCCTCCTGGTAGCCGCGGGAGTTCATGAGGGTGGTGAGCTCGTCGAAGGCGAACATGATGTCCGCGCCGAGCTGGTGCTGCACCTGCATGGAGATCTCGGGTGTGAACCGGTGGCGGTCGCCGTTGAGGTGCGACGTGAACCAGACGCCGTCGTCGTCGATGTGCGCCAGGCGCTCCTTCCCGACGGCGACGCGGTCGTCCGCGCCGGCCCTGTCGGCGTCGACGGGGGCGTCCATGGCGATGACCTTCTTGAAACCGGAGCCCAGGCTCATCACCTGGAAGCCGCCCGAGTCGGTGAAGGTGGGGCCGGGCCAGTTCATGAAGGCGCCCAGGCCCCCGGCCTCGTCCAGGATGTCCGCGCCGGGTTGCAGATACAGGTGGTAGGCGTTGGCCAGCAGGGCCTGCGCTCCGAGATCGGCCAGCGCGCCGGGAAGCACCGCCTTCACCGATGCCTTCGTACCCACCGGGATGAAGGCCGGCGTGCGGATCTGCCCGTGCGGCGTCGTGATGGTGCCGGTTCGTCCATGCCGGAGCCCGCCGGTGCCGCCTCCCGGCGTCGTGTCCTGAAGGCGTGAGTGGACAGAGAAGGCGAAGGACGACTGCTGGGACTGTGGATGCACCACCCTATTTTGCCAGTTCTCTGCGGTGCGGCCTGCCGGGCGTCAGCTCTCCGCCAGCCGCTCATTCAGTGCGGCGACGGCGGCGAGTTCGGCGGCGATGCGCCGCTCGAGCACGTCCTGACTCAGGGTCTCCGAGCCGCCGTGCGCCCGCAGATACAGCAGGACGCCGATCCGCAGGACCCGCCAGTCACGCTCCACGTGACTCCGGCCGGCCGCGGAGGCCCGCAGGATCTCCGGGTCGTACACATTGGGCTCGTTGAGCTGTCGCTGCCGGTACATGGCCGCCGTCTTCGCACGCAGCGGATCCGTTTCCGCGGCGTCTGCCGCGAGGATGGCCGCGGAGTATCCCGCCGATCGCCCGGCGTCGTGCCGGGTGAGATAGGCCGCGATCGCCAGAGCGCCCTCGATCCACTTCCAGCGACCGAAGTTGCCGTCGAACGGCTGGGTGGCCAGCAGATCGGCGATGCTGAGGGCGGCGGCGGTGTCTGCCTCGTCGACCAGCAGGGTGGTGGCGAACTGGTGCAGATCCTGGAGATTGCTGCCGGCCTTGAGGTTGATCCCTTTCGCCAGCCGCCCGGCGATCTCCTGCAGGGCGGCACTGTGCTCGTGTGCCTGGGCGATCCGGGCCACGAGTGCCTCGGGTGAGCCCTGGTCGGCGGCGACCGCCGTCGTACCGAGCTCCGCCTCGGCGGACTCGACGTGGATCGTGGAGCCTGCGGCGATGGAGATGCGGCGCTCGTCCTCGACGGTCACGACGACGAGAGCCGCGACTCCGTAGTCGTCGTGTTCCGCCTCGATGGCGGTAACGTCCGCGCTCCTCCCGTGCTCCGCGAGCGCGAGCCGGTCACCGACCACCAACCGCTCCGCGGGGATTGCGCGCAGTCCCGTCATGTCCCTGTCCGCCACTCGATCCTCTCCTGGGCCTGCACCATGCCACGTTCCTGTCCCACGGTACGACACGCCCGTGATATCCGTCCGCGCCAGCGAGCGCGACTGCCGTGGGCAGGGGCCTCGTGGGCGCTCGTCCCTCCTAGCGACCCCAGCCGGCGTGCGCGAGGGCCTGGCGCAGCAGATCTGCGCGTCCGCCCGAGAACTCCGCCTGGATCGCGGGGCTGAGGGCCTCCGACGGCGTCATCCACGACAGTTCGAGGGCGTCCTGGCGCGGGCTGCACTCACCCGTCACCGGGATGAGGTACGCGAGCGCGACGGCGTGCTGGCGGTCGTCGGTCAGTCCGGTCTCCGAAGGGGACGGGAAGTACTCGGCGATCGTGAAGGGCAGAGGGGAGGGGGACAGCTGCGGCAGGGCCAGCGGCCCGAGATCCTTCTCCAGATGGCGCAGCAGCGCAGCCCGGATGGTCTCCCGGTACATCACGCGCCCGGAGACGAAGGTGCGCACCATCTCGCCCTGGTCGTTCCCCTGGAGCAGCAGACCCACCTCGTCGACGTAGCCCAGGGCGTCGCAGCGCACGGGGATCGCCTCCACGTAGACCATCGGCAGGCGGCGGCGGGCCTCGTACAGATCTTCTTCGGAGAGCCAGCCCGGGTTGGGGTCAGGGGTGCGAACGTTCATACCCTAGTTCTATAGCAGACCCCGCCGGGTCGTCACCACTGCGCAGCTCTTCGGCCACTGGCTGAATCCAGCGGCTGGAGGTATTGGTCGGATCCGGCGGCCGGACTCCGCACAGCCCCGGCGTCAGTGCTCGGTGTACCCGTGGAGATCGCGCTGCCGCTCGTTGATCCAGAGCTCCGCACCCCAGGGAGTGCGCACGCGCAGCGACCGGCCGTAGCTCTCGTCGATGACCGCCGGGTCCATGCCGGCCGAGGTGAGATCGTCGAGGCGATCCCGGACATCGCCGTCGTCCTCGAAGGCCAGTTCCAGCGCAGCGTGCGAGCCGGCGTGCAGGGCGACCAGTCCGCCGTTCTTCGCACTGAAGTCGTGCCATGTGCCGGCGTCCGAGCTGATGCGAGGCCTGGCGCCGATGTCCTTCAGGACGCGCACGGCGGAATCGAGGTCGGGCGTGTACCAGAGGGCGACGACGGACAGCGGGGTGGCTGCGGCTCCCGTGGCACGCGGACCGGGATCGGCGAGGAAGGACGTCCCGTCCGGGGCGGTGACGCGCGCCGCGAGTCCATGGCCTTCCTCCGACAGCTCAGCGGCGGTCCCGGCGTCGTTGGTCCTGCGAACGAATTCGGCCACGTCCGACACATCGAACGCCAGCGCCGTCGTGCCGTCCTCGGGGCTGCCCGGCGCGCACGCATGCAGGGCCACGCGGCCGCTCCCGGCGTCGAACACCGCGTAGGAGTCGTTCGGTTCGGGGTCGACGGCGGGGCTGAGCCCCAGCGCGACCAGGAATCCGGCGGCGCGGGGAAGATCGGAGGTGTACACGAGCGGGCGGACGCGGAGCATCAGGTCTCCCTCAGATAGGTGCGAAGGGCCTGCTCCACGAACGCGGACAGGCTCAGGGTCTCGTCGATACTGCGGTGCTTGACCTCGCGTACGAGCTCCGCAGGCAGGTACACGTTGAACTGCACCTTCGGTTCATCGGGCATACCTAGCATGCTAGCAAACTAGTATATGGCCATCGAGTGTTGTTTTGCCCGATCGTGGAGAATCCTGAATGCTCGTCTCGGTAGGGGTTTGTCAGGGGAGCCTGGTCACCTCGTAGGTGTGACCGGCAGCCCGCAGCCGCTCCACGAGGACGCTGCCGAGCGCCGTGGCCGGCGTCAGCGATCCGCTCACGGGCGGGAGCCGGTCGCCGTCGAGCGCC
>JARIBG010000088.1 GCA_029257465.1 Arthrobacter sp. | reverse complement strand
GGACTAGTCCGGCCGCATTACTCGGAGGGGCACCGAGTCCGCTCATTGTCTTACCTCTGCTTCCTGTTGCTGAAATGGTCGAGGTCGGTCGTCGTGCTCAGCTCCGGTGAGGTCCGCCGTCTGCGCGGAGGGCGAGCCGGTGGTCCATGCGGTTGCGTTTCGTCTGCAGATACCGCAGGTTCTGCTCCCGGAACGGGACTTCCGAGGACACCAGCCCCAGGATCTCGATGCCTTGGTCCCGGAGCCCGGTGCTCTTGGCAGGATTGTTGCTCAGGAGCCGGATGCTCAGGAGCCCCATCTCGCGCAGGATGGCCGCCGCCACCGCATAGTCGCGTTCGTCCACCGGAAGCCCCAGCTGTTCGTTCGCCTCGACCGTGTCTGCGCCGCCCTCCTGAAGTGCGTAGGCCCTGATCTTGTTGGCGAGGCCGATGCCCCGCCCCTCCTGCCCGCAGAGGTACAGCACCGTACCGCCCTGCACTGCGATCAGCTCCAGCGCCTGCTGGAGTTGTTCGCCGCAGTCGCACCGGTAGGAGCCGAAGACGTCGCCGGTCAGGCACTCGGAGTGCAGCCGCACGAGGGGGGCGGACTCCGTGCGGCATGGTGAGGAAACACTCAGGTGCTCAATGCCGGTCACCGTGTCGGTCCAGGCCCGCGCTGTGAAGGAACCGGATGCGGTGGGCAGTTGGACGGCCGGCCCGCCGGTCACCACGTCGATCATGCCGGCCGCCGCCGCTGCTGTCCCGCAAGAAAACCGACGAGGTCCTCGATGGACACCATCGGTACGCCGTGCTCGTTCGCGAATCGTCGAAGCGCGGGCACCCGCATCAGCTCACCGTCGTCGTGGACCACTTCAGCGATCACGCCTATGGGCTCGCGCCCACCCAGCCGGCACAGGTCCACAGCAGCCTCCGTATGTCCTCGCCGGACCAGCACACCACCGTCGACGGCGCGCAGCGGGAAGATGTGGCCGGGCCTGCTCAGCTCGGCAGCCGTGCTGAACGGCGATGCCAGGAGCCGGGCCGTCCGCGCCCGGTCGCTGGAACTGATGCCGGTGGTGATGCCCGTTGCTGCGTCGCAGGACACCGTATAGGCCGTGCTTTTCGCGTCCTGATTGTCCTCGACCATCGGCGGAAGACCAAGCCCATCGGCCCGGCTTCCGCTCATCGGTACGCAGATCACACCAGAGGTGTACCTGATCGTCCAGCCCATCAGCGCGGGTGTGGAGGCATCCGCCCCGAACACGATGTCACCCTCGTTCTCACGGTCCTCGTCATCGACGACCACCGCGGCACGGCCTGCGGCGATGGCGGCGATAGCGTGCTCGATAGGGTCGAGGCGGTTACCGGGCACCGGCCCGCCGACCGTCATGCGCTGCCCCGGCGGCCGACCCGCACGGGGCGTCCGAAGTGCTGAACACGAGCAGGCGCTCCACGTACTTGGCGAGCACATCCATCTCCAGGTTCACCAGGTCCCAGGTGGACTTCGCACCGAGACCGGTTTCCGCGAGAGTGGTCGGGATGAGACCCACTTCGAACCATTGCTCCGGCTCGTTCGGTGCACTGACGGCGGTGACGGTCAGGGACACGCCGTCGATGGCGACGGACCCCTTCTCCGCGGCGTAGCGACCCAGCTCCGCGGGCAGGCCGAAGCGGAGGCGGTGCCACGCGCCGAGGTCCTCCCGTTCGAGTAACACGCCGATGCCGTCTACATGCCCCTGCACCACGTGCCCGTCCAGCCGTTCGCCCAGCGGCGTGCACCGCTCCAGGTTCACGCGCCTCCCGGGCAGCAGCCCACCCGTGGTGGTGCGGCGAAGGGTCTCACCCATGACATCGACGCTGACGCGTCCGCCGTCGACGGCGACGGTCGTCAGACACACCCCGTCGACGGCAATAGACGCACCGGGACTGAGATCCCTACCCGTCTCGGACGCATCGAAGACGAGGCGGCCGCTGTTGCCGTCCTCCGCGATCTCGAGCGAGACCACGTTGCCCTGCTCGGACACAATTCCTGTGAACATTGATTCTTCCTTCGGATCGGATTGACTCGGTCAGATACCTGGCCGGCGGGTCAGAGGTTCGGCGGGCGCAGATGCACCCTGATGTCTGGGCCCAACTGCAGGACGGCCGGGCCGCCGGCATCGTCGACCACCCAGCGGGTCGCGTCGTCGAGCGTCGGAACGCCGAGGACCGGAAAGGCGGGCGCGCCGTCGCCGAGGATGAGCGGGGCGATGAAGCTGAAGGCCTCGTCGACGACGCCTGCACGGAGGAAGGCCGAGGCGATGCGCGGGCCACCTTCGACCATGAGGTGGCGCACGCCCCTCCCGTGCAGTTCGGCGAGGACCTCGTGCACATCGGAGGTGGGCAGCTGGAGGAAACCCGGACCTCGGATCGCGGCGTCCCGGGGTACCTGCGTCCGTCCCATCACGACCCGAAGTCCCGCCGGCCTAGCAGCATCACGGGGCCGTGCTGTGAGGCGGGGGTCATCAGCGAGGACCGTCCCGGTACCTACCAGGACGGCGTCGGCCAGGGCGCGAATTCCATGACCGTCCCTACGTGCTTCCGCACCTGTGATCCACCGGCTGGACCCGTCGTGCGCCGCCACCCGGCCATCGAGGGATTGCGCCCATTTCAGGGTGACGAACGGCCGCGCGTGCGCCAGTGCCATGGTCCACCGCTCGTTGAGGCGACGGGATCGCGTGGCCTCGACACCGCCTCTGCACTCGACACCCTCGGCGCGGAGCCGCGCTGCACCGCCGGCAGCACCAGCGTTGTCTTCGTCGGCCGCGTAGATCACCCGGGCGACACCGGCCGCCAGGATCGCCTCGCTGCAGGGTCCTGTTCTACCGACGTTGTCGCAGGGTTCCAACGTCACTACGAGGGTTGCTCCGCGGGCGTCCTTGCCCCGATGGTGCGCGTCGGCAAGCGCTGCAGGCTCCGCGTGCGTCGTGCCGGCGCCGCGATGATAGCCCTCGCCCAGCACTTCACCGTCATCGGCGAGGAGAACGGCTCCGACGAGTGGATTGGCGCCGCGGACTCCCCGGCCAGCGAGTTCGAGCGCGCGCAGCATTGCAGCGGTGATCGCCGTTGTCGCCCTCACTGCAGGGTGGGATCGGGCAGGAGTGTCTCGACGCTCGGCTTGGCGCCGCGCTGGGCACGAGCCCAGACGAAGAAGCCGACGAGGGTGAAGCCGCCGTAGAACACGTACATGAAGGCCGTGGCGTAGTAGCCGGCGCTGAAGAGCAGGGGCACACCCACCAGATCGACAGCGACCCACACGAGCCAGAACTCGACCCATCCCTTGGCCATGCCGTACGTGGCAAGAAGGGATCCCACGAAGGTCCAGGCGTCCGCCCAGACCGGCTCGTAGGACCCGAGCACGCGGAACAGAGGCGTGAGGACGAGTGTGCCCGCGATCATGAAGACCACCATGCCCACACGGATCCGGGTGCCCGCCCACTGCGGGGTGACGGCCTGCCCACCGCTCCGGCGGCTGAGCTGCCACTGCCGCCAGCCGTAGACGGAGACCGTGATGAACATGATCTGCCGTCCGGCCTGCCCGAGCAGATTCGCGGCTCCAGCCCCGCCGAAGAGCGAGCCGAGGAAGACCGTCAGGAGCAGCAGATTGCCGACGATACCGACGGGCCATGCCCAGATCCGGCGTCGCATGCCGCCGAAAGCGCTGAGCAGTCCGAAGACATTACCCACCACTTCGCGGACCAGGAGGGAGCCACTACCAACGGGGATGCGGGCTTCGAAGAGCCACTGCAGAAAATCCATGCCGATCCTTCGTCACTATGACGACTCCGGGCAATGGCAGCAGGAAACGCGGCCGGGCGCGGCCAGGCCGCACCAGGGACGCGTCATGGCCACGGCCCGATAGGCGGGCAGCGGTAGGACCCTGCTGTGCGTGCTTCTCCCATCCAGACTTTAACTGTCGGTCCCGGAATTCCACCGGCTCAACCGATCCCGTCCCGCGGGTGCGGGACGTGGAGCGGGTCGCGGACTATCACCGCCGGTTCGGAATTACACCGACCCCGGAGCACGTACTGAGCCAAGTTTGACACAGAGCTGCGGTTCCGTCAGCACGATCTTCCGTCGTCACGCCGTTCAGCCCCCAGTGCTCCCGTCAGGCGTCGGTCGGCACGTCCGTCATGAGGGCTGCGTCGGAGGCCGGGACTGCGTCGGGTGCCGGCGCTGCGTCCACCCTCGGTACCACGTCGACGCCGGCCTCCCTGCGCTGCAGGGCCGTGATCGGTGCCGGAGCGGCGGTCAGCGGATCGTAACCGGCACCGGACTTCGGGAAGGCAATGACATCGCGGATCGAATCGGTCCCGGCGAGCAGGGACACGACACGGTCCCAGCCCAGGGCGATCCCGCCGTGCGGGGGCGCACCGTACTTGAAGCCCTCGAGCAGGAAACCGAACTTCTCCTGGGCTTCCTCGGCGCTCAGACCCATCACGGCGAAGACGCGCTCCTGCACGTCCCTGCGATGGATGCGGATGGATCCCCCACCGAGTTCGTTGCCGTTGCAGACGATGTCGTAGGCGTAGGCGAGCGCGTTCTCGGGGTCCGTGTCGAACGTGTCGAGGAACTCCGGTTTGGGAGAGGTGAAAGCGTGATGGACGGCCGTCCAGGCCCCACCGCCCACGGCGACATCGCCGGCGGCGACGGCGGCCGAGGCCGGTTCGAACATGGGTGCGTCCACGATCCAGACGAAGGCCCAGTCCCCCTCTTCGATCCGGCCGGTGCGTCGCCCGATCTCCACGCGGGCGGCGCCGAGGATAGCACGGGACGGGACCCGGTCACCTGCGGCGAAGAAGATGCAGTCGCCCGGGCCTGCGCCGGTTGCGCCCGGCAGGGCCTCCTTCTCGGCGTCGTTCAGGTTCTTTGCCACCGGTCCGCGCATACTGCCGTCGTCGTCGATCAGCACGTACGCCAGCCCCTTGGCGCCGCGCTGCTTAACCCACTCCTGCCAGGCGTCGAGCTGGCGACGCGGCTGCGCTGCGCCTCCGGGCATCACGACGGCACCGACGTAGGGAGCCCTGAAGACGCCGAAACCTGTGTCCTGGAAGAACTCCGTCAGCTCTGTCAACTCGAGGCCGAAGCGGAGATCGGGCTTGTCGGAGCCGTACCTGGCCATCGCATCAGCGTAGGTCATGCGGCGGATCGGCAGGGGGATCTCGACGTCGATCAGCTTCCACAGGGCTGACACGAGCTGCTCGCCGAGGGCGATGATGTCGTCCTCCTCCACAAAGCTCGCCTCGATGTCGAGCTGGGTGAACTCGGGCTGGCGGTCGGCGCGGAAATCCTCGTCGCGGTAGCAGCGGGCCAGCTGGTAGTACTTCTCGAAACCGCCGACCTGCAGGAGCTGCTTGAAGAGCTGGGGTGACTGCGGCAGGGCGTACCAGGACCCCGGCGCCAGGCGCGCGGGCACCAGGAAGTCACGGGCGCCCTCCGGGGTGGAGCGGGTGAGCGTGGGAGTCTCGATCTCCACGAAGCCGTCCCGGTGCAGCAGTTCGCGCGCCACCCGGCTGGCCTCGGAACGGAGCCGCAGATTGGCCTGGGGCCCGGGTCTGCGCAGATCGAGATACCGATGACGCAGGCGCGCCTCCTCGCCGACCTCCACGTGCTCGTCGATCTGGAAGGGCAGCGGATCGGAGGTGTTGAGGATGGTGACGGTGTCCGCGATGACCTCCACCTCGCCGGTGGGAAGAGCAGGGTTCTCGTTGCCGGCCGGGCGCTGTTGGACCGTGCCGACGATCTGCAGGACGTACTCGTTGCGCAGACCGGAGAAGACCTCCTCCTCGCGCACCACCACCTGGGCAACGCCCGAGGCATCCCTGAGGTCGACGAATGCCACCCCACCGTGGTCTCGACGGCGGGCCACCCACCCGGCGAGGGTGAGTCGTTGTCCTACGTGCTCGGGCCGGAGGGAGCCTAGTTCATGCGTGCGGAGCACGGCATTCCTTCCTACAGATGTAACGGACGGTTGGCGGGTGATTCACGCATCCGCCTAGAGTTGGATCAAGCCTCACCCACGTTACCGGTCGCGCTGCGACCAATCCGACAGCCGGGGTGAAGCGGCGTCACCGGCGTCACCGGCGTCCCCGGCAGGCTCTGTCGGCGAGGGTGCCTGATCCGAGGAGAAGCATGTCACAGCCACCGATACCACGGCGCGCCCTGGGAGGCTTCGATGCGACGACAGTGGGGGTCGGGTCGATCATCGGCGCGGGTGCCTTCGTCGTCTTCGCCCCGGCGAGCGCCGCTGCCGGGGTGCTGCTGCCCCTGGCCGTCGTCATTGCGGGCTTCGTGGCCTACTGCAATGCGGCAGCGATGGCACTGCTCGCGGAGGGCCACACCTCGGGGGACAGCCCCTCCGCGCACGTCCGCGAGCAGCTCGGACCGTGGGCGGGTTTCCTCGCGGGCTGGGGTCTCGTCACGGGACAGCTGGCATCCGCTGCTGCCATGGCACTGACCTTCGGTCTCTACGCGGCCCCGGGCAGCGAGAGGGTCGCGGCGATCGCCGCCGTCGTCGCTCTGACGATCGTCAACCTCCTCGGCATCACGCGCACCACTCTGGCGGCGCGCGTCATCGTCGCTCTCGTGGTCCCCGTCCTGGCCTTCGTGATCGTGGTGGGCCTGGCCTCCCCCGCCGCCGTCGGCTCGCCTGCCGTGATGGGGGCCACCCCGACCGGAGTCCCGGCGGCAGTCGGCACCCTCCAGGGCGCCGCGCTGGTCTTCTTCGCCTTCGCCGGTTACTCGCGCATCGCCACGATGGGTCGGCGGATCCGCGAGCCCAGGCGCAACATCCCTGCCGTTCTCCTCGGCGCGCTCGGCTTCACGCTGGTCCTCTACGTCCTGCTGTCCTTCTCACTCCTGCGGACGCTGGGTCCGGCCGGTCTGGCAGGGACCACGGCCCCGCTCCGGGAGCTGGTCACCGGTGCGGCCACCGCAGGCTCCGACGACGTCCTCGGGTCGGTCGTCACCGGCGCGGCGGTCCTCGCCGTCCTCGGGGCGCTGCTCGCCCAGATCGCCCGGGTGGGACGGACGGCTCGTGCGATGGCGCAGGACGGTGATGTGCCGAAGATGCTCTCCCGGGTCTCCACCCGGTACGCGGTGCCCTGGGTCGCCGAGGTGACCGCCGCGGCCGCCGTCGTGGTCCTGCTGCTCACCACCGACCTCGTGACCGTCATCGGCGTGGCCTGCTTCGGTCTCCTCGTGTCCTCCGCGATCATCAATGGCGCAGCGTTCATGCTCACCGAACGGCGGTGGTTCGCCCCGCGCTGGCTCAACGTCGTGGGTGCTGCGGGCTGCCTCGCGTTGGCCGTCGCGCTTCCCGGGCCGTCCGTCCTGATCACGCTCGCGGTCCTCGCCGCAGGGGTGATCGTGCGCGGTCTCACCCAGCGTCGTCGTCGCACGATCCGGTGAAACGGCCGATCGGCCGGGCTCCTCGAACGCCGTGGAAGCGGGACCTCACACGGCGGTGACTACCGGCCGTACGTCCGCCACGGGAGGCATCCACGACTCCGGATCGGCGCTGACTTGCTCGCCCGAGCGGATGTCCTTGACCTCGTGGGTGCCGTCGGTGTCCGTGAACCAGACGAAGGGGATACCGCGCCGGTCCGCGTACTTGATCTGCTTGCCGAACTTCTCGGCGGTGGCGGCGACCTCGGTCGGGATCCCCCGCCCCCGCAGGGCGGCGGCAACATCCTGTGCCTGCGACCAGGAGTCGTCGTCGGCCAGTGTCACGAGGACGGCGGTGGGAACGGGCCGGGACACCGCGGCGAAGCCCTGACTGACGATGCGCGAGACGATGCGTGTGACGCCGATCGACAGTCCGACGCCGGGGAAGGTGCGGTTGCCCTTCCGCGCAAGGGCATCGTAGCGACCCCCGGAGCAGATGGAGCCCAGGCTCTCGTGCCCGTCGAGCACCGTCTCGTAGACCGTGCCCGTGTAGTAGTCGAGTCCGCGAGCGATGCTGAGATCGGCGACCACGCGTCCGGGGGCCCGCCGGGCGACCTCGGCGACGACCTGACGCAGTTCCTCGAGTCCTTCGTCGAGGAGCTCCCCGGTGACACCCAGCGCTCGGACCTGCTCGACGAAGGACGTGTCCGGCGTCCGGATGCTCGCCAGCTCGAGAGCCAGACGCACCTGCTCCTCGTCCGCCCCCGCCTCGTCGCGCAGCAGCTCACCCACCTTGCCGGGCCCGATCTTCTCGAGCTTGTCGATGCTGCGCAGCACCGCGGCGGTGTCCTCCAGCCCGATGCCGCGGTAGAATCCCTCGGCGAGCTTGCGATTGTTGACCCGCAGGGTCACCTCGGGGATCGGCAGCGCCCCGAGCGCCTCGACGACGGTGAGGGCGAGCTCGATGTCGTAGCGGAAGGGCAGCACGCCGTCACCCACCACGTCGATGTCCGCCTGCGTGAATTCGCGGGCGCGGCCCTCCTGCGGGCGCTCTCCACGCCAGCACTTCTGGATCTGGTACCTCCGGAACGGGAAGGCCAGGTGGCCTGCGTTCTCGACCACGTAGCGCGCCAACGGCACCGTCAGGTCGTAGTGCAGGGCGAGGCCGCTCTCTGACGCGGAGGCCTCCTCCGCCTGGAGCCGTGAGACGGCGTAGACCTCCTTGTCGATCTCGCCCTTGCGCAGCAGATCACCGACCGTCTCCACGGCCCTGGTCTCGATGCTGGAGAAACCGTGCAACTCGAAGGAACGCTGCAGCACGTCGATGACGGACTGTTCGATCAGGCGCTCCTCCGGCAGCCATTCGGGGAAGCCGGACAGGGAAGCCTTGCGGGCCATGGGGTGAGTCTCCTCGGTGCGGGGGATGCGGGGGAAGCGACCGGCCGCGAGCGGCGGAACGGACCGGGTCTGCGCCATCAATCCTAGGCGGTGCAGGAGGATCGCCGGACAAGGTGGGCGCCGCCATGCATCCTGACCCCTGGCGCAAGGCCCTGGCGGCAGCAGCGTGCACGCGAGGCCCGGGACAGCGGCCTGAGTACAGTAGCCTCAGAGCAGGTTCGGCGGTGCTCCGTCGGGCTGGCTGACGTCGATGGTCGAAGCCACGGCCTCGACACAGCGGCTCCCCGGTCCGATGGGCCGAGCGATCCTGCACGAAATGGCCCCGGTACAGCTTGTGGCCATCCGACGAGTGAAAGACTTCTAGCGGTGACAGACAGTCAGCAATCCGACGAAACGACAATCGAGCAGCGCGAGCAGGGCGAGCAGCAGGACGCTGCCGCCGTCGACGGCTCCGGGACCCCTCCGGCCGGCGGTGGCGGTCCGGATGCCGGCTCGGGCCAGGACGACACCACCGCCGTCACGAGTGAACCCGCGGTGCCGGTGAACACCACGGACGACTCATCGGCCATGAGCGAAGCACCTGCCGCTGCCGAGGCGGAACCCGCAAAGGCACCTGCCGAACCGGAACCCGCAGAGGCACCTGCCGCTGCCGAGACGGAACCCGCAGAGGTACCTGCCGCTGCCGAGGCTGAGTCGGCTCCGGTCAGCGCTCCGACACCCCGCCCTGCGGCCCCCCGTGGTCCCCTGCCCACCCCCATGGCACCCCGCCCCAGGGCCGGTCAGCCCGCGACGACCCTCACGCACACCACCTCCCTCGAGGAGGCGGGCAGATTCGCCCGGGTCGAGGACGACGGTCACGTCTTCCTGCTCGTCGGCGGTGAGGAACACGCCGTCGGCCAGTATCCCGATGCGACACGCGAGGAAGCGCTCGCTTATTTCGTGCGCAAGTACGACGACGTCCTGAGCCAGGTCGCTCTCCTCGAACAGCGCGTCCAGGCGAAGGCCCCGTCGTCCGACATGGGCAAGACCGCCAAGCAGCTGCGCACGCAGGTTACTCAACGGGGCATGGTCGGTGACGTCCTCGCCCTCGAGTCCCGGATCGACGCATTGCTGGAAGCCGTGCGCGGTCTCGAGCGCTCAGAACGCGCAGCACAGGACGAGCTCAAGGCCACGGAGCTCGCCGCCCGGGAGGCGATCGTCGCCGAGGCCGAGGATCTCGCCGGGCGTGACCCCGCCACGATCCAGTGGAAGGCGAGCAGTACGCGCATGAACGAGCTCTTCGAGCTCTGGAAGGCCGCACAGAAGAACGGGCCGAGACTCGGTCGCGGCACCGAGGACGCCCTGTGGAAGCGGTTCCGCTCCTCGCGCACCGTCTTCGACCGGCATCGCCGCGCGTACTTCTCGCAGCTCGACACGGACAACGCCGAGGCCAAGCAGGCCAAGGAGGCGCTCATCACGCGCGCCGAGGCGCTGTCCGGCTCGACGGACTGGGGCCAGACCGCCGCCGAGTACCGGCGCTTGATGGACGAGTGGAAGGCGTCCAAGCGCGCCAGCCGCAAGGACGACGACGCCCTCTGGGCCCGGTTCCGCGCTGCGCAGGATCGCTTCTTCGAGGCACGGAAGGCCGACAACGAAGCAGTCGACGAGGAGTACTCCGTGAACCTCGCCGCCAAGGAGGCGCTGCTCGCCGAGGCCCAGAAGATCCTGCCGGTCAGGGACCTGGCGGCAGCGAAGAAGGCACTCCAGTCCGTCAGGGACCGCTGGGACGAGGCGGGCAGGGTGCCGCGCGCCGACATGGGACGCATCGATGCCGGTCTGCGGAGGGTCGAGGACGCCGTCAGGTCGGCCGACGAGGACCAGTGGAAGAAGACCGATCCCGAGACGAAGGCGCGGACCACCAGTGCGCTCAGTCAGCTGGAGGCGACGATCGCCCAGCTCACGAAGGATCTTGCTGCAGCGGAGCGCGCCGGCAACACCGCGAAGATCGCCTCGGCCCAGGAGGCACTGGCTGCGCGTCAGCAGTGGCTCGAGATGCTGCAGAAGTCGGCGCAGGACTTCGCCTGACGCTGGGGCTCTTCGCCAGCTTCCCCTGAACCGCTCGTCGCGCCCCCGGATCCCGTTGTCCACAACGGGGCCCGGGGGCTTTCACTTGCCGGTCCCGCTCGCGATGCTGGTCCAATGTCTCCGCTGGACAGCACCGCGACCGCACCCGAGCGCTATCCCGGTGAACCTCCGGTCACCTCGACCGGTGGCGCACTCTTCCATGCCGGGGAGGTCTTCACCTCCGCCGAGCTCCAGTCGATGAGACTGGAGGGTCTGGTGCGACTCGTCATCGGCGGCTCGTATCTCCGCAGCGATTTCCAGGAGAATCCCGCCACGCGGTCGCAGGCTGCCGCGCGCAGTGTCCCGCACCCGATCCGCCAGCGCGTGGCCCTGGGGCGCTCGTGTGCCGCCTGGATCTACGGGTGCGCCCCCGCCCCCGCCCTGATCAGCCTCGTGACCGATCACCGGCGGCGCACCACCGCACTCCCGCCGTTCACTCCGGCCGTGATGCACCAGGTGTCGCTGGGGCCGTTCGACGTCAACCTGGTGGGAGGAGTGTCCGTGACCACTCCCCTGCGGACCGCACTCGACATAGCCGTCCACGGCGACCGCAGCGCCGTCGCCGTCCTGAGGGCCATCGGCAGGGCACCGGAGCTGGGCTGCCCGCTCCGGCTCGTGGAGGCAGCCCTGATCAACACCTCACGCGTCCCGGGAAAGGCCCGCGCGCTGACCAGGCTACGAGCCGCCCAGGCGCGTGGCTGAGCCCGTCAGGGGCGTCGCTGCGACCCCGTGGTGCGGTACACGTCGAAGACGCCGTCGATGCGCCGGACCGCGCTGAGGATGTGGTTGAGGTATTTGGGATCACCCATCTCGAAGGCGAAGCGCGACATCGCCACACGATCGGAGGAGGTATTCACATTCGCGGCCAGGATGTTGACGTGGTTCTCGGCGAGGAGACTCGTGACGTCGGAGAGCAGGCTCTTGCGATCCAGTGCCTCGACCTGGATCTCGACGAGGAAGACACTCGACTGCGTGGGCGCCCAGTCCACGGGCACCATGCGATCCGGCTGGTCGCGGAGCTCCTCCACGTTGCGGCAGTCGCTCCGATGCACCGATACCCCGGAGCCCCGGGTGACGAAGCCGATGATGGGATCGGGGGGTACCGGCGTGCAGCAGCGGGCGAGCTTCACCCAGACATCGCCCACACCCCGCACCGTCACCCCGGAATCGGAGAATTTCGGGCGCCGTGGCTGGGTCGCCACAGCCGTCTCCGCGATCTTCGCCTCGGTGCCCTCGTGACCTCCCATCAGTGCCACGAGATGCTCGATCACGTTCTGGGCGGAGGTGTGCCCGTCTCCGACCGCTGCGTAGAGCGCCGAGATGTCCTGATGATGGAGTTCCTCGGCGACGGTCATGAGGGCCGTGTGCGTCATCATGCGCTGCAGTGGCAGATTCTGCTTGCGCATCGCACGCGTGAGCAGATCCTTGCCCTTGTCGACGGCCTCCTCCCTGCGCTCCTTGGTGAACCACTGCCTGATCTTGTTCCGCGCCCGCGGGCTCTTGACGAAGCCCTGCCAGTCCTGGCTGGGGCCGGCCCCCTCGGCCTTGGAGGTGAAGATCTCCACCGAGTCCCCGTGACTGAGCTCGCTGCTCAGGGGTACGAGCTTCCCGTTGACTCTCGCACCGATGGTCCGGTGGCCCACCTCGGTGTGCACGGCGTAGGCGAAGTCGACCGGCGTCGACCCTGCGGGCAGGGCCATCACCTCACCCTTGGGCGTGAAGACGAAGACCTCACGCGCATTGATCTCGAAGCGCAGGGAGTCGAGGAACTCGTTCGGATCCGCCGTCTCCTGCTGCCAGTCCACGAGGCTGCGCAGCCAGCCCATGTCCCCGCCGTCCTGAGCTTCGAGTGTCCTGCCGCCGCTCTTGTACTTCCAGTGCGCGGCGACACCGTACTCGGCCCGCCGATGCATGTCATGCGTACGGATCTGGATCTCCACCGGTTTGCCACCGGGACCGATCACCGTGGTGTGCAGCGACTGGTACATGTTGAACTTCGGCATCGCGATGTAGTCCTTGAACCGCCCCGGCAGGGGGTTCCAGCGCGAATGCAGCGAACCGAGCGTGGCATAGCAGTCGCGCACGCTGTCCACGAGCACGCGCACACCCATGAGGTCGTGGATGTCGTCGAAGTCCTTTCCGCGCACGATCATCTTCTGGTAGATCGAGTAGTAGTGCTTGGGCCGGCCGGTGATCGTCGCCCTGATCCTGACGGCACGCAGATCCTCGTCGATCTGGTTCCTCAGCAGAGCCAGGTGCTTCTCGCGCTCCGGGGTCCTGTCCCCCACCATCCGGACGATCTCTTCGTAGATGTTCGGATGCAGGGCCGCGAAGGAAAGATCCTCGAGCTCCCACTTGATGGTGTTCATGCCCAGGCGGTGGGCCAGAGGTGCGAAGATCTCGATGGTCTCCCGGGCCTTCTTGGCGGATGAGGCCGCCGAGACGAATCGCCAGGTGCGGGCGTTGTGGAGCCGGTCGGCGAGTTTGATGACGAGGACGCGGATATCCTTGGCCATCGCCACGACCATCTTGCGCACGGTCTCGGCCTGTGCGGCGTCCCCGAAGGAGACCTTGTCGAGTTTCGTGACGCCGTCCACGAGCATCGCCACCTCCGCACCGAAGTCCCGCTCCAGTTCGGCGAGGGTGTAGGAGGTGTCCTCCACGGTGTCGTGCAGCAGCGCCGCCGCGAGCGTGGTGCCGGTCATGCCGAGTTCGGCGAGGATCGTGGCGACGGCGACGGGGTGGGTGATGTACGGGTCGCCGCTCTTGCGCGTCTGGCCCTCGTGGCTGCGCTCCGCGACGAGGTACGCGCGCTGGATGAGGTCGAGGTCCTCCTTCGGGTTGTTGGCCCGGACGGTCCGCAGGAGCGGCTCGAGGACGGGTGAGTAGCCCGAGGACCCGCGCCCGGTCAAGCGGGCGATCCGTGCGCGCGTGCGTCCGCGCCGTCCGGGCAGCACCTGGTCGCCGTGCAGCGCCGATGGTGCCGCGTCCGTGACCGTGGTCCCTGGCGTCCGGACGGACGCCTGCCGGGTCTCCTCCCCCGTGGTGGGAGGACCGGGCGCTACCGGTCGAGCCACCTCAGGCTGCGCCGCGGTGGTCCTTGCGGGTTCGACCGCATCAGCCATTCATTGTCCCTCGATCTCGGGTTCGGCCGCGTCGGGTCCGAACTGCCGCTGGTAGTCGCGGCAGCTCCAATTCTAACCGCGCTTCCCGGGAGGATGAGCTCAGTCGGGCTGGGCTTCCCCTGCACGCCGCTCCATGACCCGCGTGTGCTGCCTCATCAGTTCCGGTTCATTGACCCTGAGCGCCGCGTAGAGCGGAGCGGCGATGAAGATGGTGCCGAGCGTGCCGAGGATGATGCCGATGAACAATGCCAGCGACAGATCCTGCAGCGTCCCCGCTCCGAGGATGAACGCCCCGATGAAGAGGATGGAGGCCACCGGGAGGATAGCGACCACCGAGGTGTTGATGGACCTCACGAGCGTCTGGTTCACGGCGAGATTGACCTGTTCCGCGAACGTGCGCTTGGTGGAGGTCATGATGTCGGCGGTGTTCTCCCTGATCTTGTCGAACACCACCACGGTGTCGTACAGGGCATAGCTGAGGATCGTCAGGAAGCCGATGATCGCCGACGGCGTGACCTCGAAGCCACTGAGCGCGTAGAGGCCCGCGGTGACCACCATGACGACGACGAGCGCGACCATCGCCGCCAGTGCCATCTTCCAGGTGCGGAAGTAGACGGCCATCAGGATCGCGGCCAGGAGCACGAAGACGCCGAACCCGATGATCGCCTGACGGCTGACGTCCTCCCCCCAGGTCGGCCCCACGAAGCTCGAGGTCACCTGGTCCTTGTCGACGCCGTACCCGTCGACCAGATTGCCCCGCACGCTGAGGGTCTCGTCGTCGGTGAGCTGCTCGGTCTGGATACGCATGGTGTCGGCGGCGATGTTGGTGACGCGCGGTACCGCGTCGGGAACGACGTCGGTCACCGCCTTCTCACCCACCTGGATCTCGGTGTTCTGGGTGTCGGACACGGTGAACTCGGAGCCGCCACGGAAGTCGATGCCGAGATTGAACCCGCCCTTGACCACCGGGATGACGAGCGAGACCAGGACGGCGATGCCCGCGATGAGGAACCACAGGTTGCGCTTGCCCACGAAGGGGTAGGAACGTTTGCCCGAGTAGAGCTCGTTGCCGAAGGTGGCGAAGTTCGTGCGGCTCATGGGTTGGTCTCTTTCCTGGTGGAACCGGTCCGCCCGGCCAGTGCCTTGTCCTGCTCGGCTCGCCGACGTTCGGCGATGGTCATGCGCCGCCCGGCCTCCGCGGTCGCTCCCCTGTTCCTGGTTCGGGCGACGACGACGGGCGTGTCTCCCGGTTCACGCAGCCGCCCGGCCCCGCGGTACAGCGGGAGTCCGCCGAGCCGTCTCGGATCCAGCCCGGACCAGGGGTGGCCCTCGCCGAAGAATCGGGTCTGGGCGAGGAGGCGCAGGACAGGGTGGGTGAAGAGGAAGACGACGACGAGATCGGCGATGGCGGTGAGTCCGAGGGTGAACGCGAAGCCGCGGACGTTGCCGACGGCCACGAAGTAGAGCACGAGGGCGGCCAGCAGGTTCACGGCCTTCGAGGCGAGCACGGTGCGCTTGGCTCGGCGCCAGCCGTTCTCGACGGCGGACACGAGCCCCCGGCCGTCACGCAGCTCGTCGCGGATACGTTCGAAATACACGATGAACGAGTCCGCGGTCTGACCGATGGCGACGATGAGGCCTGCCACACCGGCCAGTGACAGGCGGTAGTTCTCCGTCCAGCCGAGGATGCAGATGGCCAGGTAGGTGAGGACACCGGCGACCACGAGCGATGCGATCGTCACCAGGCCGAGCAGGCGGTACTGGAAGATCGAGTAGGCCGCCACGAGGGCGAGGCCGATCAGCCCGGCGATCAGGCCCAGACGGAGCTGATCGGACCCGAGCGTGGCCGAGATCTGCTGCTCACTCTGGATCTCGAAGCTGATGGGCAGGGCTCCGTACTTGAGCTGCTCGGCCAGAGCGGCCGAGGACTCCTCGGTGAAGTTGCCGCTGATCTGGGCGTTGCCGTCCACGATCACCGCATTCGTGGTGGGCGCCGACACGATCCTGCCGTCCAGGACGATCGCGAACTGGTTGCGGGGATCTCCCGGACCGATGGCATTGAGCCGCTCGGTGACGTCACGGAAGAGCCGGGTACCCTCGTCGTCGAAGTCGATGTTCACGGCCCAGCTGTTCAGCGCCTGGCCCTGCGCACTGCGCTCCAGGCCGTAGCTCGCCGTCGAGATGTCGGTGCCGGGGATCTCGACCGGTCCGAGGATGTACTTGCCCTGGGTGTCGGGCTCACACGCCACCATCGGCTGGTCCGCCGGGGCCGGCTCCTCCGCAGGCTCCAGAGCGGCCGGGTCCAGGCAGTCCAGCGCCTCGAACTCCTGGTAGAGCTCGGGGGTGATCCAGTTCGGATCGCTCGCATTCTGCGGCTCGGCCGCCGGGTTGGGCAGTTGGTCCTCCGGGGTGGGCGTCTCGGCGGCCGGTGCCTGGCCCGGCCCGCCGGCGATCACCGGACGGAACTCCATCTGGGCGGAGGCCTGGATGAGGTCGCGGGTCTGCGAGTCCGGTGTGCCGGGAAGGGACACGATCACGTTCCGGCCCGACTGCGTACTGATCTCCGCCTCGGCCACTCCTGAGCCGTCCACGCGCTGGCG
>JARIBG010000081.1 GCA_029257465.1 Arthrobacter sp. | reverse complement strand
AGCGAGCGGTTGTCGAAGCAGGTCCGCGTCCCGGTGTGACAGGCCGGCCCCTCCTGGTCCACGGTGACCAGCAGCGCGTCACCATCGCAGTCCAGTGCCACGTCCCTGACCCACTGCCGGTGCCCGGAGGTGTCCCCCTTGCGCCAGTACTCGGAGCGGGACCGCGAGTAGAAGGTGACGCGCTGACTCGTCAGCGTCCGCCGGAGCGCTTCCTCGTCCATCCAGCCGAGCATGAGCACGTCCCGCGTGTCGTACTGCTGCACGACGGCGGCGACGAGCCCGGCGTCGTTCTTCCGCAGGAGCGAGGCGATCGCCGGGTCCAGCTGCTCCTGGGCGGCCTCGCGCGGGGCGGCAGGAGCGGGGTTCGGCGGGGCGGGGATCGAGGAAGGCATCACCCTCGATTCTAGTGCCGTCCCCGACCGCTCGCCGTGCACCTTCAGTCCGTCCCGGCATCGTGCTAGTTTCAGCAGTGATGCGCTACGTAATCCCCTCCCGTGAGGTCCTGGCCGAGACGCTCCTGGCAGCCGGCCCCGACGCCGCCACCCTGTGCGAGGGGTGGACCACCCGGGAGCTCGCCGCGCACCTCTACCTCCGCGAGCACAAGCCGGCGCTCGGCGTCGGCATGGTGGTGAAGCAGCTCTCGGGCATGACGGAGCGTGTGACCAGGGAGACAGCGGAGCGCGCGGGTTCCCCCGCAGGCTACACAGCCCTCGTCCGCCGCTTCCTGTCCGGCCCGCCGGCGCTGTCGCCGATGCGTATCCCGATGGTCGATCGCAGCGCCAATCTCATCGAGTACTTCGTGCACACCGAGGATGTCCGGCGCGCCACCACCCGCTGGGCGCCGCGGGCCCTCGACGACGAGTACGCCGATGCCCTGTGGCAGGAACTGATCAAGCGCGCAGCGCTCATGTACCGCGGTGTCGATGTGGGGATCATCCTGGTGAGGCCGGACGGTCCTCGCCACGTCACGAAGCGGGCGCCGGTCTCGGTGGCCATCATCGGCGATCCGGGCGAGCTCGTCCTGCACGCCCACGGTCGCCGTGACCAGGCACTGGTCACCTTCGAGGGACAGCCCGACGCCGTGGCCCTGCTCGAGAGCGCCGACGTCGGTCTCTGACCGCCGCGTCCTCCTTCTCCGCCCCCGCGGGGCTCCCGGCACCGGACGGCGACGCTCAGCGGACGGGGAAGCCCGCCCCCCGGATGGCGGCCTTCACCTGGGCGATCGCGTCCGGGGCACCGAAGTGGAAGATCGACGCGGCGAGCACGGCGTCCGCTCCGGCCTGCACCGCCGGCGGGAAATGCTCGGGTCTGCCCGCGCCGCCCGAGGCGATGAGCGGTACCCCTACGGCGGCGCGCGCAGCACGGATGAGCTCGAGGTCGAAACCCTCCTTGGTGCCGTCCGCGTCGATGGAGTTCAGCAGGATCTCGCCCACACCGCGGCCGGCTGCCTCCCTCGCCCAGGCCACGGCGTCGATCCCGGTGCCCCTGCGCCCCCCGTGCGTGGTCACCTCGAACCCCGACGGCGTCGTCGTCGCTGCGTCACGTGTACGGCGGGCGTCGAGCGAGAGCACGAGCACCTGCGCACCGAAGTGGCTGGTGATCTCGTCGATGATGGACGGCCTCGCCACGGCAGCCGTGTTGATCGAGGCCTTGTCCGCGCCGTGGCGCAGCAGGCGGTCGACGTCGGCGAGCTCGCGGACTCCGCCGCCGACGGTCAGCGGGATGAAGACCTCCTCCGCGGTCCGGGCGACGACGTCGAGCGTCGTCCCGCGGTTCCCCGAGGAGGCGGTGACGTCGAGGAAGGTCAGCTCGTCGGCACCACCGCGGTCGTAGCGGTGGGCGAGCTCCACGGGATCACCGGCGTCGCGCAGCCCCTCGAAGTTGATGCCCTTGACCACCCGGCCCGCATCGACGTCGAGGCACGGGATCACGCGGATCGCGACTGTCATGGCCTGCCCGCCTAGATCCGGCAGGCGTGGATGGTGCTGACGAGGATAGCGCGGGCGCCAAGACCGTACAGCTCGTCCATGATCCGGTTGGTCCTCTCCCGCCTGACCATCGAGCGGACGGCCACCCAGTCCGAGTCGCGCAGGGGCGAGACCGTCGGCGACTCCAGGCCGGGGGTCAGTGCCGCAGCGGCATCGACGAGCTCTGCGCGGATGTCGTAGTCCATCATCACGTACTGACGTGCCACGAGGACGCCCTGCAGACGCCGCAGGAGTACCTCGAGACCGGCCGGTGCTTCCACCCCGGAGCGCACGATCAGCACGGCCTCGCTCTCGAGGATCGGTTCACCGAAGATCTCCATGCCGGCTGCGCGCAGCGTGGTTCCGGTCTCGACGACGTCGGCGATGGCGTCCGCGACACCGAGCCGCACGGAGGACTCGACGGCGCCGTCGAGCCTGACGACGGTGGCCGGGATGCCGCGCTCCGCGAGATAGTCCGTCAGCAGGTTCTCGAAACTGGTCGCGATGCGTCTGCCCCGGAGCTCCTCCAGGGACGAGAAATCGCCGACGGGTCCGGCGAACCGGAAGGTGGACGCGGCGAAGCCGAGCTGCAGGCGCTCCTCGGCAGGGACCTGCGCATCGAGCAGGAGATCGCGCCCGGTGATACCGACCTCCAGGGTTCCCGAGCCGACGTACACGGCGATGTCACGGGGCCGGAGGAAGAAGAATTCGATCTCGTTCTCAGGATCGACGAGCACGAGTTCGCGCCCGTCACGACGCTGGCGATAGCCGGCTTCGGCGAGCATGGACGAGGCGGCCTCGGAGAGGGCGCCCTTGTTGGGGACTGCGACACGGAGCATTGAGGACAGCTTTCACGCGAGAGGGGAAGGTACCGGTATTCAGCCGCGGGCGAGGAACGCCACCGCGGCTACAGATGCCTGTAGATGTCCTCCGGGCCCAGACCCTTCGCGAGCATGAGCACCTGCAGATGGTAGAGCAGCTGGGAGATCTCCTCGGCCGTGTTGTCTCTCGACTCGTACTCGGCGGCCATCCAGACCTCGGCGGCTTCCTCGACGATCTTCTTGCCGATCGCGTGGACGCCCGCGTCGAGTTCGGCAACAGTCCTTGATCCGGCGGGCCTGTCGGCGGCCTTCGCGCTGAGCTCCTCGAACAGGGCATCAAAGGTTTTCACCTCCCTAGGCTATCGGCTCGCGCAGACCGGTTCCTCACGCGGGAGCTCCTGTGACGGAAGGCTCAGCCTGCCTGAGTCCACTCCTGGAGCACGGCGGCGGTCACCAGAGCGGCCGAGACCGCCTCGTACCCCTTGTCCTCCGAGGAGCCGGGCAGCCCTGCCCGATCAAATCCCTGCTGTTCCGTGTCACACGTCAGCACCCCGAAGCCGATCGGCACGCCGGTCCTGACACTCACCTCCGTGAGGCCCGACGTCGCCGCCTGGCAGACGTACTCGAAGTGCGGAGTGCCTCCGCGGATGATGACACCCAGAGCCACGACGGCGTCGTGGTGCGATGCGAGGCGTGCTGCTGCCACGGGCAGTTCGAAACTGCCCGGAACCCGGAGCTCGGTCACCGTCACTCCCGCCTCGGCCGCTGCGCGGCGCGCGCCGGCGATCAGTCCGTCCATGATCTCCGCGTGCCAGCTGGCCGCGACGACGGCCAGTCTCAGGTCCGCGCCCGCACGGACTAGTCC
>JARIBG010000076.1 GCA_029257465.1 Arthrobacter sp. | reverse complement strand
ATCCGGAGAACCCGGAGGAGCGTCCCGAGGTACAGGCGCTCGCCGACTTCTGGAACGCGGGCTTCGACACCAAGTCGCTCCCGGAGGACGAGAGCCTGTATCTGTCCAACGGTCCGTTCATCGCCTCTGCCATGACCCCGGACCAGTCGATGACACTGGTGCGCAACGAGGACTACACCTGGGGCCCGGAGCCGAAGGTGGACGAGATCGTCGTCCGCTACATCGGGGAGGCTCCCGCGCAGATCCAGGCGCTGCAGAACGGCGAGGTGGATATCGTCGCCCCGCAGGCCTCTGCCGACACCGTGGAGCAGCTCAATGCTCTCGAGGGCGTGGAGGTGGAGCAGGGCAACCAGCTCTCCTACGATCACCTCGACCTGAACTTCGACGGTGTGTTCGAGGACGAGAACGTCCGCGAGGCCTTCATGAAGACGGTTCCTCGCCAGCAGTTGGTTGACACCATCATCAAGAAGATCAATCCCGACGCCGAACCCCTCGATTCCCAGCTCTTCCTGACTGATCAGGAGGCCTACGAGGAGGCCGCCAGCACCAACGGCTCGGACGCGTACGACGAGGTGGATATCGAGGGTGCCAAGGAGCTGCTCGACGGCGCGACCCCCGAGGTGCGCCTGATGTACAACCGGGACAACCCCAACCGGCTGAACTCCTACACCCTGATCGCCGAATCGGCAGCGAAGGCCGGCTTCAAGGTGGTCGACGGCGGGCTCGGTGCCTCCGACTGGGGCGCAGCACTCGGCAACGGGACCTACGATGCGACCATCTTCGGCTGGATCAACTCGGGCGTCGGTGTCGCGAACGTGCCGCAGGTCTTCAAGACCGGCAACGGCTCGAACTTCAACGGCTTCTCCAGCCCCGAGGCCGATGAGCTGATGAGCGAGCTGATCGTTACCACGGACGAGGCCGAGCAGGATGCCCTTCAGGTCAAGATCGACAAACTGATCTGGGACTCCAAGTACGGGATCCCGCTGTTCCAGGTGCCCGGCGTCGACGCCTACAGCGACACGGTCTCAGGTGTGGAGTACATGCCGAACCAGATGGGTATCTGGTGGAACTTCTGGGACTGGTCGATCGCCCAGTAGCCTCCGCCTGAATCCAGCGCCAGTACGTGGAAGGCGCCGTGACGAGCCGTGTGCCCGTTGCGGCGCCTTTCGCGCGCAGGACGCCGCACAGCAGTCCGACCCATAGCAGTCGCCCTCCACGACACGGTGGGAAAACTACTCGGGCCGAGCTTGCCGTCAGCGACGAAGCCTGAACTACACTTCAGCGAAAGCACGGGAACCCAAGCCCGCATTCAACATTGAGGCTCGATATCCATGGTGACCTACATCGTCCGGCGTCTGGTGACGGCCGTCCTCATCCTGCTCGGCGCGTCCTACGTCGTGTATCAGCTCACCGCCCTCTCGGGGGATCCACTCGAGGACCTGCGCGGCAGCAGCGCCCCGAACCGGGACCAGCTGATCCAGGCGCGCACGGAGTTGCTCGATCTCAACACGCCGGCTCCGCTGCGCTACTTCGGTTGGCTGGCGGGAGCGGCCAAGTGCCTCATCCCCTTCGCCGCGACCTGTGATCTGGGTACCAGCATCCAGGGGGAGGCGGTCACCACAGCGCTGACACGTGCCATGGGCAACACCATCACGCTCGTCACCACGGCGACCATCCTCGCGATCATCATCGGCGTCTCGCTCGGCATCATTACAGCCCTGCGGCAGTACAGCGGCCTCGATTACGGCGTGACCTTCATGTCCTTCCTCTTCTTCTCCCTGCCGATCTTCTGGCTCGCCGTGCTGCTCAAGGAATTCGGCGCCATCGGCTTCAACAACTTCCTCGCGGATCCCGAGATACCCCCGCTGACCATCCTGGTCGTCGCCATCGCCAGCGGACTGATCTGGTCGTTGTTCGCGAGCAGATCCTGGAAGTCCAAGGCCATCGCCTTCGTGCTGGGCGCCGTGGTCGCAGGAGGGCTGCTCGTCATCCTCGATCTGCTGGACTGGTTCTCGAACCCGGGACTCGGGCCTATCGTCATCATCATCACCGGGGTCGGGATCGCCCTCGGCGTCGTGCTGCTCACGGCCGGTCTGCGGAACCGCAAGGCGCTGTGGGCATCCATGATCATGGTGGCCCTCGGCCTCGTCGCCTACTACGTGGTCAATCCGATGTTCACCTCCGCGACCATCTGGATGATCATCCTCTTCGGCGTGGTCATGGCGCTCGTCGGAGTGCTCGTGGGGTTCCTCATGGGCGGCTACGACCGCGGGCAGAGCATGCGGGCCGCAGCGCTGACAGGGGTGCTGATGGGGCTCGTCATCGTCGTCGACCGCTTCATGGTCACCTGGCCGTCCTACGTCGACAATTCGCGGATCAGGGGCAGACCCATCGCGACGGTCGGCGCCCAGACGCCGGGCCTCGACGACTCGTTCTGGATCAACGGTCTGGACACCTTCACGCACCTGCTGCTGCCCACCCTGGCACTGCTGCTCGCCTCCCTGGCCAGCTACAGCCGGTACTCGAGGGCCTCGATGCTCGAGATCATGAACCAGGACTACATCCGCACCGCGCGGGCGAAGGGTCTCAGCGAGCGGACCGTGGTGATGCGGCACGCCTTCCGCAATGCCCTGATCCCGCTCGCGACGCTCGTGGCCTTCGACATCGGAGCCCTCATCGGTGGAGCGATCATCACGGAGCAGGTCTTCGCCTTCGCCGGCATGGGGCAGCTCTTCGTGCAGGCGTTGCGCCGGGTGGATCCCGACCCGATCATGGGCTTCTTCCTCGTCGCAGGCATCCTGGCGCTGGTCTTCAACCTGGTGGCCGACATCGTGTACTCGTTCCTCGATCCTCGCGTAAGGGTGAAAGCATGACGACGCAGAGTCCCTCCGACTTCCCGCTCCGCGCACAATCGACCGCGACGAGTCCGGTCCATCCGGACGCGGACTCCGAAACCTTCTTGGAGGGTGAGCCGGAGCAGGAGCGGAAGGGACTGTCGCAGGGCCAGATCGTCCGCAGGAAGTTCTTCGACAACACGGCGGCGATCATCAGTCTCGTGGTGTTCGTGGTCATCTTCCTCATGGCCTTCACCTCGGTGGGCTTCGCCGGGATCCCTGGGTGGTGGAAGTACAACCACACCGAGTTCGTCCCCCTCCTCAACGGGGGCGTCCCGACCATCACCTCGCCCTTCAGCTGGGGTGAGCATCCCTTCGGTCAGGACTCGATCGGCCGCGACTACTTCGCCATGACGATGCGCGGCACGCAGAACTCGATCATCATCATGTTCCTGATCGGTGCTCTGGCAGGCCTGGTGGGTGTGGTCATCGGCGCGTGCTCCGGGTACTTCCGGGGGTGGACCGAGGCGGTCTTGATGCGTTTCACCGACGTCATCATCATCATCCCCGTGGTCCTCGCGGCTGCGACCCTCGGTGAGGCCGTGACCCGCTTCGTCGGAGCGGGCGGTCAGATCTGGCTGCTCGGACTCTTCCTCGGCCTCGTCCTGTGGACCGGACTGGCGCGTCTGGTGCGCGGTGAGTTCCTGACACTGCGCGAGCGTGAGTTCGTCGACGCCGCCAAGATCGCCGGAGCATCCAACGGCAGGATCATCTTCAAGCACATCCTCCCCAACGCCGTCGGCGTGATCATCGTGAACACCACGCTGCTCATGTCCGCTGCGATCCTGCTCGAGACCGCGCTGAGCTACATCGGCTTCGGCGTGAAGGCACCGGACGTCTCCCTCGGTCTCATCATCAGCCAGAACCAGGAGGCCTTCCAGACCCGCCCCTGGCTCTTCTGGTTCCCCGGTCTGTTCATCGTGCTGATCTGCCTGTCCATCAACTTCATCGGGGACGGTCTGCGCGACGCGTTCGACCCGCGGCAGAAGAAGTTCCGGGCGGGACGGGTCAAGGACACCGCGAAGTCAGCCGCGGCATGAGGTACCCGCTAGAGGCCGACGGCCAGCGTCCACGTGGCGAACGCCGCCAGCAGGACTGCTGCTGCAACGAGTTGCCAGTGCCAGGAACGCTGCGGACGCGCCGGCTGGTCGACGTCGATCTCGCCGTTCTCCACGAGTTCCTGCCAGCGGGATCGCACGAGATAAGCCGCGTGGCCCGAATCCGTGTTCTTCAGATCTCCCGGACGGATGGACTGCTCCGGCCCGTAGCTCGTGGACGGCAGATTGGTGACGTGCTCCGGCTTCCCGGCATGGGTTCCCCAGACGCCGGGCGCGGGAGCGGCCCAGGCCGTGTAGGAACCGCTCGGTGTCACGAGCTTCAGGGCGTACTTGGTGTCGACGTCGATCAAGGCGTCCCACGGGATCTGCACGGTGGAGAGGGGATTGCGCACGGTGACGCCGTCGTCGGCGACCGCCACCAGGGGATACCAGAACAACCACCAGCCCACGAGGGCGATCCCGAGCAACGGCCAGCCCACGATCAGTCCGGACGGACCCTCGGACGCCACCACTCTCACGAGAGCACCTGCCGTGACGAGGACGGCGAGACCCGTGAACCAGCCACTGGTGCGCGGTCTGAAAACAACGACCTCAGCTATGTCCTGCGAACTCTCCATGGCTCAATAGTCCCAGCGAAATGCCCGCCCGCAGCATCCGTACCACTGCGGTGCAGTGTCACCGTCATCAAGGAGATCCCCTCATGAGCACTCAGGTCATCGGCGGCACCGGGGCTGACAGGCCCGCGTCCCAGGGACCCGTCCTCGAGGTCCGCCACCTCGGCGTGGAGTTCGGGGTCGACAAGGAGTGGGTTCCGGCGGCGATCGATCTCAACTACGAGGTGAACGCCGGTGAGGTGCTCGCGATCGTGGGGGAGTCGGGCTCGGGCAAGAGCGCCAGTTCCATGTCGCTGCTCGGTCTGCTGCCGGAGAACGCCCGGGTCACGGGGGAGGTGATGCTCAACGGCAGGTCAGTGCTCGACATGTCCCCCGCGCAACTGCGGCAGATCCGCGGCAACGACGTCGCGGTGATCTTCCAGGAACCCATGACGGCACTGAACCCCGTCTACACCGTGGGCTTCCAGATCGTCGAGACACTGCGCCTTCACAACGCCATCTCTCCCGATGAAGCACGGCAGCGCGCCCTGCGCATGCTCCAGCTCGTCGAGCTGCCGGATCCCGAGAAAGCCTTCCGGTCGTACCCGCATCAGCTCTCCGGCGGGCAGCGCCAGCGTGCCATGATCGCCCAGTCGCTCTCGTGCGATCCGAAGCTCCTGATCGCCGATGAACCGACCACGGCCCTCGACGTCACCGTGCAGGCGGAGATCCTCGATCTGATGCGGAATCTGCGCTCGCAGCTCAACAGCGCCATCGTCCTGATCACCCACGACATGGGCGTGGTCGCCGATCTTGCCGACCGCATCGCCGTCATGCGCCAGGGCCGGATCGTGGAGACCGGGACGTCCGACCAGGTCTTCAACGACCCGCAGCACGAGTACACGAAGGCACTGCTCGCGGCCGTGCCCCACCTCGGCCGGACATCCGGGGCCGACGACGCCGATATCACCGCTGCACTGGCGGAGGCGACCGGCGTGGCGCAGCCTCGCACCGATGACGAGCCTTCCGCTCATGGTGCGCACGCGGTGGCGTCCACCACTGCGACGGCGAAGGAGACCGAGCAGGTCACAGGAGCCGTCCTCGAATTGATCGACGTCGCCATCGAGTACCCGAAGCAGGGCCGCGTCCCGGCGTTCCGAGCCGTGGAGGGTGCGAATCTGACGGTTTACCCGGGTCAGGTCATCGGTCTCGTGGGTGAGTCCGGATCGGGCAAGACGACGATCGGTCGCGCGGCCGTGGGTCTGCTTCCGGTGGCCGCCGGATCGCTGAAGGTCGTGGGGACCGACATCTCCG
>JARIBG010000178.1 GCA_029257465.1 Arthrobacter sp. | reverse complement strand
GCCCAGTGCCCCAGCCGTCAGCGAACCTGCTTCGAGCGGCGGAAATGCGGCGTCGTCGACCAGCCCTGCTGCGGCACCGGCCGTGAAGTCCGGCGCCACGGCGGAGGCGGCGCCCAAGCCGTCGAAGACGCAGGACGCATCCAAGCCGGCGGGGACGTCCAAGCCGTCGACGACGGACAAGACGAAGCCGGTGGGGACGTCCAAGCCGTCGACGACGGACAAGGCCGACAAGACGGACAAGACGAAGCCGGTGGGGACGTCCAAGCCGTCGACGACGGACAAGGCCGACAGGACGGACAAGACGAAGCCGGTGGGGACGTCCAAGCCGTCGACGACGACCGACCAGAAGACCGAGAGCACGCCCGACCAGAAGACCGAGAGCACGCCGGAAGTACCGAAGCCGCAGAGGCCTGCGGAGTCGCCCAAGAGCTCGGAATCGCCCAAGACCTCGGAGACGTCCAAGCCGACCGAGCCGGCTGAAGCTGAGCAGGAGGCTCCGGAACCGTCGAAGCCGACCGAGCCCAAAGTGCCCCTGCCGCAGCCCGAGGCAACACCGGAACCGGCAAGCACACCGGAGCCGGTAAGTACACCGGAACCGGCAAGCACACCCGAGCCTGTTGCCGTTCCGGAACCCGATCCTGCGACTCTGTGCGACGTGGACCCGGCTGCCGTTGCCGAAGCAGCAGAGAAGCTTGCAGTGCCTGCACCTGAAGCAGCGTCGGATGAAGCAGCGTCGGAGGTGGTCCCGGGGGGATCCGAAGCTCTAGCAGTCGATGGGCCCGATGGGGTCGGGGCAGCCGGTTGTGAGGACGCATCGGCCGCCGGTGACGGCGAAAGCGGGACCGAGCCGACACCAGGTGTCGGTCCGGCGACGCCGGTGCCCGCCCAGGTACCGGGAAAACCCGAGGAGGTAGTCGCAGCGCCTCGCGACCAGGGGTGATCAGGGGCCGAGCCTGCCGCTCTGGTGACCGGATCAATGCAACGTTGATGCAACCCTCCGACTCGTAGGCTGTGACCGGTGGACGATGACGTCCGTGACACACAGAGTCCGAGGAGTTCGACATGACTGTTTACGCCCAGCCCGGCCAGGATGGATCGAAGGTCTCTTTCAAGTCGAGGTACGAGAACTGGATCGGCGGTGAGTGGGTTCCGCCGGCGAAGGGCCAGTACTTCGAGAACATCTCCCCCGTGACCGGCAAGGTCTTCTGCGAGGTGGCCAGAGGCACTGCCGAGGACATCGAGCTGGCGCTCGACGCCGCACACAAGGCAGCACCGAGCTGGGGTAAGACCTCCGTCGCCGAGCGCGCCGCAGTGCTGAATCGCATCGCGGACCGCATGGAGGAGAATCTCGAGATGCTCGCGGTCGCGGACACGTGGGACAACGGGAAGCCGGTCCGGGAGACCCTCGCTGCTGACATCCCGCTCGCGATCGATCACTTCCGCTACTTCGCCAGTGCCGTCCGCGCCCAGGAGGGACGCCTGTCCCAGCTCGACGAGGACATGACGGCATACCACTACCACGAACCCCTCGGCGTGGTCGGCCAGATCATCCCCTGGAACTTCCCGATCCTCATGGCCACGTGGAAGCTGGCACCGGCCATCGCCGCGGGGAACGCCGTCGTCCTGAAGCCCGCGGAGCAGACGCCGTCGTCGATCCTCGTCCTCATGGAACTGCTGAGCGATATCCTCCCGGCAGGTGTGCTGAACGTGGTCAACGGTTTCGGCGTGGAGGCGGGCAAACCACTCGCCTCGAGCAAGCGGATCCGGAAGATCGCCTTCACCGGTGAGACGACGACCGGAAGGCTGATCAGTCAGTACGCCAGCCAGAATCTGATCCCGGTCACGCTGGAACTCGGGGGAAAGAGCCCGAACATCTTCTTCGCGGATGTGGCGGAGAGCAACGACTCCTTCTACGACAAGGCCCTCGAAGGGTTCGCACTCTTCGCGCTGAACCAGGGAGAGGTCTGCACCTGTCCGTCGCGCGCTCTCGTCCAGGGCTCCATCTACGACTCCTTCATGTCGGATGCGATCGCCCGGGTGGAGAAGATGGTGCAGGGCAATCCTCTGGACACCGATACGCAGGTGGGTGCCCAGGCCTCCAACGACCAGCTGGAAAAGATCCTCTCCTACATGGACATCGGCAGGCAGGAGGGCGCCAAGGTGCTCATCGGCGGGGAGCGGAACATGCTCGACGGCGATCTCGCCGAGGGGTACTACGTGTCGCCCACGGTGTTCGAGGGATCGAACAAGATGCGCGTCTTCCAGGAGGAGATCTTCGGTCCGGTGGTGTCGGTGACGCGGTTCGACGACTACGCCGAGGCGATGGAGATCGCGAACGACACCCTCTACGGTCTGGGCGCCGGCGTCTGGTCGAGGAACGGCAATGTGGCCTACCGCGCGGGTCGCGAGATCCAGGCCGGCCGGGTTTGGGTGAACAACTACCATGCCTACCCCGCAGGAGCGGCGTTCGGAGGGTACAAGTCCTCGGGTATCGGCCGCGAGAACCACGCCATGATGCTCGATCACTATCAGCAGACCAAGAACCTCCTGGTCAGCTACTCCGAGTCGAAGCTCGGGTTCTTCTAGGCCATGGGAATGCCATGACCGTCGAAGCATCGGTGACAATCCCGGGGGAGACCTTCTCCAGGGTCGCCCTCACGGACAGCGCCGTCGAACTGCTGGACACGCTGTGGCTCATCCACGGCCCCCTGATGTTCCACCAGTCCGGGGGGTGCTGCGATGGCTCGTCCCCGATGTGCTACCCAGCGGGTGAGTTCATCACCGCCGAGGCGGACGTGCTGCTCGGTGTCCTCGATATCTCCGCCGGGCCGGTCGATCACGCCGGCGCTCGGCTTATCGAGTTCTGGATGTCGCGGGAGCAGTTCGCATACTGGCGCCACACGCATCTGACCATCGACGTCGTACTCGGCCGGGGAAGCGGGTTCTCCGTCGAGGCGCCGGAAGGCAAGAGGTTCCTCATCAGGTCCCGGCTGATGAGCTAGTCGACACCCGGACGGCCGATCACCGGTTACCGGCACGAGGGCTCCGGCGGATTTACTGACCGCCGGAGCCTTCGTGTATCCGGCCTCAGACGGTGTCGACTGCAGGTGAATGGTGTGCGGGGTCCACGGCGAGGACGATGCTGAGCAGCTCGGTGAGTGCGTGGCCCAGCCTCGGGTCCACGAGTTCGTAGCGTGAGCGCCGGCCCTCGGGGACGGACACCACGAGACCGCAGCCGCGCAGACAGGAAAGATGGTTCGACAGGCTCTGCCTGCTCACGCCGAGCAGTTCGGCGAGATGACTCGGATAGGACGGGGAGTCCCTCAACGCAATCAGGATGCGCACACGCGTGGGGTCGGACAGGGCGGTGCCGATCCGCTCCAGGACGGCCGTGGTGGTCAGTGCCTGCAGCATCAGTGGGTGAGTTCCGTCTCGTGGGGGACGTGATCCAGCGGCTCTATCTGGAAGGTGCAGTGGTCTATACCGACCTCGAAGTGCTCACTGACGCACTCCTGGAGCTGGTCGAGCACGGCGTGCGCCGAGCCGTCGCGGTAGCAGTCGTCGTCGACCACAACATGCGCTGTGAGGACCGGCAGCCCGGTGGCGATCTGCGTGATGTGGAGATCGTGGACGTCGCGCACCCGCGGCAGGCGAGCCAGGTGCGAGCGCACGTCGTCGAGGTCGATGCCCGCAGGAGTGGATTCGAGCAGCACGTCGATGGTCTCGCGCAGCAGCTTGACGGTGCGCGGAATGATCAGGACGCCGATGAGCAGGGCCACGAGAGCATCGGCGCGCATCCAGCCGGTGAGGGTGATGATGACGGCGGCGACGATGACGGCCACGGAGCCGAGGGCATCATTGAGCACCTCGAGGAACGCCGCCCTGAAATTAAAACTCGATGCCCGGTGCCGTGATAGTAGTCCGAGGGCAGCGAGATTACCCACGAGCCCGACCACGCCGAAGACGATCATCTCCGGCGCGGCGACGTCCTCCGGGGTGATCAGTCGGCTGACTCCTTCGAAGAGCACATAGGCACCGACGGCGAGGAGGAACGCGGCCTGCAGCAGTGCCGCGATCACTTCCGCCCGGCGGAAGCCCCAGGAGCGTCGAGGTGTCGCAGGGCGAATGGCCAGTGTTGCCGCGCCGAGCGCCATCGCCAGCCCCGCAGCGTCGGTGAGGACGTGGACGGAGTCGAAGAGCAGGGCGAGGCTACCGGTCCAGAGCGCTCCGATGACCTGCAGGACGAACACGAACAGGGTGATCCCGAGGGCACCGGCCAGCGGCCCCCGCTGAGGGGGCGTCGTTGACGCGTGGTGCTGATGAGAAGCCATACCTCAATAGTACAGTCGTGGGTGAATCTATTTCTCGTTGCACGGTGTGCAAATTTTGACGTATTCTGACGTAGTGCTGAGAACGACCGACAGCGTCGAGCCCCTGGGCCGCCGCGAACAGAACAAGATCGACACGCGACGTGCCATTGCGGACGCGGCTTTCGATCTCGCCCGATCCAAGGGCCCCGGCGCGTTCACGGTGGACCAGATCACCGAGCGGGCAGGTGTCTCACGCCGCACGTTCTTCAACTACTTCCCGAGTGCGGAGGACGCCCTGACGGTCCGGATGGATCTCTTCATCGATCTGGCACTGGGCGTCTTCGAGCGGTTGCCGAACGATGAACCACTGTTCGGCGCGATCATCCGCGCCTTCACCGAGACCACGAGGATGGAAGGGCTCGCACAGCACGGCGAACTCTTCCGCATGGCCGGCTCCAACCCGGATCTCCTGCGTGCCCAGTTGCACTCCTGGGAGCGCGCGGAGACCAGGATCGCGGAGGCGCTGCGTATCCGCTTCGGGACCACCGCTACCGAGCTCTACCTGACAGCCCTCGTGGGCTGCGTGATGTCCTGCACCAGGACCGCACTGCGGGACTGGGCAGCTCATATTCCTGCCTCGGCTGCTGATTCGGGCAAGCAGCTCGAAGCGCGCATCATCGGTGTCCTCACGATGCTGCGCGACGGGTTCGCCGACCCGGGGGAGCGGATCGCACCGCACCCACCCGACACGTACGCCGGTTCCTGAGTCCTCTTCTGCTTCACATCTTTTCCCCGTCCGCCCCTTCTTCACCCGCAAGGATCACTCCATGGCTTTTCTGCTTTATCGCCTCGGCTCGTTCGCGTATCGGAGGCGATGGTGGGTCATCTCTGCCTGGCTTGCGATCATGCTCGCGGTCGGCGGGGCCGCCGCGGCTTTCTCCGGTACCCTCACGAACAACTTCTCGATCCCCGGAACCGAGTCCCAGCGCATCACCGACCGCCTGAAGGACGAACTGCCCGAAGCCGTCGGAGGTACGGGCACACTGGTCTTCACCACGGACGACGGTTCGGAGTTCTCCACCGAGCAGCAGGACGAGGTGCAGACCGCGCTCGGATCGATCTCCGATTTCGACGGTGTGCGCAGTGTCGTCGATCCTTTCGACGTGGCGGAGCAGGTGGACGCGGGTGCCGAGGAGATCGAGGCAGGGCGCGCGGAACTGGAGGCCAGTGAGCAGAAGCTCACGAGCGGCGAGGAGCAGCTCGCGCAGGGGCAGGCGCAGCTGGACGAGCAGCGGGAGGAGTTCGAGAGCAATCGCGATCGGCTTCCGGACGCGCGGGTGACTGCCACGGAGCAGCAGCTCAAGGAAGGCCAGGCCACGCTCGACGCCACCGAGGCCGAACTCGAGAGCGGTCGGCAGCAGCTGGAGTCCGGAACCACCGAGCTCGACCAGGCCGAGCGGCAGCTCGATGCCACCTCGGGAGTGAGCCTGCTGTCCGACGACGGATCAGCAGCAGTTTCCAACGTCCAGTTCGATCAGCAGATCAACAGCGTGTCCCCGGAACTTCGGGAACAGGTTCAGGAGACGGCAACAGAGGTCGAGTCGGCAGGAGTGACGGTCGACTTCAGCAAGGAGATCGTCGAGGACATCGGCGGCATCGCTGGTGCCGCGGAGCTCATCGGCCTGGCCGTGGCCGCGATCGTCCTGATCCTGATGCTCGGCACACTCGTTGCCGCCGGTCTTCCGCTCCTGATGGCCGTCGTCGGCGTCGGTGTGGGTGTGGGAATCACCTTCGCCCTCTCCGGGGTCATCGAGATGAACAGCATCTCGCCCGTCCTGGCCCTGATGCTCGGTCTCGCGGTCGGGATCGACTACTCACTGTTCATCGTCAATCGCCACAGGAACCAGTTGCTGCGCGGTATGGAGCTACGGGAATCGATCGCGCGAGCCACCGGTACGGCGGGTAACGCTGTCCTCTTCGCAGGTATCACGGTGGTCGTGGCGCTCGCTGCCCTGGCTGTCCCCGGCCTGCCGTTCCTCACGATCATGGGGCTCGCGGCGGCCGGTACGGTTGCTGCGGCGGTGCTGGTGGCGCTCACCCTGACGCCGGCCGTGCTCGCTGTGATCGGGCGCCGGATCGTGTCGAAGCGCCGGTGGGCACGCGGGGACGGCGGAAAGCACTCCACGCTGGCGCCTGCCGCGGGCCAGGACCCGGCGGAGGCCGCCGACGAGCGCGCTGCCGCGGGCTCGGGCTGGGGCGGCATCGCCACCCGGAAGCCGATCCTGACCGTCATCGCCGGAGTGGCCCTGCTCGGGGTGATCGCGATCCCGGCCACGCAGCTGCGGGTCGGACTGCCCGACGGCGGTGCCGAGCCGGCCGATTCCACCGCTTTCCAGGCATACAACACCGTCGGTGAGAAGTTCGGTGAGGGTACGAACGGCCCGCTGATCGTCGTGGGATCGTTCCCCGATACGGAGGACGAGGCCGAACTGACGGCGCTCCAGCTGGACGTCAACGACCTCCTGCTGGACATGCCCGACGTCGCTGCCTCCGTCCCCGCCACCGTCAGCGAGGATGGACGCACCGGGATCTTCCAGGTCATCCCCGAGGACGGGCCCTCGAGCGAGACGACCGAGAATCTCGTCCGGGACCTGCGGTCGTCCTCCGATCGTGTCGAGGACCAGACCGGCGTCTCGATCGCCGTCACCGGGCAGACGGCCGCCAACATCGATGTGTCGGAGAAGCTCGTGGAGGCGTTGCCGCCCTACCTCGGCATCGTCGTCGGACTGTCCCTGATCCTGCTGCTGCTGGTCTTCCGCTCCATCCTGGTTCCGGTTATCGCGACAGCGGGCTTCCTGCTCTCCCTCCTGGCCAGCTTCGGGGCCACGGTGGCCATCTACCAGTGGGGCTGGCTCGGCGACATCTTCGCCGTATCGAATCCCGGGCCCATCCTGAGCTTCCTGCCCATCATCCTGATCGGCGTGCTCTTCGGTCTGGCGATGGACTACCAGATGTTCCTGGTCTCGGGCATGCGCGAGGCGTTCGTCCACGGCGCCAACCCGAAGGCGGCGGTGCGCATCGGATTCAGCCATGGTGCTCGTGTCGTCACTGCCGCGGCCATCATCATGGTCTCGGTGTTCGCAGGCTTCGTGTTCTCCGAGCTCACCATGGTGCGACCCATCGGGTTCGGACTCGCGTTCGGCGTCCTGCTGGATGCTTTCGTGGTCCGCATGACGCTCATCCCGGCGGCCATGTACCTGCTGGGCAAAAATGCCTGGTGGCTGCCGGCCTGGCTGGAGCGGATCCTACCCGACGTCGACGTCGAGGGTGCGAAGCTCGATCGCGGCGAGGAGGCGACGCCGGAGCGGGAAGAGAATCCCGAACTGGAGCATGGCGAGAAGGTCTCGGTCTAGGACCATCCGCGCGTGCCCGGGCGATCGAGCCCGGGCACGTCTTTCGTCATCGGGAAAGCGTCAGCGGGAAAGCGGAGCCTCCAGTTCCGGTCGCGTCATCAGCCATGACCGCGCCGTTGCCTCGGTCACGAAGTAGCTCACGGGGAAGGGTGGCTTGTACACCTCGAGATACAGCTCGATCAGGGGCTGGTCGAGGACGGAGGGCCCCACGAGGGCTGCGGCCGAGAGCGGCGCCCGTTTGGCGAAGTAGGCCAGCGCGTCCTGGCGCACGGACGCCATGTCGTTCATCAGCATCAGCAGATGAATCCGGCGCCCGGGCAGCGCGCGTTCGATCTCATCGGTCAGGCGCGCGCCGTCCGAGTGGTGCAGGACGATGGCCGGAGCCCACTGCACACGGACCAGGGTCTCCTGCTCCACGGTCACCGTGTACCGCTGTTCTGCCCCCATGGTTGCTTGCCCCCTTTCGAGGAGTCTAGTGATCGGCGGAGCCGATGCCCAGACAAGGGGGCGTCGTGGAACCACATCAGCTCCCGTGCCGTCGTGCGGAACCCGATGTGGAACAAACCGGACTGCGTCGAACACGGCGCCCTGAATTGCGTTGCTCCCCTTTGGGTCCTCTACCGATATGCGGGGCCGAATCCCGTCAATCACTCTCATCCGTATCCGAAATGATAAAATTGATCATGGCTTTCGAGGATCACCGGCATCCCCGCGACGACGGCGGCACGTTCACTCACATCCAGCACCCCGAATCCGAGATCGTGCTGCCGGTCCGACGTGACCTGGCTCCCGACCTCGGAGAGGTACTCGAGTCGGCGGCCAAGCTCCAGCAACTGGTCCCCGACGCGGTCCTGGTCGGCGGAAGCGCGGCGGCGCTCTATGCCGGTCACCGGGCCTCGTACGACCACGACCATGTGCTCACCGGTCTCCGTGAGAACTTCGACGTCGTCCTTGACGCGGTCGAGTCCGACGGCGGGTGGGCGACCAACCGGGTGACCTACGGCAAGATCATCCTCGGCGAACTGGGCGGCATCGAGACCGGGCTCCGCCAACTCATCCGCCGTCGTCCACTCGAGGTCGTGGAGGTCCAGTTGCCGTCGGGATCCACGATCCGGGTGCCGACCCGCGACGAGGCGCTGCGCATCAAGGCCTTCCTCATCACCCGACGTAACCAGACCCGCGACTACCTCGATGTGGCCGCCCTCGCCGACACCATGGGCATCGACCGGGCGGCCGACGTGCTGTCGGCTATGGACGACTACTACGCCGACCAGAACCAGGACGGCACCGCCGTCAGCTCCCAGGTCGTCCGCCAGCTCGCGGACCCGCGGCCCAGGGACTCACGGACCACCGGTCAGCTCAGCTCGTACAAGGGCCTGACCGCGAAGTGGCAGGACTGGTCGGCCACGGTGGAGACATCTCAGGAGATCGCGACCGAGATGCTGCTGAGGAAGGACGAGCCATGAGCCTGAAGTTCCGGAACATCACCGTCGCCCCGTCCGACCCGGTCGACCGATGGGGCTTCGAGGGCCTGCTCACCGCCGTCGAGCGTGGGGGCATCGACGACTGGCGCCGCATTGCCGATGCTCTTACCCGGGACCCACGCGGGAAGGTGGCCTCGGAGCTTGCCGAGGTGGCTGACGCCGCGGAGAATCCAGCGGTCCCATCGCTCCTCCAGCGGGTTCTGCAGAAGTCGTTGCGCGACTCCGAGGCGCAGGAACGCCAGGAGGTCGTCGACGAACTGCAGCGGCACCTGCGCGGCAGCGGTCTGAGCCGAGCGGACTTCGCTGTGCGCCTGGGTACGTCCCAGTCTCGACTCTCCACCTACCTGAACGGTAAGGTCGTCCCTTCGGCGGCGGTGCTCATGCGGGCCCGGAGGATCTCCCAACTCCTGCGGTGAGTGTGCAGCCAGTGACCGCACACATGGCTGGTATGAGCACTATCAGCGATATCCTCACGCCCAGGCCGACCCGTCCGCTCGTGAACGGAGAGATCATCTCCCGCTGGAAGCAGATCGAGGACGGCGAGGCAGAGAGCCGGGAGCTGATGTGGGTCTGGCGCAGCTGGTGGGGTCGATGGAGGCAGGAGGTTAGAGTGCTCGAATGAGCACCGCGATCATCCTCGGCGGAACAGGTGTGATCGGCCGCGCGATTGCGCTACGGCTGGTGCGCCGCGGCTGGGAGGTGGAGGTGGGGGCCCGCGATCCGGCAGGCATGCCCACGGAGCTCCTGGACGCCGGAGTGTCCTTCACTTCCCTGGAGCGACACGACGGGACGCAGGTGGCAGCGATGCTCTCGACGGGTGCTGATCTTTTGGTCGACTGCCTCGCGTTCACGCGTGCCGATGCGCGTTTGGTCCTGCCGCATCTTGCCGGTATCGGATCCGCCGTGATGCTGTCGAGCAAGGCCGTGTACGTGGATGCGGAGGGACGCCACGTGAACTCGACCGACGGGCCGCACTTCCCGGCACCGATCCGGGAGGACAATCCGGTCATGACACCACTCGACATCGACTACCGCTCGCCCGAAGGCTACGGCTCCAACAAGGTCGCGGCCGAACAGACGTATCTCGACTCGGGTCTGCCCGTCACCGTGATCAGGGCCTCGAAGGTCCACGGCGTCGGTGCCCTGCCCGCACGTGAATGGCACGTGGTGCGGCGCGTCCTCGACGCGCGCGACGTAGTCCTACTGCGCCGGCCCGACGCCGTCAATCACACCAGTGCCGCCGTCAATATCGCCGCCCTGGTGGAGGTCGTGGCGGGCCGCCCCGGTCAGCGGATCCTCAACAGCGCGGATCCCGACGCCCCGTCGGTGCTGGAGATCGTCCGTACCGTGACCGCCAGGCTCGGGCATGCGTTGCGTGAGGAGCTCCTGCCGGACACCGCGGAGGAAGGACTCGGGCGGACGCCCTGGGATGCCGCGTCGCCGGTCGTCCTGGACCTCACGGCCGCCGCCGCACTGGGGTACCGCCCGGTGGGGGACTACGCCAGCACCGCGGGCCCCACCGTGGACTGGCTCGTCGCGGAGGCATACGGAAGGTCCACGACGGCGGTGCAGCCGACGGACTTCTTCGAAAACTCGTTCGGCTACGCCGCCGAGGATCGGTTCCTGGCCGCGCGGCCCTGAGCGCGTCGCTGACCAGAAACCGCCCCTCGACCGGACAGTGAGGAAGGGCGGCCCCATACGGGCCCGCCCTTCCTCAGTGGTGCTGCTGATCGGTGCCCTACTCCTAGTAGAGTGCGGCCTCGGACTCGGTGGCCGGCGTGTGGCCGTGCCCGAGATTGGACGCCAGCTTCGCGCCGAGATCGGCGTCCACGTTGGTCCAGTACTGGACGGCCCGGGCGCGGATGTCTTCGCTCTTGACGCCTCCGACGGCACCGCTGATCGTCTCGAGGAAACGCTCGCGCTGGGCGTCGTCGAACACCTCGCGGTACAGCGTCCCGGCCTGACCGAAGTCGTCGTCCTCGGCGTGCAGGGAGTGCGCCGCGTACACGAGGTCGCCGTCGTTCTCCCAGCCGCCGTGCGCACCGTACTGTGCCGGGTCCGCCGCGGGACCGCCGACGGAGTTTGGCGCGTAGACCGGGCTCGACGCCGAGTCGAAGTGGTAGCGTGCCGCACCGTCCTTCGAGTAGCTCCGCACCTCGTTCTTCGGCATGTTCACGGGCAGTTGCGCGTGGTTGGTACCCACGCGGTAGCGGTGCGCGTCCGCGTAGGAAAAGATCCGCGCCTGCAGCATGCGGTCGGGGCTCGCGGCGATGCCGGGCACGAAGTTCGACGGCGCGAAAGCGGCCTGCTCGATCTGCGCGAAGTAGTTCTCCGGGTTCCGGTTGAGCGTGAGCGTGCCGACCGGGATCAGCGGGTAGTCCTGCTGCGACCAGGTCTTCGTCACGTCGAACGGGTTGAAGCGGTAGGTCTTCGCGTCGTCGTACGGCATGATCTGGACCTTGAGGTCCCAGCTCGGGAAATTACCCTGGTCGATGTTCTCGTAGAGATCCCGCAGGTGGTAGTCGGCGTCCGAGCCGGCGAGCAGTTCGGCGTCCGCGCCGGTCAGCGTCTCGTGGCCCTGATTGGTCTTGAAGTGGTACTTGACCCAGAACTTCTCATCGGCCTCGTTGATCCACATGTAGGCGTGCGAGCCGTAGCCGTTCATGGTGCGCCACGAGTTCGGGATACCGCGATCGCCCATGAGCCACGTCACCTGGTGGGCGGACTCGGGGCTGAGCGTCCAGAAGTCCCACTGCATGTCCGCGTCGCGCAGGTGGGTGCCGGGGAGGCGCTTCTGCGAGCGGATGAAGTCGGGGAACTTGATGCCGTCCCGGACGAAGAACACCGGGGTGTTGTTGCCCACGAGGTCGTAGTTACCCTCGGTCGTGTAGAACTTCAGGGCGAAGCCCCGCGGATCGCGCCAGGTATCTGGCGAGCCCTGCTCGCCGGCCACGGTGGAGAAGCGGAGGAGCGTCTCCGTCGTCGTTCCCGGCTGGAAGAGCGCGGCGCGCGTGTACCTGCTGACGTCCTCGGTGGTCTCGAAGACACCGAAGGCTCCGCCGCCCTTGGCGTGGACCACGCGCTCGGGGACGCGCTCGCGGTTGAACTGGGCCAGCTTCTCGATGAGGTAGTGATCGGTCAGCGGGATGGCGCCGTCACGGCCGATGACGGACGAGTTGGCGTCGTCGATGACCGGTGCGCCGGATTGCGTGGTGGTGAAGTTCGCGGACATGGTGCTCCTTTTCCTTGAGGTTCGGGGATGGGATCTGGGGGTTGGGGATCAGGTGTGGCCGGGGGGTGCTGCGCGGCAGCTGTCGCAGAGGCCCTGGTAGACGACCTCCGCGATCTCGATGGTCATGTGCCGAACTCCCGGCGACCACGCGGGGGTGAGACACGGTGCATGGCCGACGGCACAGTCGACGTCCTCGATGCGCCCGCAACCCGTGCAGACGGCGTGGTGGTGATTGTCTCCCACACGGGTCTCGTAGCGGGCAGGGGAGTGCGGGGTGTCGATGCGGCGCAGCAGATTCACGTCCATCAGGTCGGCCAGGATCACGTAGACGGACTGCACCGTGATGTGCGGCAGCTGTGCCTGGACGGCGACCGAGACGTCCTCGGCCGTCGCGTGGGGGACGGCGTCGACGGCGGCCAGCACGGCGAGGCGCTGACGCGTCACGCGCCGGTCGCGGGAGTGCAGGGCCGCCGACCAGACGGACTCCTGCGTTCCCGGGGTCGTGGCTACCTGTGTCATGGGACAAGTCAAGCAGTAAATCTGACAAGTTCATAATAAGCGTGGACTGTGTGTCGTCGCCCTGGTCAGTACCGTAGGAGGGGTGAACCTCATCGAGCGCGGCTGGGCGTGGCTGCTGGACTATGCATACGTCGGCTACTGGCAGGTACACGGCTTCCTCGTCAGGGCCGATCCTGCCCACTACCTCATGCCGACCCCGGGAGCCCCGCAGGGATTGGCACCCGTGCTGCTGATCCCGGGCGTGTACGAGACGTGGCAGTTCATGAAACCCGTCGCGGACCACCTGCACCGGGCCGGGCACCGGGTCCACGTGGTGCAGAAACTCGGCTACAACCGCGGCACGGTCCCCGCGATGGCGGAGCTCGCAGCCGAGTACCTCGAGCAGCACGAGCTCACCGACGTCGTCGTCGTCACGCACAGCAAGGGCGGACTGATCGGAAAGTTCCTGCTGACGATGCCCAAGGCCGCGCCCCGGATCACGCGCCTCGTGGCGATCAACGCGCCGTTCTCCGGTTCCGTCTACGCGAACTTCTTCGTGGTGCCGAGTATCCGGGCCTTCTCCCCGCGCAACAGCATTCTGCGGACGCTGCGTGCCAACATCGAGCTCAATGCGCGCATCACCTCCATCTACGGCCGCTTCGATCCCCACATCCCGGGGGGCAGTTTCGTGGAGGGAGCCCGCAACGTCCAGCTCGCCACCATGGGCCACTTCAGGCCCATCGCCGATCCCCGTGTACTGCAGGAGATCGATCGTGCGATCGACGACGGCGACCGCCACGCCGCCTGACGCCCTGGTTCACGGCACGACACCGCACGACACAGCGCCGCTGCGCCCGCTAAATCGTTGCTGCAGCGAATCAAAGCGCAGCTAGACTTGCCGCGTGCCCAGACTCCTCGCCGACATCACCCCGCTGAAGGAGAGTCCGGCGTTCCGCAGGCTCTACCTCGGCACGGCGCTCTCGGCAATCGGCACCCAGCTCACCATCGTGGCCGTGAGCCTGCAGATCTACGCCCTCACGCAATCCACCCTCAGCGTGGGCCTGCTCAGCCTGTTCGCGCTCGTCCCCCTCGTGGTGGCGGGGCTCTACGGCGGGGCGATCGCCGACGCCCTGGACCGGCGGAAGGTGGCACTGTGGTCCGGCGTCGCGCTCTGGGCCACCACCACCGCCATCGCGCTGCAGGCCTGGATCGGCATGGACAGCGTCGGGCTGCTCTACGGCCTCATCGCCGTCCAGTCCGGTGCCGCGGGCATCAATCAGCCCACGCGGAGTTCCATCATCCCGCGATTGGTCCGACCGGCGCTGCTGCCGGCCGCCAATGCGCTGAGCATGATCACGTTCGGCCTCGCCTTCACCATCGGGCCGCTACTTGCCGGGGTCCTCGTGGCCCAGGTGGGCTACGCCTGGACGTACACGGTCGACGTCGTCACCTTCACCTTCGCGCTGTGGGCGCTCTACCGGCTCCCGCCGCTACCGCCGGAGGGGCCCACGCGGCGGGCCGGACTCGCCACCGTGCTCGAGGGCTTCCGTTTCCTCGGGACCCGCCCGAACATCCGCATGACGTTCATCCTCGATCTCATCGCCATGATCACCGCTCAGCCCCGGGCGCTCCTGCCGGCCGTCGGCGCCGTGCTCATTGGCGGCGGAGAACTGACCGTCGGTATCCTGCTGGCCTCCGGTGCCTTCGGGTCGGTGCTGGCCGGATTGTTCTCGGGCCCGCTCGGCCACATCCACAAGCAGGGTCAGGCGGTGATCTGGTCCATCGTCGGGTGGGGTGCCTCGGTGGCCGGTTTCGGCGCCGTCGTCGTGATGGCGGGGTCGTCGTCGCTGCCCGCCGTCGAGGGTGACCTGTCGCTGTGGGTCGTCCCCGCGGCCTCCTGCCTGGTCCTCGCGGGCATCGCCGATTCGATCAGCAGTGTCTTCCGCAACACCATCCTGCAGTCCGCGACGCCGGATGCGATGCGCGGACGCCTGCAGGGCGTCTTCATCGTCGTCGTCGCCGGTGGCCCACGCCTCGGTGACCTGGTGGCCGGCGGTCAGGCCACGTGGCTGGGGGAGGGCTGGATCGCCGTCGTCGGTGGCCTTGCCTGCGTGGTCCTGGTGCTCGCCGTAGCCCGGTGGCAGCCTGGCTTCTCCCGGTACGATTCCCGTCACCCCGAGCCCTGATCGAAGCGCCCAGCCGGCAGGGCGCCTCTCAGCGAGCGTGAAGCTCCGACCCGTACCATGAAGGGACAAGCCCGGTCCGATCCGCCGCTGTGCGCGACGGTTCGGCGGAGGCCTCCACCTTGCAAGGAGTGAGCAGTGCACAACCATTTCAACGGTGCCAAGACGGCGTTGTTGTTCGGTGCCCTCATGGGCATCTTCCTCGTTTTCGGTGCGGTCATCGCCGGAGCCACCGGCAGCTCCGCGTTCATCTGGCTGTTCGCCCTCTTCGGCGTCGGCTCGATCGCCTACAGCTACTGGAACAGCGACAAGATCGCGATCCGCAGTATGCGTGCGGTCGAGGTCTCCGAGCAGCAGGCACCGGCAATGTACCGGATCGTGCGTGAGCTCAGCTCGCGGGCCGGCAAGCCGATGCCGCGGCTGTACGTCTCGCCGACCAACGCCCCCAATGCCTTCGCCACCGGGCGCAACCCGGAGAACTCGGCGGTGTGCTGCACGCAGGGCATCCTGCAGCTGCTCGACGAGCGAGAGCTGCGCGGCGTCCTGGGGCACGAGCTCATGCACGTGTACAACCGCGACATCCTCACCGGATCCGTCGCAGCCGCCGTCGCCGGCGTCATCACCTCGGTGGCGCAGATCTTCGCCTTCACCGGCATGATGGGCGGCAACAGGAACCAGGGCGGCAACCCCATCGCCGCTCTGCTCCTGGCCATCCTCGCCCCGTTGGCCGCAGGGCTCATTCAGACCGCCATCGGCCGCACGCGGGAGTTCGACGCAGACGAGGACGGCGCTGCCCTCACCGACGATCCGCTGGCCCTCGCCTCGGCGCTCCGCAAGCTCGAGCGCGGTACGCAGCGTGCCCCGCTGCCGCAGGACCAGAAGCTCGTCAACACCTCCCACCTCATGATCGCCAATCCGTTCAAGGGCGGGGGGATGAGCAGGCTGTTCGCCACGCACCCTCCCATGAACGAGCGCATCGCCCGGCTCGAAGGCATGGCCGGACGCCCCTTACGCTGATCAACTCCAACTCACGACGACGGCGGACCCACCTGATCCGGTGGGGCCGCCGTCGTCGTTGTCGGGGGCACTGAGCGGCGCAGATTTCGCGATCGGTCAGTGTACTGCCCTCGAGCACGGGGAGCAGCCCATCGTAGAGCCGCCGGAACTTTCGGCACTTCTCGGTGAGGCATGGGTAGCGTGATAGTCATCCTGCCGCCGGCAGGAACTATGCGCTTTCGATGTGGTTCAAGGAGACATCATGATGGCGGTTCACTCGTGGATAATCAGGTGCAGCTCATGACGGGGCTGGGAGGGCTCAATGCCTCGGAAGGCGC
>JARIBG010000185.1 GCA_029257465.1 Arthrobacter sp. | reverse complement strand
CGCGCTGCGCCGCCCACCCTGCTGCGGTCTCGATGAGCTCCCGGCCCCTGCCCTGACCGGCATGGTCCGGATGCACGGAAACCTGCTCGATGTGCGCCGCGTCACCGTCGACAATGTTCACCAGCAGATAGGCCACCGGCCGATCCGACGCATCGGTATCCACCCAGGCCCGTCCGCCGCGCTGATAGGTCAGCAGAGCTTGAACGGTCGGAGGTTCGTCCTCGGCGATGGCCGCCATCCCGACCTCGCGGAACACGGCACCGGCGGCGCGCTCGATGTCCGGTAGCGCCCCGAGGTCCTCGAGCCGCGCGAGCCGGATCACGCCGATATCCACGCAAGGATCACGGCAGTCCTTGACTGATTCTCACGGCTTCCGGGCGATGATCGTGTACGTGCAGGGCACGAGGGAACGCTCCGCGTCGGGCCACGAGAAGCCGTCCGGCACCTCGACCATGCGCGGTGAGAACTTCCACGGCAGAGTCGTTCCCTCGTCGACGTGCAGGAGCTGCAGGCCGGCGTCGATCAGCGACGTGATGATCTCGGACAGGGGATGTGCCCACTCGTACGTCCGTGAGTGGGTCACCGTGCCGTCTCCCGCGTAGGTGGCCGCGTCGTCCCAGACCTGCGGTTCGCCGTCGCCGAAGTACGGGTACATCAGCTGCAGACCTTCAGCGTTCTCGTCGAGGGCGTAGAGGATCGGGTGCCCGTCCCTGATGTGGAAGAGGCCCCCTGCCCGCAGGAGACCTGCGATCTGCCCGGCCCAGCGGGCCAGATCCGGCAGCCAGGTGATGGTGCCGATACTGGTGTAGACGACGTCGAAATCTCCCTCGACCGCGGCGCGTGCCTCGAGGACGTCGGTCTCCACCCACGTCACCTCGAGGCCCAGGCGATGTGCCAGGCCGGCGGCGGAGGCCAGGGCGCCCGGTGAGAAGTCGACGCCGGTGACGCGCGCTCCCGCCCTGGCCAGGGATACGGTATCGGTGCCGATGTGGCACTGCAGATGGCACACGTCGAGCCCGCTGATCACGCCGTCGGGCAGGAACGGCGCCATGGCTGCCAGGTCCGTCCGGATCACCGAACTCAGATGGCCGGGATCGTCGAAGTCACTGATCGAGTACGCAGCCTCGTGCAGGGGCACCCTGTCTTCCCAGTTCTCCAGGTTGGTCGAGCGCGCGGCATCCCAGCTGGTTTCTTCCCCCATGCAGCGAGCATACGATACGGGTCCGCCGGAATCCTGGAAGGCAGTAGCATCGGACGATGCCCCGGCATTCAGCACCCTCAGCCGCACCACCGTCGACGGTGATTGCGTGATCAGGACCCAGGCCGCCGCGACCGTCGTCAGGGACGCCGAGGGCCGCTTCCTGCTGATCCTGCGCGGCCACGCCCCCGCAGCCGGACGCTGGTCCCTGCCGGGCGGCCGCGTGGAAGCGGGCGAATCACTGGAGGACGCAGCCGTCCGGGAGACCCTGGAGGAGACGGGCCTCCACGTGCGGGTCGACCGCCTGCTCGGGTCCCTGGAGATACCCCACGGCCGGCAGGAGGTCTTCGAGGTCCACGACTTCCTGGCCAGCCCGATCGGGGGAACCCTCCAGGCAGGCGACGACGCCGCCGACGCCGGCTGGTTCTCGCATGAGGAGATGATCGCCATGGAGCTCACCGATGATCTGCTGGGTTTCCTGCGCAGAGCCGGGCTGCTCCCGTAGGGCATCCCCTATGAGAGCAGGGCCTACCGCGGTGACGGTTCCCTGCCGAGCTTCGAGGGCCACCAGATCTTCGGCCCGATGTCGTAGGCGAGGGCCGGGATCAGCAGCGAGCGCACCAGCACGGTGTCCAGCAGCACACCGAAGGCCACGATGAACGCGATCTGCGCGAGGAACAGGATCGGGATCACGCCGAGCGCCGCGAAGGTCGCAGCCAGGACCACCCCGGCCGAGGTGATCACCCCGCCGGTGACGCCGAGTCCGCGCAGGATGCCGGGTCTGGTCCCGATCCGCAACGACTCCTCCCGCACCCGGGTCATGAGGAAGATGTTGTAGTCCACCCCGAGCGCCACGAGGAACACGAAGGCGAACAGCGGCACCGAGGCATCAGCCCCCTCGAAACCGAAGACGGTGTTGAACACCAGCGCGGAGACGCCGAGCGCCGTGGCATTCGAGAGAGCCACGCTGGCCACGAGCAGCACCGGTGCGAGGACCGAGCGGAGCAGGATGATCAGCACCACGAGAATCACCGCGAGCACGATCGGGATGATCTTCACGAGGTCGGCGAGAGCGGTGTCGTTCGTGTCGATGGCCACGGCGGTCACGCCGCCCACGAGCGCGTCCGGGCTGGCGTCGTCGAGCGCTGTCCGGAGGTCCCGCACCACGTCCTCTGCCGCGTCCGAGTCGGCAGGATCCTCGAGGGTGGCGCTGATGAGCACGCGGCCGTCCTCGACGATCACCGCGCCGCCCGGGTCGGTGGTCAGCGCGCCCTCGGAAATACCGTCCTCCGCCGTGACGACGTCGAGCGCGGCCTCCTGGTCGTCCTCCGGGGCAACGACGTAGACAGGACTGCCGGAGCCGGCGTCGAAGTGCCGGCCGAGGGCGTCCTGGCCGTCGACGGCGTTGGACGGGGCGAGGATCAGCGCCGACTGCGGCACACCGCTGGCCTGCAGCTGGGTCAGGCCCAGGGCGCCTGCCACCAGGATCAGCAGCGAGATGGCCCAGACAGCGCGGGGACGCCGTCCCACGAGGTAGGCAACACGCCTCCAGAGTCCCTTGAGCCGCTCGAGCCCGGTCTCGGGTCCGCCGTCGGTGGGTACCAGGTGCTTGCCGTGATGGGGCGCGACGGCGGTGCTCGCCTCCAGATCGTAGCGCGGGCGCAGCGGCCAGAAGGCAGCGCGGCCGAACAGGAGCAGGACCGCCGGGAGGAACGTCAGGGCCGAGGCGAGGGAGAAGGCGATGCCGATCGCGGCGATGGGCCCGAGGCTCCTGTTCGAGTTCAGGTCGGAGAACAGCAGGCACAGCAACCCGAGGATCACGGTGGCTCCGGAGGCCAGGATCGGCTCCACGGCGCCGCGGCAGGCCACCCGCATGGCCTCCCACGTCGTCTCGTTCTCGGCGAGCGCCTCGCGGTACCGGGCCACGAGCAGCAGCGCGTAGTCCGTGGCCGCGCCGATCACGAGGATGGAGAGGATGCCCTGGCTCTGGCCGCTGAGCTGGATCCAGTCCAGTTTGGCGAAGCCGAAGATCAGCAGGATCGACGTCGCGAGCGCGAAGACCGCGGTCAGGAGCACGATGAACGGCAGCACGACCGACCGGTACACGGCGAGGAGGATCACGAAGACCGCTCCGAGCGCCACCCCGAGCAGGATGCCGTCGATACCACCGAAGGCGTCCACGAGGTCGTTCGTGAAGCCTGCCGGGCCGGTGACGTACCCGGCGACGCCGTCGGGCAGATCGTCGGTCAGGACACTGCGGAGTTCGGTGACGACGTCGCCCAGCTCGGCGTCGGGTGAGATGAAGGCGATGTACTGCACGGCGAGGCCGTCCTCGGACGGAATGGGGCCGACGAGTGCGGGGGCACCCTCGGCGGGCGCCTCGAGGCCTTCCACGTCACCGAGTGTGGCGCCGAGCTCCTCGTACGCGCTGAGATCCTGCGGATCGATCTCCGTCTCGGACTCGGCGACGATCACCGCGGGGAGTGCGTCGGAGTCGCTGAACTGCTGCTGCAGTTCCCCGGCCTCCGTCGATTCGGCGCTCGCCGGGAGGAAGGATGCCTGATCGTTGCTCGAGACCTCCCCCAGGCGTCCGAACGTGGGGCCGCCCACAGCAGCACCGGCCAGCCAGATCAGCACGACGACGACGGGCAGCAGGACTCTCAGCCACGTGTTTCTCATGGATCTCCGACCCTCCTCAGGTTATCTCTGCGATAAAGTATATCTATCATGGAGATAATTGGAAGAAGTCTAGGCTGAGCTCGGAAGAAGGCGAGGGACAGTGACGGCGAAGGACGAGCTCATGGAGCTCCTGCGGCAGTTCACCGTGGAGACCGACCGGTATGTCGAGGTCGCCAGTGCGCGCGACAGTCTCTACCGCACGGATCTCCATGCCCTCAGCATCATGATGGGCGCAGCCCAGGCCGGTCAGACCGTCACTCCCGGGCTGCTGCGCGAAGAGTTGAATCTGAGCTCCCCGGCCACCACCGCACTGGTGGACCGACTGGACTCGGCAGGCCACGTCACGCGGCGGCGGAGCGACGTGGACCGCCGCCAGGTCCACCTCGAGCTGACCGACAAGGCACGCACCACGGGCGCCGAGCTGTTCGCCCCGCTCGGACGCCATATCGACGCAGTGTTCAGGGATTACTCCGAGGACCAGCTGCTCCTGCTCCGCGACATGATGCAGGCGGTGACGGACGCAACCGTCGCAGCGAAGACCGAAGCAGCTCAGGGCGTCGAGTAACACCTCCGCGCCGGCTTCACCGACCGGGCGACGGGTTGCCTGAATCTCTCGATGATGGAGATACTTGATCCATGGCTACCCGATCGAGCACTTCACCTGCACAGACCAACGGCTCTCCCGCTCACCCGACGACGAAGGACCGCGTACGCCAGATCGTCGTGACCGTGAGTGAGGTCATCAGTCTCCTCGGTCCCCTGATCGGCTTCGGCCTCATCGGCTCCGACGTGAACGAGACCTCGGGCGGCGACCTGGCAGCCGATGCCACCCTGGTGGCCCCCGGTGGCCCCGCCTTCTCTATCTGGTCGATCATCTACCTCGGGCTCTTCGTCTACACCGTCTGGCAGTGGCTGCCGTCGCGGACCGTCGACACCAGGGCGCGCGCCACAGGCTGGCTCGTCGCGGCGTCCATGGTCCTGAACGCCGCGTGGCTCACCGTGACCCAGCAGGGCTTCATCTGGCTCAGCGTCGGTGTCATCATCGCGCTGCTCGCCGTCCTCATCGCCCTGGTCATCCGGCTCACCCGGGTACCGGCGCAGCAGGGATTCGCTGAAACACTCATCGTGGACGGCACCTTCGGCCTGTACCTCGGCTGGGTCAGCGTGGCGACAGCAGCCAACATCGCCGCCGCCCTCGCGTCATCCGGAGTGGCAACCACAGGTGCCGGTCCGGAGTGGGCCGTAGCGGCGCTCA
>JARIBG010000174.1 GCA_029257465.1 Arthrobacter sp. | reverse complement strand
AAGGACGAGGACAAGCCGGAGTTCTCCACGATGTCCTGGTTCGCGCTCCTGTTCGCGGCGGGCATGGGTATCGGCCTCGTCTTCTGGGGTGTCGCCGAACCGCTCAATCACTTCGCCAGCCCGCGTCCCGGTGTCACGGGATCGGACATCCAGCTCGGCCAGCAGGCCATCACCCAGACGTTCCTCCACTGGGGTTTGCACGCCTGGAGCATCTACGTCGTCGTGGGTCTGTCCATCGCGTACGCGGTGCATCGCCGTGGCCGGCCCATCTCCATCCGCTGGACCCTCGAGCCGCTCCTCGGTGACCGGGTCAAGGGTGCCTGGGGCCACGCCATCGACGTCGTCGCACTGGTGGGTACCCTCTTCGGGGTCGCGACGTCACTCGGGCTCGGTGTCCTCCAGATCTCTTCCGGCCTCGACAGCGCCGGTATCCTCGCGGCCACCGAGGCAACCCAGGTGAGCCTGATCCTGGGTATCACCGCGTTGACCATCCTCTCGGTGGTCTCCGGCGTGGGCAAGGGCATGAAGTGGCTCTCCAATATCAACCTCGTGCTCGCCGGCGTCCTGCTCCTCGTGGTGCTCTTCGCCGGCCCCACCCTCTTCCTGCTGCGCGAGTTCGTCCAGTCGATCGGCAACTACCTGCAGAACGTGGTGGGGCTGACCTTCAACACGCTGGCGTTCTCCGGCGCGGAGGGCGAAGCGTGGCAGGCATCCTGGAGCACCTTCTACTGGGGCTGGTGGATGTCCTGGGCCCCGTTCGTCGGGATCTTCATCGCCCGCATCTCCAAGGGACGCACGGTGCGAGAGTTCGTCGCGGGTGTGCTCCTGGTCCCCACGACGCTCGGGTTCCTCTGGTTCTCGGTCCTCGGAGGGTCGGCCATCTACCGCGAGATCTTCGGAGAGGGCGGTCTGGTGGCCGACGACGGTTCGGTGGACACCGAGAATGCCCTGTTCGGTCTCCTCACGGAACTTCCGGGCGGTCCGGCGCTGCTGATCGGCGCCATCATCCTGATCGCCATCTTCTTCGTCACCTCCGCCGATTCCGGTGCCCTCGTCATGAGCATGATCTCCACCGGCGGGGACGCGAACCCCAGGAACTGGATACGGGTGTTCTGGGCTGTCCTCGCGGCCCTCGTGGCGATCGCTCTGCTCCTGGTGGGAGACGCCGGTCTGAGTTCCATCCAGACGGCCGCAATCCTCACCGCCCTGCCGTTCAGTATCGTGATGCTGCTCATGACCATCGCGACGACCAGGGCCTTCCACCGCGAGCACCGCGCCAGGCAGGAGGCACTGGAGCGGGTTGCGACAACAGCCATGGCAGCTCGCGTCAGGGACCAGGTGAGCGAGACGATGTCCGGGCAGGTCGAGCGGCAGGTGCAGGGACACCTCGCGGACTACTCAGCCGAGACGAAGCAGAACGGTACCGATGCCGTCGGCCCCGCCGTCGACCGGACATCAAGGCGATATCCCCACAGCTAGCAGCGCACGGCCGAGCACGACGGCGGTCCTCCGGACGGAGGGCCGCCGTCGTGCGTCGAGAGCGGTCCCGGTCCGGGTCCTGTTCATGCATTGACACGGCCCATTAGGTCTGATTTTCCTCAGCACATAGAATATGGAAGGGCGTGCATTGCAGCCGTCACCACTTTCCCCGCAGTAGATACGGAATTGAGTCCTTACGCATGTCTGAAACCACAGGCAACACCGCTGTCCGCAGCGACCTCCGCAACGTAGCCATCGTGGCGCACGTTGACCACGGAAAAACCACCTTGGTCGACGCCATGCTCAAGCAGACGAACTCCTTCGCAGCTCACGGCGACGTCGCCGAGCGCGTCATGGACTCGGGCGACCTCGAGCGGGAGAAGGGCATCACCATCCTCGCGAAGAACACCACGGTCTTCTACGAGGGACCCGCTGCCAACGGCGAGACGATCACCATCAACGTCATCGACACCCCCGGTCACGCGGACTTCGGCGGCGAGGTGGAACGCGGTCTGTCCATGGTCGACGGCGTCGTGCTCCTCGTGGACGCCTCGGAGGGCCCGCTGCCGCAGACGCGCTTCGTGCTCCGCAAGGCCCTCGCGGCAAAGCTGCCCGTGGTGCTGCTGGTCAACAAGACCGACCGCCCCGACTCGCGCATCGACGAGGTCGTCAGCGAGTCCATGGACCTCCTCCTCGGGCTCGCCTCCGATCTCGCCGACGAGGTGCCGGATCTCGATCTCGATTCGATCCTGAACGTGCCCGTGGTCTACGCCGCAGCCCGCGCCGGAGCCGCTTCGCTCGAGCAGCCCGCCGACGGTTCCGTGCCCGCGAACGACAACCTGGAGCCACTGTTCCAGACGATCATCGAGCACATCCCGGCTCCCCGCTACAACCCGGACGGCGTCCTCCAGGCCCACGTCACCAACCTCGATGCTTCGCCCTTCCTGGGCCGCCTCGCACTGCTGCGCATTTTCAACGGCACACTGCGCAAGGGCCAGCAGGTCGCCTGGGCACGCCAGAACGGCGAGCTGAAGACCGTGAAGATCACCGAGCTCCTCGCCACCAAGGCGCTCGACCGCGTTCCCACCGATTCCGCCGGTCCGGGCGAGATCGTCGCGGTTGCCGGTATCGAGGGCATCACCATCGGTGAGACCCTGACCGACGTCAACGATCCGCAGCCCCTGCCCCTGATCACCGTCGACGACCCCGCGATCTCCGTGACCGTCGGCATCAACACCTCGCCGCTCGCCGGCCGGGTCAAGGGCGCCAAGGTCACTGCTCGCCAGGTCAAGGACCGCCTGGACAAGGAGCTGATCGGCAACGTCTCACTCCGGGTCCTGTCCACGGCCCGGCCTGACGCGTGGGAGGTCCAGGGCCGCGGCGAGCTCGCACTGGCCATCCTGGTCGAGCAGATGCGCCGCGAGGGCTTCGAGCTGACGGTCGGCAAGCCCCAGGTGGTCACCCGCACGGTCGACGGTAAGATCCACGAGCCGATGGAGCACATGACCATCGATGTGCCCGAGGAGTACCTGGGCGGCGTGACGCAGTTGCTGGCAGCCCGCAAGGGCCGCATGACGAACATGGCCAACCACGGCACCGGCTGGGTCAGGATGGAATTCATCGTCCCGGCCCGCGGCCTGATCGGGTTTCGCACCCGCTTCCTGACCGACACCCGCGGCTCCGGTATCGCCGCGTCCATCTCCGAGGGCTACGAGCCGTGGGCCGGTGACATCGAGTACCGCACCAACGGCTCCATGATCGCCGACCGTGCCGGCGTCGTCACGCCCTTCGCGATGATCAACCTGCAGGAGCGCGGCTCCTTCTTCGTGCAGCCCACTTCCGAGGTCTACCAGGGCATGATCGTCGGGGAGAACTCACGCGCCGACGACATGGAGGTGAACATCACGAAGGAGAAGAAGCTCACCAACATGCGTGCGGCGTCGTCGGACACCTTCGAGAACCTGACCCCGCCGCGCAACCTCACGCTCGAGGAGTCCCTCGAGTTCGCCCGCGAGGACGAGTGCGTCGAGGTGACCCCGGAGTCCATCAGGATCCGCAAGGTCATCCTCGACGCGAACGAGCGCATGCGCGCCTCGCGTTCCCGCGCCCGCGCCTAGCGCGGGAGATCCGCATGCACGACGACGACGCCGGTACCGTCCCTGGGGGGACGGGCCGGCGTCCGTCGATCCAGGCCCTCTCCGGTGCCGTCGCCGCAGGCGTCGCGGCGGGCATCCTCGGGACCCTGCTCCACGGACAGCTGCTGGTCGTGGCAGGAGTGGTGCTGCCCATCGGGGCTCTGGGATCACTGGTGCTCGCAGCAAGTCTCTTCCTGCTCTGCGGGCTCTGGGCACGGAGCATCATCATGAGCGCTGTGGCCGGAGCAGTTGCGTACGCCGTGGTGGCGCTGCTCTCGACGTCGTCGAAGACGCTGATCCTCACGGGCTCGTCCGAGACGGCACCGGGAACGGCGCTGGCCGGGAATCTGTGGCTGTTCGGGGTCCTGGTGGTGACGCTCGTTGCCGTCGCAGTGGGCGCCGTCCTGCTCCGACCGCGACAGCGGGGCTGAGGCGTCCGGGGCCACTCAGCCCTGGAAGTCGCCGGACGGCCGTCGGCGTGGTGCCCGGCGCGGCGGGGCGGGCGGCACAGGCTTCGCGGCGGTGACGTCGCCGAGGGGGACGACGTCGTCGCCCCTGCGGGTACGTACCGTGCACGATGCGGCATCGAGTGCGATGAGCTCGCCGAGCGAGTCCGAGAAGCCGTCCGGTGTGCGACGACGGACGACGACCCTCGTCCCCAGCGGGAGCGTGGCAAGGAGGGCGCCGGGAGTCTGCACGCGTCCACAGTAGTCGCACCGCGCGGCGGCACCCAGTGCCCGCCTGTCGACGCCCGACGCTTTCGGGCAGGAGGGGTCCGCCGCGGTGAGTTAAGCTGAAGAGTGCACCGAGGAGTGCATCCGCAGACCCAGTCACAAGGAAAGGCGTGGGAAGTGACCTACGTAATCGCGCAGCCGTGCGTCGATGTCAAGGACAAGGCCTGTATCGAGGAATGCCCGGTCGACTGCATCTACGAGGGCGAGCGATCGCTCTACATCCACCCCGATGAGTGTGTGGACTGCGGCGCCTGTGAACCTGTGTGCCCGGTCGAGGCGATCTACTACGAGGACGACACCCCCGAGCAGTGGGCCGAGTACTACAAGGCCAATGTGGAGTTCTTCGACGAACTCGGTTCCCCCGGCGGGGCCGCGAAGATCGGCAACACCGGCTTCGACCACCCGATCATCGCCGTTCTGCCACCCCAGAACCAACCCGCGTAGGTGACGGGCCGGGAGCCGACGCCGTTCGGCCTGCAGCTGCCGGGGTACCCCTGGGACTCCATGGCGCCCTTCCAGGAGACTGCGTCCCGGCACCCCGACGGCGTGGTGGATCTGTCGATCGGTACGCCGGTCGATCCGACGCCGGCGCTCATCCAGGCCGCTCTCGGCGCGGCGGCCGATGCCCCCGGCTATCCCACCACCCATGGAACCCTGGCGCTGCGCCGAATGATCAGCGACTGGTTCGCCCGGCGCAGGGGCGTCCCAGGGCTTGATCCGCAGGACATCCTGCCGACCGTGGGCTCCAAGGAACTCGTCGCCTGGCTGCCACTGCTGCTCGGGCTCGGGGAGGGCGACGTCGTCGTGCGCCCCGCCATCGCCTATCCGACGTACGACATCGGCGCCCATCTGGCCGGTGCCACACCCGTGGCGGCGGACTCCCTCGCCGAGCTCCCGCAGGACGTCCGAGATCGGGTACGCCTGGTCTGGATCAACTCGCCGGGGAATCCGACGGGCGAGGTGCTCGACGTCGAACAACTCCGCAGCATCGTCGACGACGCCCGAGGACTCGGCGCCGTCGTCGCCTCCGACGAATGCTACGGCGAACTCGGCTGGGACCGTTGGGACCCGACAGAGGGCGGCAACGCCGTCCCGAGTGTTCTCGACCCGCGGGTCAGCGGCGACTCGCACGAACTCTTGCTGGCCGTCTACTCCCTGAGCAAGCAGTCAAGTCTCGCCGGGTACCGGGCCGCGTTCACCGCGGGAGATCCGGCGCTCATCGCGTCCCTCATCAATTCGCGGAAGCATGCGGGCATGATCGTCCCGCACCCGGTCCAGGAGGCAATGCGTGTGGCCCTCGGGGACGACGCGCATGTCGCGGAGCAGAAGGACCGGTACCGTCGACGTCGTGCGCGGCTCCTGCCGGCCCTCGAGGGGGCAGGCTTCACCCTTCACGGCTCGGACGCCGGTCTGTATCTCTGGGTGCGCAGCGGGAGACCGACCTGGGAGACCATCGGCAGCCTCGCGGATCTCGGGATCCTCGCCGGTCCCGGCACGTTCTACGGTGACGCGGGCGAGGGCTTCGTCCGGCTCGCGCTCACCGGGACCGATGAGCGGATCGACGCCGCCGTGAGCCGCCTGGCCGGGTACACGGCCTGAACCGGCACTGCTCCGAAGCGGCTGCGCAGAATTAGTGATCGACGTGGGCTGGCGGTAGCGTTTGCGCTGACGCTCGTCCCGGAGTGACTGCTGTCCTCCGGCCGGGCCACGATGTGCTGACCTCGCGCCGGCTCCTGAAGGAGAATCAATGACAGAGCAGAAGATTGCCTCCCTCCACTACGACGGTGGCGAACTCGAGCTGCCGCTGGTACCCGCGGTGGAGGGCAACAACGGCTACGACGTCTCGAAGCTGCTGAAGCAGACCGGCCAGGTCACCTATGACCCGGGCTTCATGAACACCGCAGCCACCGCCTCCGCGATCACCTACATCGACGGCGACGCCGGAATCCTGCGCTACCGCGGCTACCCCATCGAGGAGCTCGCGAAGAGCTCGAGCTTCCTCGAGGTGTCCTATCTGCTCATCTACGGCAATCTGCCCACCCCCGAGGAGTCCACCGCGTTCGATCAGCGGATCCGTCGGCACACCCTGCTGCATGAGGAGCTCAAGGGATTCTTCGGCGGCTTCCCGCGCGACGCGCACCCCATGCCGGTGCTGTCCTCGGCCGTCTCCGCGCTGTCCACCTTCTACCAGGACTCGCTGGATCCGTTCGACGACGAGCAGGTGGAGCTGTCCACGTTCCGGCTCATGGCCAAGCTGCCCGTCATCGCCGCCTATGCCCACAAGAAGTCCATCGGCCAGCCCATGCTGTACCCGGACAACTCCATGAATCTGGTGGAGAACTTCCTGCGGCTCTCCTTCGGTCTGCCCGCCGAGCCGTACGATCTCGATCCGATGATGGTCAAGGCCCTGGATCTGCTGCTGATCCTGCACGCGGACCACGAGCAGAACTGCTCGACGTCGACCGTGCGCCTGGTCGGCAGCTCCAACGCGAACATGTTCGCCTCCGTCTCCGCCGGGATCAATGCCCTCTTCGGTCCGCTCCACGGCGGTGCCAACGAGGCCGTGCTGAACATGCTGCGCGACATCAAGTCCCAGGGCCTGAAGCCCGAGGACTTCATGGAGAAGGTCAAGAACAAGGAAGACGGCGTGAAGCTCATGGGCTTCGGGCACCGCGTCTACAAGAACTACGATCCGCGGGCGAAGATCGTCAAGGCCACTGCGCACGACATCCTCGGCAGGCTCGGTGGCAACGACGAGCTGCTCGATATCGCCATGCGGCTCGAGGAGAAGGCCCTGGCCGACGATTACTTTATCGAGCGCAAGCTCTACCCGAACGTGGACTTCTACACGGGCCTGATCTACAAGGCCATGGGCTTCCCGGAGAAGATGTTCACCGTGCTCTTCGCGATCGGGCGCCTGCCGGGCTGGATAGCCCAGTGGCGCGAGATGATGCAGGACCCACAGACGAAGATCGGCCGCCCGCGCCAGCTGTACACCGGTGAGCCGGAGCGTCACTACCCCGCGCGCTGAGCCACCGGCTTCCGGCGTGGCCGGTGCTGTCGGACGGCGGCCGCCCCCTTCAGGGGGAGGCCGTCGTCGTCGTCTTCCTGAACTATCCGGATCCGGGTGACTCACTCTCATGCGCCGGTGCAAGACCGTCCGCGAAGCGCGCCAGGAGCGTACCGAACATCGTGACCTCGCCGGGGTCCCACTCCTGGAGCTGGTCCGCCAGCCACGCGGTACGTGCCGTCACCGCCCGTTCCCTGAGCTCCGCGCCGGCCGGTGTGAGCTGCAGGGCTGTGCGGCGGGCGTCGATGGTCGACCCGACCCTGTGTAGCAGCCCCGCCTGTGCCGCGCGGTCGATGAGGCGGCTCGCCGTGGAGGCCGTCACATCGGCGAGCTCGGCGACGTCCCCGACCACGACCTCCGTACCGGCGTCCATGCCTCGAGCGCACGCCTCGACCACGATGAGACTGGAGATATCGACGGCGGTGATGCCGTCGTCGTCCACGAACGGACTGCGGGAGGCACTCCACAGCCGGCGCAGGCGGAGCAGGGCGTCGTCCAGCACGGCGATGTCGGTTGGATCAGGGTGCATGTGTGTATCGTACATACATGGATACACCACTTCTCGTCACTGGAGCCACGGGCAACGTGGGACGCCCGTTGGTTCAGGCGCTGCGCGCCGAGGGTGCCCGGGTCCGGCCGGCCTCCCGCCACAACGAGGACCCGGACGGCGTCGTCTTCGACTTCGCGGACGAATCGACGTGGCAGGAGACGTTCGACGGCGTCCGGTCGATGTTCCTGGTCCGCCCCCCGCAGCTCGCCCGGATCCGAACCGAGCTGGTGCCCGCGCTCGAGTTCGCCCGAACGGCGGGAGTACGCCATGTGGTCCTGCTGTCGGTACAGGGTGCGGGGCGGGTGCTCGTGCTGCCCCACGCGGCGGTGGAGCGGTGGCTGCGAGGCTCGGGTCTGGACTGGACCTTCGTGCGACCGTCCTACTTCGACCAGAATCTGACCTCCGTCTTCGCGGCCGACATCCGCGACCGCGGGCAGATCGTCGTCCCTGCCGGCAACGGCAGAACCGCGTTCGTCGACGCGGTCGACGTCGCGGCCGTCGCCGCGAGCGCACTGCTCGAGCCGCAGCGTCACATCGGGCGGATCTGGACGCCCACCAGTGATGAGGCGCTGACGTACGGGGAGGTCGCCGCTGTCCTCTCCGAGGTCCTCGGCAGGCACATCACCTATCGGAGGCCGAGCATCCGAGCGTATCTGCGGCACGCCCGCCGCACCCTGGGCTTCGACCCTCCCATGGCGGCGATGACGGCCGTCATCCATGCCGCAGCGCGACTGGGCGTGGCAGGCCATCTCACCGATGACATCCGTACCGTGACCGGCCGGACCCCGACATCGCTGCGTGACTTCGCCCGGCGGGAGAAGCAGGTCTGGGAATGACGGCGGTCCCGCTCCGGCGGAGCGTGCGGTGGCCTGAACGCGAAGGCTATCCCGGTCAGCGCGTCCGGTAGCCCTCTGGGTTGTTCTTCTGCCAGCGCCAGTGGTCCTCGCACATCTGGGCCAGGGTCAGCTTCGCGGACCAGCCGAGATCGGCGAGGGCCGACGACGGGTCGGCGTAGCTGACGGCGGCGTCACCGGCCCGGCGCGGCGCGAACTCGTAGGGGATGGCTCGTCCCACCGCGGCGGAGAAGGCGTCGAGGACCTCCAGCACGGAGGAGCCGGTCCCGGTGCCCAGGTTCCAGGTGTGCACGCCGCCGTGCGCTACGAGGTAGTCGAGTGCGGCCAGATGCCCCTGGGCAAGATCGACGACGTGGATGTAATCCCGCACGCCCGTGCCGTCCGGCGTCGGATAGTCGTTGCCGAAGATTCGCACCGTCTCACGCCGGCCCACGGCCACCTGGGCCACGAAGGGCAGCAGGTTGTTCGGGATACCGGTGGGGTCCTCCCCGATGGTGCCCGAGACATGCGCGCCCACCGGATTGAAGTAGCGCAGGAGGGCGATGTTCCAGCGCGCATCGGATGCGCCGAGATCTGAGAGGATGTCCTCGATCTGCTCCTTGGTGCGCCCGTACGGGTTGACGGCGTCCAGCGGGAGCTTCTCGGTCAGGGGCACTTCGTCCGATGCTCCGTACACCGTGGCGGACGAGCTGAACACCAGGGTGCGCACATCGGCGTCGTCCATGATGCGCAGCAGATTCAGGGTGCCGCCCACATTGTTGTGGTAGTAGTACAGCGGCTTCTCGACTGATTCGCCGACGGCCTTCAGCCCTGCGAAGTGGATCACGGCGTCCACCTTCTCCTCGGAGAAGATCTCCCGCAGGCGCGTCTCGTCGAGCAGATCGGCGTGGTGGAAGGTGGGAGCGCTACCCGCCAGCGACGCCACGCGCTCGAGGGACACCTCGGTGGAGTTCAGCAGATTATCGACGACGACGACCTCGTGGCCGTTCTCGAGCAGGGCCAGGACCGTGTGCGAGCCGATGTAGCCGCTGCCGCCGGTGACGAGAATCTTCATGGTTTCATCCTAGGGCGTCGCGGGCACGGGCCCCGGCGTCTGCGGATTCCGGCGTGGTGGCGCTCTCGGCGGCGTACTGGATACAGGGACTTCGGCACGGCGGTCTGGCGCCCGGTCGGGGGTCGGCTGTGCCGAGCCCGGGGACTTCGGCGCGGCGGTGGCGCTCTGGGCGGCGTGTCGGGCTGCGACACCCGGTCAGAGCGGGTGAAGCCCCCGGGTTCGGTACTGGAATGCCCGACGGCGGCA
>JARIBG010000145.1 GCA_029257465.1 Arthrobacter sp. | reverse complement strand
GGTCTGACCGCGGCCCCCGGGGCGGCCAGCGCAGCAGTCATCGACCCGCCCACGAGCCCGACGCTGAGGACCGCAGCGCCTACCGCCGCCGCATATTTGTTCGCGAAATAACGCACTGTGATTTCCTCACCATTCAATTGCTCCGGAACAGGCTGGCCGACCTCGTGTGGCGGCCCTCCGCCCCGACCTGTCGCTTCAACCTACAGTCGCGATCAGCGCCCCGGGGACGGAACGCCCGACCCTCCCGTCACACTTGTGATTCGATGATCACGTGGTATATGCCTTCCACGACCGAGGGCCGTGCCCCGGTTTGCGGATCCCGCCGGCTGCGACCCTAGACTGGGGGCAGGTTGTACAGCCGGACCGGCATGGTTCACCAGCCCGCTGACGGACCTTCGAAGAAATGGAGCACGATGTCGGTCTCACGGCGCGCCTTCCTCACCGGTGCCGCGGTCCTCGGAGTCGGCGCCGTCAGCGCATGCGAGCACTCCCCCTCCGCCTGGCAGTCGCGGCTGCTCGGTCTCGCGGCGGACGGCACGCTGACCTATCACGAGCCGGACGGCTATCGCCTTCCGGACTTCGGCTCCGTCGGCTATCGCGGCGGACAGCAGCTCCCCACGGTCGAGACCGTCTCGACCGTCGGCCCGATCGACGGGGACAACACCGCCCACCTGCAGTCGGCGATCGATGAGGTGGCCGGTATGCCCAGGGGGCCACAAGGGTTCAGGGGAGCCCTGGAACTGCGTCCGGGAACCTACAGGATCAAAGGCACGCTCACCCTTGCCGGGAACGGCGTCGTCCTGCGCGGCGCGGGAGACGGTGAGGACCCGGAGACCAACACCATCCTGCGGGCCGTGGGGAACTCGCCCTCGGGTCGCGATGTCATCGTGGTCGGGAACAAGGGCACGTGGGACGGGCGGGTCCCGAACACTCGCACGAAGGTGACCGACCAGCTCGTGCCGCTGGGTTCAACCTCGCTCACCGTGGCCGACGCGGGCGCCCTGGGAGAGGGGGACGCGGTCGTCATCGTCCATCCGGACGGACCCACCTGGTTGAAAGCGATCGACCGTGGGGGTACCGAGGACGATACATCGTGGAAGTCGGACGACGTACCCGTCGTGTATCTGCGGCGCATCGTCGAGGTATCCGGAAACCGCATCACCATCGATGCCCCGCTCTACCAGGCTCTCGACAGGTCCCTCACGCGGAGTTACCTGTACCGGTGGGACGAGGCCGGGCTGAGCACGGACATCGGCGTCGAGAAGCTGCGGATAGACATCGACGCCGACGGCAGGAAGGACAGGAAGCACGCCGCCAACGGCATCAGGCTGATGAATCTGCGCGATGCCTGGGTTCGCGACTGCACCATCCTGCACTTCGCCAAAGCCGGCATCTACACCACCTACACCACGCAGGCCACCGTGGCCGGTTGCCATGCCCTCGACCCCGCGGCACCGATGCGCCCCGGGTACCGCTACAACTTCGACGCCGAGCAGGGCTCCCAGCAGATCCTGTTCACCGACTGCCACGCCAGCGAAGGGCGTCACTCCTTCGTCGCCAACGGCGGCAGCAGCACCTCTGGCATCGTGTTCCATCGCACCACCGCAACCGGCAGCCGGGCATCGTCCGAGGGCCACCGGCGCTGGTCCCAGGGACTGTTGTTCGACAACCACCAGGAGATCCGGCCCCGGGTGGCGGTCACGATCCTGCTGGGGAGTCGGGGCGCCTACGGCACCGGTCACGGCTGGTCAGCGGTCAATTCCGTCGCCTGGAACACCGGAGCCGCCGCCCGACTGGTGGTCCAGCGGCCTCCCACTGCACAGAACTTCGCCATCGGTTGCCGCGGCCGCGTCACCGGCAACGGACCGGTCGATGCGCCCACCGGCTACCGCGAGGGCACCGGTCGTCCCGGCCTGGAGCCCGCATCGCTGTACGAGGCCCAGCACGCCGAGACGACCCGCTGAGGTTACGGCAGAACCAGTTCCTGCCGCGTAGCACCGAAGAATTCGGCTATGCGAGCTGGGCGCTGGCCTCCGGATCGGACTCCCGGAGAAGAGCTGCGATCCGTTCCGCCTCCTCCATCTCACCGATCGACGCAGCAGCCCTGCCCAGGGCGTAGAGCGCCCGCAGGAACCCGCGGTTCGGCTCGTGCGAGTAGGGCACTGGGCCCGTGCCGCGCCACCCTGCCCGCCGGAGCGCGTCCAGACCGCGGTGGTACCCGGTGCGGGCGAAGGCATAGGACTCGATGGTGCGGCCCTCGGCGTACGCCTCGTCCGCGAGGACGGCCCACACGAGCGACGACGTCGGATGCATGGCCGCCAGATCCACGGCCTCGTCTCCTGCGGCGAGGCGATCGACGACCTCGGGTTCCTCGGGCAGGAGCGTGGCGTCGGGGCCCAGCAGATTCTTCCTGAACTCGTCGGACACGATTCAGAGCTTCTTCCCGGCCGAGCCGAGCGAGGTGGCAGCGCTCACGACGCGGGCGGCGAGTCCGGCTTCGGCTGCGGCTCCCCAGACGCGCGGGTCGTAGGTCTTCTTGTTGCCGACCTCGCCGTCGATCTTGAGTACGCCGTCGTAGTTCTTCAGCATGTGATCGGCGACCGGACGCGTGAAGGCGTACTGGGTGTCGGTGTCGATGTTCATCTTGATCACGCCGTAGGAGACGGCGTCGGCGATCTCCTGTTCCGAGGAACCGGAGCCGCCGTGGAACACGAGGTCGAACGGCTTGTCCTTGCCGATCTTCTGGCCCACCTTCTCCTGGATCTCCTCGAGGATCTCGGGGCGCAGCTTCACGCCACCGGGCTTGTACACGCCGTGGACGTTACCGAAGGTCAGGGCGGTGATGTAGCGGCCGTGCTCGCCCGCGCCGAGGGCGTCGATGGTGGCCAGGGCGTCGTCGACGGTGGTGTAGAGCTTGTCGTTGATGGCGTTCTCCACGCCGTCCTCCTCTCCGCCCACGGTGCCGATCTCGACCTCGAGGATCATCTTGGCCGCGGCCATCCGGGGCAGGAGCTCCCGGGCCATGCGCAGATTCTCCTCGAGGGTCTCCGCGGACCCGTCCCACATGTGCGAGTTGAAGATGGGGTCGTGGCCGTTCTTCACGGCTTCCTCGGACGCCGCGAGCAGGGGCAGCACCAGATCGTCGAGCTTGTCCTTGGGACAGTGATCGGTGTGCAGTGCGATATTGACGTCGTATTTCTTCGCCACCTCCTTCGCGAACGCCGCGAAGCCGAGCGCGCCGGTCGCCATGTGCTTCACGCTCGCGCCGGACCAGTAGGCCGCACCGCCCGTGGAGACCTGCACGATTCCGTCGGATTCGGCCTCGGCGAAGCCGCGCATCGCCGCGTTGAGTGTCTGCGAGGAGGTCACGTTCACAGCCGGGAACGCGAAACCGTCCGCCTTCGCGCGGTCGATCATCTCGGCGTAGACATCAGGGGTGGCAATAGGCATGCTGAGGACTCCTTCTAGGTAGGTGCTTGCCTCATCCTAGCGAGCGGACCCAGCGTGTGCAGGCCTGGCCCGTCTCCCGTCAGAGACGCTGGTCGAAGACGTGCCGACGCACCCAGCCGTGCATGGCGATCGCCGCAGCGGCTGACGCGTTGATGGAGCGGGTCGAGCCGAACTGCGCGATGGACAGCGTCGCCTCGGCGGCCTCGTGCACCTCGGGGGTGAGTCCTGGGCCCTCCTGCCCGAACACGAGCACGCACCGTTCCGGCAGATCGTAGGTCTCCAGTGGCACGGAGTCGGGGAAGTTGTCGATCCCGATCACGGCCAGTCCCTCCGCCTCCGCCCACGCGGTGAAGTCGGCCACACTCGGGTGGTGGCGCACGTGCTGGTAGCGGTCCGTGACCATGGCACCGCGCCTGTTCCACCGGCGTCGTCCGATGATGTGGACCTCCCTGGCCAGAAAGGCGTTGGCGGTGCGCACCACCGAGCCGATATTGAGATCGTGCTGCCAGTTCTCGATGGCGACGTGGAAGCCGTGCCGCCGCTCGTCCAGGTCGGCGACGATCGCCTCGTGTGTCCAGTACCGGTAACCGTCGACGACGTTGCGGGTGTCCCCTGCTGCCAGCAGCCTGCGGTCCCAGTGGTCGCCGTCGGGCCAGGGCCCCTCCCACGGCCCTACTCCTACCGGAAGCGGCGCAGCGGTCTCGTCCGTGGGGGGACCGGGGGATTCGCTCACCGTCCAAGGGTACGGCCGCGGAGGTGGAAGACTGGAAGCTCCGGTTGTTGCAGATCCACCCCCGAGAGGAAGCTCATGCGCGAGAACGAACACATCGAGTGCTGGCTCACCGACATGGACGGCGTGCTGGTGCACGAGAACCATGCGATCCCCGGTGCCGCGGAACTGATCGAGCGCTGGGTGGCCACCTCGAAGCGCTTCCTCGTGCTGACCAACAACTCCATCTACACCCCGCGGGACCTCGCGGCGCGCCTGTTGGCCTCCGGTCTCGAGGTCCCGGAGGAGAATCTCTGGACCTCCGCGCTCGCCACCGCGCAGTTCCTGTCGGATCAGCTGCCGGGCGGCAGGGCGTTCGTGATCGGCGAGGCGGGGCTCACGACGGCGTTGCACGAGGCCGGCTTCGTCCTCACCGACACGAACCCCGACTACGTCGTGCTCGGGGAGACCCGGACGTACTCCTTCGAGGCGATCACCACGGCCGTACGTCTGATCCTCGAGGGCGCCCGGTTCATCGCCACGAACCCCGATGTGACGGGCCCGTCGAAGGACGGCCCCATGCCGGCGACCGGCGCCGTGGCCGCCATGATCACGGCGGCCACCAGCCGCGACCCCTACGTGGTCGGCAAGCCCAATCCCATGATGTTCCGCTCTGCCATGAACCGGATCGATGCCCACTCGGAGACGACGGCGATGATCGGCGACCGCATGGACACCGACATCGTCGCGGGCATGGAGGCGGGACTGCACACGGTCCTCGTGCTCAGTGGGATCACCCAGCGGCGGGACATCGACACCTTCCCGTTCCGGCCCGGGCAGATCTGCGATTCAGTGGCAGGGCTGATCGATCAGGTCTGATCGCTCCGGCTCTGCCGTGGAGTGGGGTCAGAACGCGATCTTCCGAGCGCCGCCACCGGCCAAGGGTAGATATTCGCTCTCCACGGTGGAGAGGATCGGCTGGTAGATCTCCGGGTTCCACTGCGGACTGGCGTGGGCCGGCAGTGCACCCTTCGTCACGTAGCCGGTATTGACGACGTTGTCGGGCAGCTCCCGCGCCCACCCCGCGGGCGCCGTCGAATAATCCACCACCTCGTCCTCCGGGTTGCCCGCGAAGACGATCTTCGTGCCCCCCAGGGACAGTCGGAACCGCGACACGTCGAAGTGATAGATGTAGGAGGCCTGCGACTGGACGAGCTCATTGCTGGGTGCCAGGGGCGAGAGTTGCTCGAGGGCCTGCTGGACGATCTGGCCCCAGGTGCGCTCGTTCTTGTGAGCAATCCGTTCCCCGAGTTCGTAGGTGCCGCGCAGACTGATCGGCACCCTGAGGCCTGCCTCGTAAAGTTGCACGACGCCGTTGAACATGCGCTGGTCCCGGACGTCGAAGCGGCTCGAGGGCGAGGAGTCGAGGAAGATCAGCTCCACGGGGACGCCGCGATCCCGCAGGCGGGCCGCCACCTCGACCGCCACCATCCCGCCGAAGCTGTGACCGTAGAAGTGGAGCTTCTCCAGCCCGAAGTTCGCCACGTAGCGGTTCATGGTCGCCACGATGTTGTTGATGTCGAGGCCCCTGTTCGAATACCCCATCGTGGTCAGCTGCCCGCGGCGGGTCAGCGCGGGGCGCAGCGAATCGAGGATCCAGAGGCCCTCCTCCCAGCTGGTCTTGAAACCGGGGAAGAGGACCCACCGGTCCCTCGGGAACCGCCGACGGGCGCGGTCGTCGTCGAGGGGCAGGATCCGGTTCTGCTGCCGCTGATTCTGGATCAACCGGGTGAGCGCAAGATCGGTACTGAGGGCGGCAGCTGCAGCCGACCCGATGAGGAAGGACCTGCGCGAGGACGCGTGAAGATCCCTCGCCCGTTGAAGGGCACCGCCGTCGTCGATCATGTGCTGTTCCGCTTCCCCGCCGGGCCCTGTCAGGGAAGGTCCAGCTCGTCCTTGCCGAACGCGAAGAGATAGGGCACGGCTGCTTCGGACTCGATGCGCTCCCGCGAGCCGGTGTCCCGGTCGACGATCACCGCGACCGCCCGCACATCGCCACCTGCGCGCCGCACACCCTCGACCGCTGTCAGCGCCGAACCGCCGGTGGTGGATGTGTCCTCGAGTACGACGACGGCCCGGTCGGCCACGGCCGGGCCCTCGACCTGGCGGCCCATCCCGTGCGTCTTCTGCGTCTTGCGGACCACGAAGGCGTCGATCGGCCGGCCCGCCCGTGCTGCCGCGTGCATCACGGCGGTCCCCACCGGGTCGGCGCCCATCGTCAGACCGCCGGCGGCCTCGAACGCGATTCCGGCGTCGTCCAGCAGTTGCAGCATGACCCGCCCGACGAGAGCGGATGCCTCATGGTGCAGGGTGATGCGACGGAGATCGATGTAGTAGTCGGCTTCGATACCGCTGGAGAGTGTGACGCGCTCGTGCACCACGGCGAGCTCCTTGATCAGCTCGAGGAGCCGGGCGCGGTCTGCGGTGGACGAGGAGATCTCGGCGGTCATGCGGTCATCCTATCGAGCGAGCGGGGGGGTTTGGCGCTCCCCCGGCCCCCGGCGTCGCCCGTCTTGACCTGGGACGCCCTCCGGGGACCCCGCCGTCAGGTTCCTTGGCCGCAGGTCCGGGGGTTGCGACCCCGCCGTCGGGTTCCTTGGTCGCAGGTCCGGGGGTTTCGGCCCCGCCGTTGCCCGATCCAGCGGCGTGTCCCCCGCCGACACGCGTCCTGCCGGTTCGAAGTCCCCGGATCAGTGCCGCTGCCGTGCGTCCTGCATCCTGTCTCGGCGCTGTTGTCCACGTACCGGTCCATCTCCACCCTCGGCCGTCCGGTTCGGGGTGAGATCGATCCATGGATGCCATCACTGCTCTCAGGCTTGCCGGTTCAGTGTCGAGGACCGGACGGCTCGTCGACCGAGGGGTCACGAGCAGGGAGATCTCGCGCCAGATACGGGACGGGACGATCCTGCGGCTGCGGCAGGGCGTTCTGGCGCTGCCGGATGCACCTGTCGACCTCGTCAATGCCACGCTGCACAGCGCTCGCCTCACCTGCGCCTCGGCGGCACGGTACTACGACCTGTGGCTCCTCCACCCACCGACAACCCATCATCTGTGCTCGCACTCCCGTACGCAGCAGCTCTGGACCAATCACCACCGTCCTCTGTCGGTGCCCGTTCATCGGGTTCTGCCGCTGGTGGGTGAGGTCGACGCCCTCATCCACGCCCTCCAGTGCCTCCCTGCACTCGAGGCCGCGGTCATGGTCGAAAGCGCCCTTCGTCGCGGGGACACCGTCCGGTCCTTCCTGCTGGATCGACTGCAGGGGAACCGTAACGGTCCGGCCCGCGCGGCTCTCGACCTGGTGACCGGCACGGCGGAATCAGCGCTCGAGGTTGTCGCCCGAGTCCTGTTCCTGCGCGCCGGGCTCCAGGTGGAAGCGCAGGTGCAACTCCACAGCGTGGGCCGGGTGGACTTCCTGGTGGAGAGTTTCCTCGTCGTCGAGGTCGACGGCGACACCTACCATTCCGACCGTGCGTCCCGCCGCCGGGACAGGCGGCGGGACAACATGACCGTCGTCGGCGGCTATCTGGTGCTCCGTTTCGGCTACGAAGACATCCTGTTCCACCCGGAAGCCGTGCTCGCGCAGGTGCTCGCCGTCCTCTCGGGTCGTCCGCTTCGCTGAACACGCAGCTTTCCCGGAGTCTGTGGCCCGCGTGGGTCCCGGATGGGCGTGTCCGATGCCCACAGTCCGAGCCTCGCGTCGATCGGGTCGGAGCGGTCCGGCCCGGATGGTCCGGGATGGTCCGGGATGGTCCGGGATCAGCGTGTCCGATCCCCGGGGTTTTCGAGTTGATGTCGGGGCCGCTGCACGGCGTGTGGCCATCCGACACGCGATATGAAGCGTCAAACCCCCCGGTCTCGAGACAGGGCCCGCCAGGCACCACGCCACGCCGCGCTGATGCGCGCAACTCCTGCCACCTCTGCCACCCCTGCCACCCCTGTCACTCCGCAACTTCCGCCACCCCTGCGGTGATCCTCGTCCTCGTCCTCGGCAGCCGTAAACTCGGATCCCACAGCAAGCTGGGAGCAGATCCGATGCCACACGATGCACCATCCCGTTCCGACGACACCGGCAGCACGAGGCGGTGGCCCGAAGGCTTCCTCTGGGGTTCGGCCACCGCCGCCGCACAGGTCGAGGGCGCCGGTCATGAGGACGGCAAGGAGGATTCCATCTGGGACGCGTTCGCCCGGGTCCCCGGCGCCGTCGCCGGTAGACAGACGCCGGAGGACGCCGTGCAGCACTACCGGCGTATGCCGGAGGACGTCACGATCATGAAGCGGCTGTGGCTGGGGTCCTACCGCTTCTCGACGAGCTGGGCCCGCGTACGCCCGGGTGACCGCGCGCCGAATGCTGCGGGCCTCGACTTCTACTCGCGCCTCGTGGACGAACTGCTCGACGCCGGGATACTGCCCTGGCTGACCCTCTACCACTGGGACCTCCCGCAGTCGCTCGAGGAGAAGGGCGGCTGGGCCGAACGTAACACCGCGTACCGCTTCGTCGAGTACGCCGACGACGTCTACTCCGCGCTCGGGGACCGAGTGCAGCACTGGACCACCTTCGACGAACCGTTCTGCTCGTCGCTGCTCGGCTACGCCGCCGGCGTACACGCTCCCGGTCGCCAGGACCCCCGGGCGGCCGTCGCGGCGATCCACCATCAGCATCTCGCCCACGGACTGGCGGTCGATGCACTGCGTGCCTGTGGCGCCAGGCAGGTGGGTATCACGCTCAATCTCAGCAATGCGATCCCCCGCGACCCCTCGGATCCTGTCGACCTGGATGCCGCGCGACGCTTCGACTCACTCCAGAACCAGATCTTCCTCGATCCGATCCTGCACGGCGCCTACCCCGAGGACACCCTCGCCGATCTTGAGCAATTCGGGCTGCGAGATCTCATCCACTCCGGGGACCTGGCCGTCATCGGCACGCCGATCGACTTCCTCGGCGTGAACCATTACCACGACGACCTCATCAGCGGACACCCCACCGAGAAGGACGGCGACTCTCACGCTGGTGGCGCGCCCCGCCCCACGTCGTCGCCCTGGATCGGCTCCGGGGATATCACCTTCCCAAGCCGGGGCCTACCGCGCACCGCCATGAACTGGGAGGTCAACCCGGACGGTCTGCGGAAACTCCTCATGCGGCTCGGTAAGGAATACGAGGCCCTTTCTCCGCTCTACGTCACGGAGAACGGTGCGGCGTACGACGACGTCGTCGCGCCGGACGGAGCCGTCCACGACACCGAACGAACGGCGTTCGTCCTGGACCACATCAGCGCCGTCGGCGAGGCGATCGACCAAGGCGCCGACGTGCGCGGCTACTTCGTCTGGTCCCTGCTCGACAACTTCGAGTGGTCCTGGGGCTACGGCAAGCGCTTCGGGGTGGTCCGCGTGGACTACGACACCTTCGAACGGACGGTCAAGGACAGCGGCCTGGCCTACGCACGACTCATCGCCGCCGCGAAGAGCTGACCCTCCGGGACCCCCGGGCCGCAAGCCCGGTTCCATATCCGGGGTCTTCGAACCTCGAAGGACATCCTCCGACGGTGTGTCGCCGCCCGACACGCCAGCCGCGGCGGCGAAGTCCCCGGAACCGAACCGGTGACGGGGCGAGGCGGGGACGGTGACGGGGACGGTGACGCACGAGCTGAACAGCCCGGGCCCGAGTAGCCTTGCACCATGCGCGACATGCAGGCACAGATCATCCAGGACCTGGGCATCAAGCCCACCATCGACCCCGCCGAGGAGATCCGCCGCAGGGTGGGCTTCCTCAAGGACTACGTCAGAGCCACGGGTACCCGCGGGTTCGTCCTCGGCATCAGCGGCGGGCTCGACTCCACGCTCGCGGGCAGGCTCGCTCAACTAGCCGTCGACGAGCTCCGCTCGGAGGGCATGGACGCCGACTTCATCGCGGTGCGGCTCCCCTATCAGGTGCAACACGACGAGGACGATGCGCAGGCCGCCCTGGCATTCATCCGGCCCCGGACCTCCCAGGTGTTCAACGTGGCCCCCGCCGTCGACGGCATCGAGGGCGAGTACACCGATGCGACGGGCGAGCCGATCTCCGACTTCACCAAGGGCAACGCGAAGGCCCGGGTTCGTATGCTGGCCCAGTACGCCATTGCGGGTCAGCGAAATCTGCTCGTCATCGGCACCGATCACGGCGCCGAGTCCGTCACGGGCTTCTTCACCAAGTTCGGCGACGGCGGAGCCGACATCCTGCCGCTGTCCGGCCTGAACAAGCGCCAGAACCGGGCTCTGCTCCGTGAGCTCGGCGCGCAGGCCGCCCTGTACGAGAAGATCCCGACGGCGGATCTCCTGGATGATCGTCCTGGTCGGACCGACGAGCAGGAGCTCGGACTCACCTACGACCAGATCGACGACTACCTCGAGGGCCGCGACGTCGCGCCCGAGGCCGCGGAGTCGATCGAGCACCGCTACCGGATCACACGGCACAAGCGCACGGTACCCGTTGCCATCTCCGATTCCTGGTGGCGGGAGGACGAACCGCCGTTGGTACCGTAGGGAGCGTGAAGATCGCAACCTGGAACGTCAATTCTCTGCGTGCCCGCGCAGACCGCGTCGAAGCCTGGCTGGGGAGGTCCGACGTCGATGTCCTCGCCATCCAGGAGACGAAGTGCAAGGACGAGAACTTCCCCTGGGAATTGTTCGAGAACAGCGGCTTCGAAGTGGCGCACTTCGGGATCAGCCAGTGGAACGGCGTGGCCATCGCCTCCCGGGTAGGGCTCGACGACGTCGAGCGCACCTTCCCGGGTCAGCCCACCTTCGGCAAGCCGGGGCAGGACGCCGTTCAGGAGGCCCGTGCCATCGGTGCCACCTGCGGTGGGGTCCGTGTGTGGAGCCTGTACGTGCCGAACGGCCGTGCCCTCGACGACCCGCACATGCCCTACAAGATCGCGTGGCTGAACACTCTGCGCAGCCACGCGCAGCGGTGGATCGAGGACGATCCGCACGCGCAGATCGCCCTCATGGGCGACTGGAACATCGCCCCGCAGGACGACGACGTCTGGGACATCGATCTCTTCGTCGAGGGCGGCTACACCCATGTCAGCCCCCCGGAGCGGGAAGCCTTCCAGTCGTTCCTCGATGCGGGCTTCGCGGATCTGGCGCGCCCCTACACCCCCGGTCCGGGCCTCTACACCTACTGGGACTACAAGCAGCTGCGGTTCCCCAAGAAGGAGGGGATGCGTATCGACTTCGTCCTGGGTTCCCCCGCCCTGGCCGAACGCACCACCAATGCGTTCGTGGACCGCGAGGAGCGCAAGGGCAAGGGCGCCTCCGACCATGCACCGGTGATCGTGGAGCTCAGCGGACCATGAGTCGCACCGGTGGGGCTCAACTGTTCCCCTATGTCTCCTACCTGCGCATCTACGAGCCGCTCGAAGCCTTCTCCGATGCCCAGCAGCTCACGATCCTCGCGCAACGCACCAGGCCGCGCCACCAGGCCGATTCCATCGAGCACGAGCAGTCGCTGCGCCGGATCCTGAGGACCCTCTCGGATCCGTTCCCTCACCACGAGCCGGATCTGGTGCGCACCACACACTTCCCCACGGCGAACGGCTCGACGGCGCCCTACTACTGCCCCAACCAGCTCGCTGTGCGTACAGCACTCGCGGCGGAGTCGCTCCACGAGACCCTCCGCGGTCCGCTGATCAAGGTCCTGGTACCGGAAGCCGCCCGTGAGGCGCATCAGGCCAGACTCGATCCGGAGACCTTCGCCGACTCCGTTGCCAGGCTGCACACCCGGTCAGCGACCTGGGGTGTCCCGTTCGCCTGGTTCGCGCTGATCCACGAGGATGATCTGACCGAGGTGGTCGAGGACGACGGACGGGTCACGACGGTGCGGATCACCGCGAGGATCGGCGACTGCATCGACCGGGGACGGCGCTCCGTCGCCCATCTCGCCGTCGCGGCACCGGAGATGGACCTGCTCGAGGAGATCACCGAGCTCGTCGAGTGGCTCGAGGTCTTCCGGCGTGACGCCGTCGTCGAGGTCGACTACGGCCCTGTGGCCGAGCGCGTCTTCCCGGACGACTCGCCCTCGGACGTCAGGCTGGGCATCGAGAGCCTGGCAGAGGCGGACATGCTGGGTGCCGCCGCGTCCTACCGTCGCCTGGCATCGCGCTGGATCCCCATCCGGCAGCTCGCCCGCGCCTCCTGACCTCTGTACCGAAGGACAAACATACGAGCAGCAGATCAGGACTGCGCGCAGTGACGACCGAGCCAGTCCTGTACGGGCTCCATGGCCCGCCTCATGGCCTTCTCGTCGAAGGTGCCGGAGCCCGCCGGCGGCGCCTCCACCGAGTGGGCGAGGGTGGTGAAGTCATCGTGCAGATCCGCGGGAAGCCTGTCCCGAAGATCGAGGAGCTGCTGCTCGAGCTCCGTCAGTTGCTTCGGGTCCGAGGACGATCGCAGACTCATCGGCGCCAGCATTGCGGTGGTGAGCCCGCCCGCCACGATCACGCAGTGCTCCGAGGGCTCCGAGGGCTTCGCGCTCACCGGGCCCTGCCCTTCCTCGGCCCCTCCACTCCTGGGAGGAGCATCGGTCGGGTGCCCCAAGCGCGGGTCGGTGAGCCGCGTCTCGGGCGGCGTGGCTGGCTCCTGGCTGCACCCATTGAGGGCCACGGCGAGGATGCAGAGCCCGACGACGGAGTGCAGGAGTCTCACTGGGGCCCTTTCGTCTTGATTCCAGGAGCGCGGGGCTCTGGGTCCGATGCTCACCACGCCGGGTCGCGACAGCACCTCGTCGCTCCGGTTGGCAGCCGTCACTGCAGGCATTCGTCGAGAGGCTACTGGTCGAACCCCGGTATTTGCTGGGAGAACGCGGAACGGTCCCGGCGACAGCTGCCGCCAGCTGTACCGCACCGGATGATTACATGAAAAAACCCCGCGCTCCAGGAGGAACTGCGGGGTTCTCAACGGTGGCTCCGACCGGCGTCGATCCGGTGACCTCTCGATTTTCAGTCGAACGCTCTACCAACTGAGCTACAGAGCCGTGCGACCATCATGGAGATGATCACCGTATCCAGCCCGGTCGGCTTCCCCGAGGGGATCCGACCGCCTGAGCGACCCTGACGGGACTTGAACCCGCGACCTCCGCCGTGACAGGGCGGCGCGCTAACCAACTGCGCTACAGGGCCTTGCTAACTTCATGTGCTGTTTTGCACGAGCTTCAGCCTATCAGCACTTTGTGCTCCGATCGACCGCCTGCGAGGGCAGAACATGCGTACCCCCAACGGGATTCGAACCCGTGCTGCCGCCGTGAAAGGGCGGTGTCCTAGGCCGCTAAACGATGGGGGCCTGATCATCCATAACACCGGTGGACCATCGGAGAACGAGCATTTCCGAAGGATCACCGGGTGACGTGGACCTTCTGAACTATAGGTCGTCCTCAGGGATTCCACAAAATGATCCTGGCATCATCCAGCAGGGCGTCCTGCCTTGATCAGGTCCGCGGCCGGTGTGCATGCAGTGCTCCGAGCGCCCAGCAGGCTGCTGTCCGTGGTCTGTACGATCAGGACGTGCCCTTCGAGATGAGTCTGCCCGAGTTCGAGGAGGCAGTCGATGACGCGATCGACCGCATCCCGGACGACCTCGCCCGAACCATGGACAACGTCGCCATCTTCGTGGTCGAGGAGTACGAGCCAGGTCCGGGCGAACCGGCTGACACGCAGCTTCTCGGGCTCTACGAGGGCACTCCGCTGACCGAGCGCGACGGATGGTGGGACGCAGGCTCACTACCGGATCGCATCAGCATCTTCCGCGGCCCGCTGATGAGGCTGTGCGATTCCAGGGAGGACCTCGTGGACGAGATCCTGGTGACGGTGATCCACGAGATTGCCCACCATTTCGGGATCGACGACGACCGTCTCCACGAGCTCGGGTGGGGCTGAACGCTCTGCGCGCCTCCGTGCCCTACCGCGTCGGAGCGCTCACGGGCCCGAAGGAAGCCCGATTCTCGAGCCTGGGATCCGCCCTGTCCGGCACCACGAGCACCGGTCCGCGAGCATGGTGCAGAACGCCCTGACTCGTCGAGCCCAGCAGCATCCCGGTGAAACCACCGCGACCGCGCGTTCCGACGACAAGCAGTTCCGCTGTCGCGGACGCCTCGATGAGGACCTCGGCCGGAGCTCCGTCCACGAGGTCGACCTGGATGTCGACGTCGGGGAAGTGGCTCCCCAGCCACGCCTGGCCGGCCCTGAGCTGCGCCGCGAGATCCGCGTGCAGCGCCTCCCGATCCACCGGCGCGGGAACCCATGACAACGAGCCGCTGAACGGCGCTACCGAGCAGACCACCCGCAGGGCGAGCCCCCGTGCCCGGGCCTCCTCCGCGGCGACGAGCGAGGCCATGCGTGCTTGCTCCGAGCCATCGACGCCGACCACCACGATCGGCTCCACTGCAGCGGGCGGCGTGTCGGGGCCCTTGCCCGCGTCCCCGCCGAGCTCCGGGTGCCCGAGGCGGGCCGAGGCGCACAGCGGGATGACCGCCGTCGGGCACTTGGCATGCGCAGGCAGGGCACTGCTCACGGAGCCGAGCAATCGACCCACGAAACCGCCCCTGCCCCGCGAGCCCACCACCATGAGCTCTGCCTGCTCCGAGAGATCCAGCAGAACCCCTGCGGCATCTCCCGTCTCGATCCTCGGCCTTGCATCCACATCCATGCCCTCCAGGACCGTCAGGGCACCGTCCAGGACGGCGCGCGCGCTGTCCCTGATGACGTCGTCGTCGACGGTGGCATAGCCCGCGTCCATGCTCGAGGCGGCGAAGACCGGCACCGTGTAGGCCGTGACCACGTACAGCGGAGTGCAGCGCTTCTGCGCCTCCGCCGCCGCCCACAGCAGGGCACACGTACCCTGGTCCGACCCGTCCACCCCGACGACGATCCCGTGCTGCGCCGGCGCCTGCGCCGATTCCTCTGCATACCCGTTGCCCACGACAGGCCTCCTTCGGTCGCGTGTGCCCACCGCCTGTCGCGGCCGGTCCCCCCTTTGTACTGCACCGCCCGATGATCGGTCTATCCAGTGTCCGAAAAGTTATATAGGCTGCAGGAACCCGTAGCGGGGATCCATCCCGCTGTGCGTAGTGCTCTTGGCTGACCCGTTCGCAACCAAGAGTCCGTACGGCCCGGAAGAGGCGCCGGGCCGTACGGGACCAACGCTCCTGTGGAGGTAGCCCCCGGTGGTACCCATGCCGCTCGACCCTGCCCGCCGCGCGTCAGCCGCGCTCGGGTCGGCAGAACAGACGACCACCGTGGTTGTCGGTTCCGGTCTTTCCGGGCTCGCCGTCGCCAGCGAGCTGAGCAGGCGGGGCGTCGAGTCGATCGTCGTCGAGGCCCTGGAGTGCGCCGACTCGGGCACCATGCGCACCGTCATGGCCGACACGGCCTCACTGTCCGAACGCACCGAACTCATGCGTCTCCTCCGCGGCTACGCCTCGGCCCACCAACTCGATATTCGCCAGGGCACCATTGCGGAGCAGCTGAGCATCATCGGCCATCCCACGCTCATCACGGCACCCACCGAACGAAAGCAGTGGGCGGTGCAGACGGCCGACGGCGTCCTGCTCGCCGACCACGTGGTACTGACGAAATTCCCCCAGAACGAGCTGCGCAGGTTCCTCCGCGCCGTCGGGATCACGATCGGGAAGGACCTCAAGTCGGCCCTGCGCGCGATCGGCCTTCACCTGATCGGCGTCGGCGAGCCCCTGACCCCCACCACGCGGGAGAGCGTTCGTCTGGCCAAACTCATCGGTGACACCATTGCCGCCGAGGAACCCGAAGCATCGAACCGCCTCGCCGCACGCGCCGGTGACACCAGTGATACCGGCGATGACAGTGCTACCGATGACGCGAGTGACGACGGTGATGAAAGAAATACCGGTGATGACAGGGATGCCGGTTCCATCCCGTTGACCGCCTGAGCCTAGGCCGTACGATCCTGTTCAGGCGTCCGAGCAGGGCCTAGCCGCCGCTCCCGAGCCGCTTGCGCGCAGTGAACGCCAGGACCCCGACGATCACCACGAGTGCCCCGATCATGAGGACGATGCTCCACGGGAAATCGCTCACTCCGGCCGTCTGCGTCCGGGTGACCGGATCATCCTCCACCTCGGCCGGACCCGCAGTTGTGAGCGAGTCCAGTTCGGCCGTGGAACCCTGCTGCGCGGTGAACGAGAACACACCCTCGATGGGGTGGGAGTCCGAGCTCACCACACGCCAGGACACCGTGTACTCACCCGCCGGAGCGCCTGCACGCAGGGACTGCGTGGCCGTTCGGTCGACGATCTCCACAGGACCCTCCGCCCAGTCCTCTCCGGCGTCGTCGAGCACCGTCACCTGCGCCCCGATCCCGGAGGGAACGCTCGTGAAGCTCAACTCCAGCGTCGGTGGGAGCACCTCCACGCTGGCGCCGTCAGCCGGTTCGGTGCCGGTCAGCTCATCATGTGCGCTCGCTGCACCACCGGCTCCGAGGAGCATCGCCAGCGCCACCACCACCGCCATCACCACGGTGGACACGTGCGCGGCAAGGGCCCGGGCAGGACGCCGGCGACCCGCGGAAGCGGACAGGTTCAAGACACGCAGGGGAAGAGAAGCCATGGGTTCAACCCTACGCGGAAGACCACCGGGCGCTGCGTTGCCCCAGCCCGAGGGCTGACCGGCAGGAAGCCGGGCGCCCGTCATGAACAGCGGCCCGCAACCGAGCCGGGATAGGATGTTCCGCGTCGACGCCCGACTCCTTCCGCCCTAGGACCACCCATGCCCAAGACCGGTTCCGCGCTCGATCGCTACTTCTCCGTCTCGGAGCGGGGCTCCACGTTCTCCCGCGAGGTGCGCGGGGGCCTGGCGACGTTCTTCGCCATGAGCTACATCGTTGTCCTCAACCCGCTCATCCTCGCCGGCGCCGACGCCGCCGGCGCAGAACTAGGATTCGCACGGGTCGCCGCCGTCACGGCCCTCGTGGCAGGCGTCCTCACCATCACGATGGGCGTCTGGGCCAAGTACCCGTTCGCCCTGGCCACAGGGCTCGGCGTGAACGCGTTCGTCGCGATCACCGTGGCCACGAACCCGGGCCTCACCTGGCCCGACATCATGGGCCTGGTCATGCTCGCCGGCCTGACCATGTTCGTGCTCGTGCTCACAGGCTTCAGGACGGCCGTCTTCAACGCTGTCCCGGAAAGCCTGAAGACGGCGATCGTCGTGGGGATCGGCCTGTTCATCGCCCTGATCGGTCTGGTGAACTCGGGATTCGTGCGACGCATACCCGACACGGCCAACACCACGGTGCCGGTGGGTCTGGGCTTCGGTGGCGTCCTGATCGGCTGGCCCACCCTCGTGTTCGTGTTCGGTCTCGTCCTCACCATGGCCCTCGTGGTCCGCAAGGTGCGCGGCGGCATCCTCATCGGCGTGCTCGGCGCCACCGCCCTCGCCGTCGTGCTCGAGGCCGTGTTCGACGTCGGGCCCAGTGTGGCACCGGGACAGGATCCGAACCCGGCGGGCTGGTCCCTCGTGGTACCCGAGCTACCCTCGGGCACGTGGGTGGGCATACCCGATCTGACGCTGCTCGGCAATGTGAGTCTGTTCGGTGCCTTCGGCCACCTGGGTGCCACGGCTGCTCTCCTGCTGACGTTCACCATCCTCCTCAGCATCTTCTTCGACGCGATGGGCACCATGGTGGGGCTGGCGAACGAGGCGAAACTGGTGGACGCCAAGGGCAACATCCCCGGCGTCGACCGCGTGCTGGTGGTCGACGCCCTCGGCGCCGTTGCCGGTGGGGCCGGATCAGTGTCTTCGAACCAGATCTACGTGGAGTCCGGTGCGGGTATCGGGGAGGGTGCGCGGACGGGTCTGGCGAACGTGGTGACGGGCGTCCTGTTCCTCCTCGCGATGTTCTTCACCCCGCTCATCAGCCTCGTGCCGTTCGAGGCCGTGGCGCCGGCGCTCGTGGTCGTCGGCTTCATGATGGTGGCGCAGGTGGGCCGGATCGATTTCGACGACTGGGGCGTCGCCATCCCGGCGTTCCTCACCTTCACCCTCATGCCGTTCACGTACTCGATCGCGAACGGCATCGGCGCCGGATTCATCGCCTTCGTGCTGATTCGCGCCATCCAGGGCCGCAGCGGCGAGGTGCACCCCCTCATGTGGGTTGTGGCTGCGGCGTTCGTGGTCTTCTTCGGCCTCGGGCCCATCGAGGAACTGCTCGGCGTCTGAGCCTGTCCGAAGCGGGCGAGGCTCTCAGCGAGCGGACCAGCCGCCGTCCATGACGTAGGACGAACCGGTGACCATCCCGGCGTCGTCGCCCGCGAGCCAGGCGACGACGGACGCGACCTCCACGGGCTCGACGAGCCGCTTGATCGCCGCTTCGGTGAGCATGATCCTGGTCATCACCTCGTCCTCGCTGATGGAGTGCAGGCGCGCCTGATCGGCGATCTGGTGCTCCACCAGGGGCGTGCGGACGTAGCCGGGGTTCACGCAGTTGCTGGTGACGCCGTGCTCGCCGCCCTCCAGGGCCGTGACCTTCGAGAGTCCCTCGAGCCCGTGCTTGGCCGTGACGTACGCGGACTTGAACGGCGAGGCACGCAGCCCGTGGACGGAGGAGATGTTGATGATGCGCCCGAACCCGCGCTCGTACATGCCGGGTAGAGCGGCGCGGATCAGCAGGAACGGCACCTCGACCATGAGGATCTGGATGCGGCGGAAGTCCGAGGGGCTGAAGTCCTCGATGGGGCTGACCACCTGGATTCCGGCGTTGTTCACGAGGATGTCCGCCCGCAGGGACAGCTCCTCCAGGGCGGCGGTGTCGAGGAGGTCCACCGCCCAGGGCTCTCCCCCCAGCTCCTCGGCAAGGCGCTTCGCCCCGTCGGCGTCGCGGTCGGCGATGACCACCGATGCGCCTCGCGCGGCCAGTGCCCGCGCGGAGGCCGCACCGATACCGCTCGCCCCGCCGGTGACGACGGCGCGCCGGCCGCTGAGCTCCCCCTGCACGGAGCTGTTCCTCGGCTCGGGCCGGACCTCTGGGCTGACACTCATGGGTGACCTCTTCTCACTCGGGGCTGCTCCCCCGAGTATCGCTGCGGAATCGCGCGCCGACCAATGACCACTTCGGCAGCATCGCTCTGCAATACTGCACGCATGGTTGCCCCGAATGCCCAGGATCTCCTCGTGCTGCGGGCCGTGGCGCAGTCGGGCCGCTACACCGCTGCGGCGCAGGCTCTCGGCCTCAACCACACCACGGTCTCGCGCAGGATCGCGGCCCTGGAGAAGGCCCTGGGCGGGCGCGTGCTCGCACATACGGCGGAGGGCTGGGAGCTGACGGCCCTCGGCGCGCGGGCCGCTGACGCCGCCGTCGATATCGCGGCCGCCGTCGCGCGGTTGAACGACGACGACGGCACGCTCAGCGGCGTCGTCCGCATGAGTGCCACCGACGGCTTCAGCGCCTTCATCGCAGCTCCCGCCTTCGCGCGGCTACGGGCCGTCCATCCCGCCCTGAGTATCGAGATCGTGGCGACCACCCGCCGTGCGTCCCAGACGCGGACCGGGCTCGACTTCGAGGTGGTGGTCGGCGAACCGCAGGTGCATCGCGCCGAAGCGATCCACCTCGGGCCCTACGTGCTCGGCCTCTACGCCTCACGCGACTACCTGGCGGCGAAGGCCACGCCGTCGGACCTGGCCGAGGTACTCACGCACCCGCTCGTGTACTTCATCGATTCGATGCTGCAGGTCGACGGGCTGGATACATCCCGACGGTTGCTCCCCACCATGCGCGACGCCCTGAGCTGCACCAATGTGTTCGTCCACGTCGAGGCCACTCGCGTCGGAGCGGGGATCGGGCTGTTGCCGTGTTTCATGGCGGACCGGCACCCCGACCTGGTGCGGCTCCTCCCGGATCTGTTCGCCGAGCGGCTGGACTACTGGCTCGTGGTGCGGCCGGAGCCCCTGCGCCGACCCGCCGTGGCCGCCGTCGTGCAGGCACTCAGGGAGCTCACGCGCGAGCTCGGCCCGCAACTCCTCGGGGCAACTGGCACCAGTGGCGCACAGGCGCAGTGATCAGTTGTCAGTCCGCGAGGATCTGAGCACCCGCCGCGAATGCACGTACACGCGCGTCCTGCCAGAGGTGCGCCGGCACTCCCCCGCCGAGCAGTTCACGGGCGAGTCCCGGATCCTCGCCGAGTGGCGCGTCGCTGCCGGCGATGATGACGTTGCCAAAGCGTCTTCCCTTGAGCATCGCGGGATCGGCGATGATCGCGGTGTGGGTGAACTCCGCGCCGATGGTCGCCGCTTCCCGCTTGGCCAGCGCGAGATCAGGGCGGTCCCCGCAGTTGACGACATAGACGCCGTCGGGCCCCAGCAGGCGCTTGACCGCCTGTGTGAACTGGACCGTGGTCAGCGGCGCCGGGGTGATGCTGCCGGCGAAGACGTCCCGGATCACCAGGTCGCGGCTTTCCTCACGCAGGGTCTCGGTGACGGCGCGTGCCTCGCCCACCCGGATGCGCAGGAGCGGAGCCCGGGGCAGGTCGAACCACTGACGCACCAGGTCCGCGAGCCGTCCGTCGAGTTCGACGACGACGTGCCGGGACTGCGGATGGGACGCTGTGAACCGCCGCGCGAGGGAGCAGGCCCCGCCGCCGAGATGCAGGGCTCGCAGCCGGTCAGGGGCCACCCAGCGCGAATCCACGAGGGAGGCGATCCAGCGCATGTACTCGAAGTCCAGCCGCAGCGGGTCCACCAGATCGATGTGGGAGCTAGGCACGCCGTTGATGCGCAGGACCCAGCCGTTCGGGTTGTAGGGGTCGGGCTCGAGCTCGCACGTACCGGTGTCGATGGAAAAATCGCCGATCTCGGGGTGTGAGCCCTCGGGTCTGGCCATCAGGGTCGGCCCATCCGGGCGACGGGTCCCCGCGCGGCAGCGAAGTGGCCAGCACCAGGCTGCGCGGCAGTCGGCCGTGCGGCAGCGACGTCGGTCCCCGCTCGGGCCGGCCGGAAGATGGAGGGCATGATTCCCATGCTAGCTGCGCGCCCCGCCGCGACCACGCCCGGAATGGGTGCAGGATTCAGGGGGCTTTCGCAGTGCCAGAGGGCGTGCTGGCACCGACACGCCGACGCTTCAGCGGGAAACAGGGCCGAAGACCCCGGGGGCCGTACGCACAGGAGCGGCCGCCCGGCCACATGAGCACCGGGACCATCGCACGGATGACTCAGGAGTCGTCAGGAATGACCCTCGTACTGCTCCTGGTCGGTGATGGCCGCCTCCAGCCGGTCGACCTTCCCGGTGAGCTCGTCCGTGTACCCGGGGCGGATGTCCGCCTTCAGCACCAGCGAGACACGGCTGCCGTACCGGCCCACCGCGTCGGTGGCGTTCTTCACCACGGCCATCACCTCGTCCCACTCACCCTCGATGGTGGTGAACATGGCATCCGTGTGGTTGGGCAGACCGGATTCGCGCACGACCGCCACCGCGGCGGCGACGGCGTCGTGCACCGAGCCGTCTGAATTCTCGCGTGAGGTGTCGGAGGAGCCGGACGGGGCAACACTGAAGGCTACGAGCATGCCCCCAGTGTGGCACGCGCATGTGCTGTCGGTCAGCCCCCGGTGACGGCCTTGACCAGCTCGTTCAGCCCGAGCACGAGGAACACCACCGTGGTGATGGCCAGGAACACGTTGGAGAGCCACCTGTTGCGCCACTGCCGTGCCAGGCGCGAGCTGTTAGGCAGCACCAGCAGCGTGATGGCGAGGAACGGCATGAACAGCGACCCGAGCACCCCGTAGAGCAGGATCAGGAAGAACGGCCGCCCGAGCAGGAGCAGCAGCATGGGCGGGATGGTCAGCCAGAGCATGTAGGCGCGGGCGGGCGCGCTGTGCGATCCGGGGGCGTCGTCGTCGGAGAGGTCATCCGCCTTCTTGCGGAAATTGGCCCAGATGTCGGCGAACATGAGGCTGACGCCGTGCCAGACTCCGAGCAGCGAGGAGAACGACGACGCCCAGAAGCCGATGAGGAACACCTTCGCCCACACCACGCCGTAGCGGTCCTCGAGGACCACGCCCATGTCGAGGAGCCCGCGATCACCGCTCTGCAGCGATATGTTCGCGGTGTAGAGCAGTTCCGCGCCGAGGATGAGCATGCAGATCACGAAGATGCCGGTCATCGTGTAGGCCACGGAATTGTCCACCCGCATGACCTTCATCCACGTGGGTTTGTTCCAGCCCTTCTCCCGCAGCCAGTACCCATAGGCGGCGAGCGTGATGGTTCCGCCCACACCGCCTGCCAGACCCAGGACGTAGAAGACCGACCCGGCGGGCAGGGTGGGCACCAGACCGGTGAGCATGGAGGGAATGTTCGGCAGCGCCAGGACGGCTGAGCCGACCACGGAGACGAACATGATGCCGACCATCACGCTCATGATCTTCTCGAAGAGTCCGTACCGTCCGAACCAGACCAGGGCCAGCCCGATCAGACCGGAGGCGACGGCGAAGGCGTTCAGGGGAATAGATGGGAACAGGGCCTGCAGAGGTAGCGCCGTCGAGCTCGTCGACGCCTGTGCTTCCACGTTCCGCCACAGCCTGCCCCCTTGGAGTCCCGTTGGTGCGTAGAGCCTAGCAAGGGCTTCGCGCTGAACCTATGGATCCGGTCAGGAGGTCCTGCTCGCCTTGCGGCGGCGCAGCCTCGCTCGCAGGCCGTCACCGATAGCCTGAGATCGCAGGAGCATGCTGGAGAAGCCAGGCTTCACAGGAGGAATGAGACACATGGCGCTGCGTCATCTACTCACCCCGGAAGCCGACGTGGCCGGCGCTGCGGGCAATCCCGACACAGTCCGCCGTGCGTGGGAACTGCTGGACGCCGATGGTCCCTGGAGCTGGAAGGACCAGGTCACCGGACGTGGCAGGGCAATCCCTTGGCTGATGTGGCTGGTGGTCGCCCTGGCCGTGGTGGGGCTACTGGCACTGGTGCTGTTGTAGTCCGCCGATCTCGCGGGAGGCTGCTCTCGCTACGGCAGGTCACGAGCGGTGGCGATCTCTTGACGCGTCCCTAGGATCACGCGTGGGACAGCACGGCCCGGGCATGATCGTATTTCTCGGCCAGTCTCTGCCGGGTTTCGGGATCGAGCTGCGCGGTGCGGGCCGGGTCCGTGTTGTCGTCCAGATCCGCCTGCTTGACCGCGCGGGCGATCCTGTTCGAACGTACGCGCCGATAGTAGGCGTCCGGGTCCTCGCCGACCCGCTTCGTCATGGCGTCGACGGCGGCGACGATCTCGGACGGGAACTGCTCAGCGAGGTCGGCGAGCGTCACCGCCGTGTCTTCCACGACGTCGTGCAGCCACGCGACCGCGCGCGCTGCCTCCAGATCGCCGTCAGCAGCGTGACGCACGACATGGCCGACCACGCGCCCGGGATGATCGATGTAGGCGGAACCCGCTTTGTCGACCTGTCCGGTGTGCGCACGTTCAGCAAGCGCCCTGGCCCTCGCCACCACATCAGGCATGATCTACCCCCACGCATTGCAGGAACAGTTGTTGACCCGATCTTCCGGCCCCGACCGTCCAGCGGTCACCGGCACCGCCGCTTCCAGAACCCATGAGCAGGACGATAACAGACCCTTCGGGAAGCAAGTCCACCGGTCGCTCCCTCGTCGCCGACGATCCTCCGGACCGACTCATCTAGGCTTGATCCCGGTACGCCTTCAACGGTGCAGCCCGGCGGTCATCGCCATACGTTCTCTGATGGGTGTTCCTTGTCTGCTTCGCCACCGACGGTCTCCGCCACCGCACCGTTCCCGTACATCGGCCTGTTCTCGCTCGCCGGCGCCATCTTCGTCTCCGTGACGAGCGAGTTCCTGCCCACGGGGCTCCTGCTCGCGATGGCGGACGATCTCGCGGTGAGCCGTTCGACGGCGGGCTACCTCGTGACGATCTTCGCCGGGACCGTCGTCGTCTCCACGACGCCGCTGGCCGCCCTGACCCAGCGCGTCTCCCGCAAGTCCCTGCTCGTCGTCGTGCTCCTGGTGATCGCGGTGGCGAATCTCCTGGCGGCGATCGCACCGACCTACGGCGTCCTGGTGGCGGCGCGCGTCCTGGGCGGGCTGGCCCACGGCCTGTTCTGGGCGGTGGTCGCCGCCTACGCCGCGCACCTCGTCCCCGCGCATCAGCTGGGCAAGGCGGTCTCGATCACCGCGGGAGGAGGAACGGCGGCTTTCGTGCTCGGCGTCCCGGTGGGCACGGCGATCGGCAACGCCCTGGGTTGGCGTACCGCCTTCACCATCATCGGCGTCGTCGTCCTCGTCCTGGTCGTGGTGATCCTGAAGTTCCTGCCGCCGGTGGACCACCGTGTGGAGCGCGCTGCGGGCGAGGAGCGGGTGCCGCTGCGCCGGGATCCGAGCATGAGGGCCGTGCTCCTGCTGTGTGCGGTGATCCTCATCATCCTGACGGGGCAGAATCTCTTCTACACCTACATCGCCCCGTGGTTGACGGATGTCTCCACCTTCGCCCTCGACGGGATCGCCCTGGTCCTGTTCCTCTACGGCGGCGCGGGGATCATCGGCCTGTTCATCGCCGGCTACGCGACCGACCGCTTCCCGCGGAAGGCTTTCGTCGCCGTGGTCCTGGTGGTCATGCTCGCCGTCCTGACACTCGCCGTCGGCTCGTCCAGCTCCGTGGTGGTGCTGATCGCGGTGACCGTGTGGGGGGCCGCCTTCGGCGCGATCCCGGCCATGCTGCAGACCAGGATGATGCGCACCGCCTCGGTGCGCATCCGCGATCTCTCCGCAGCCCTCCAGACCACGGCCTTCAACATCGGGATCGCGGGCGGCGCGCTGTTCGGGGGGCTCCTGCTCGATTCCGTGGGCCTCGAGATCCTCCCCTTCGTGCTGATCGTCCTGCTGGGCGGGGGCTTGGCCCTCAGCCTGACCACCGATACGGCGACCGGGCGCCGGGAGCGCCGCCGGCTCCGCCCGTGACTACAGTTGCCTGATGCGCGCTGTCTGGTTCGACCGCTTCACCGAACGCTCCGTCCTCCGCGACGTCCCCGAACCGGTTCCCGCGCCCCGGGGCGTCGTGGTCCGTGTCGAGGCCACGGGCCTGTGCCGCAGCGATGTGCACGGCTGGCTGGGGCACGACGACGGCATCGCCCTGCCGCACGTCCCGGGTCACGAGCTCGTGGGTACCATCACGGCGGTGGGCAACCAGGTGGAGACGTTCGACGTCGGCAACCGCGTGACCACCCCGTTCGTCTGCGCGTGCGGTCGCTGCCCCGAGTGCTTGGCCGGCAACGGACAGGTCTGCCGCGACCAGACGCAGCCCGGTTTCACGCACTGGGGTTCCTTCGCCGAACAGGTGGCACTGCACGACGCCGACACGAATCTGATTCCCGTCCCGGCCTCTTTCGACGCCGGGGCTGCCGCTCTGCTGGGCTGCCGGTTCGCGACGTCGTACCGCGCCCTGGTCCACCAGGGGCGCCTCGAGGCTGGCCAGTCCCTGCTGGTGGTCGGCTGCGGAGGTGTGGGCTTGAGCGCCGTGATGATCGGCGTGGCGCTCGGCGCTGAGGTGATCGCGGTTGACGTCGACGACGCCGCACTGGAGCGTGCACGACGGTTCGGGGCGGTCTGCACCGTGAACTCCTCCGGCCGGTCGGTGGATGAGGCGGTGCACGCGGTGCGCGATGCGGCGCCGTCCGGCATCGACGTCTCCGTGGACGCCCTGGGGCGGGAGCAGACAGCAGCGCTCGGTATCCTGTCCCTGCGCCCGCGCGGCCGTCATCTGCAGATCGGCCTGTTCCCCTCGGATCCGGTGCTCCCCATGGGGGCGGTGATCAGCGGGGAGCTCGCGATCCTCGGCAGCCACGGCATGCCGGCGCACGACTACCCGGGACTGCTGGAGCTGATCGCCGAGGGCCGTCTGCGACCTCAGGACGTCATCGAGCGGACCATCCCGCTGGCCGCTGTCCCGGACGCGCTCGTCGCCATGGCCGGCGACCGATCCGTCGGCGGGGTGACAGTCGTCGACCCGCGCCTGTGACGGTGTGGTCGGGGACGCCTGCACCGCCGATGGTCCAGAGGAATCACCCGGCCCTGAAGAGCGTCTCGAGCAGGTCGACGGCGATGACCAGTGCGTCCTCGTCCACATCGAAACGGCGGTGGTGGTGCGGAGCCGGGTTCGAGGCGCCGACGAAGACGTAGGTGCCCAGTCCGCCAGACTGCTGCACCTCGCGGATCAGCAGATGTGCGTCGTCGCTGCCCCCACCCGAGGGTCCACTGGGCGTGAACGTCGAGATGGCTGCGACGCCGTCGACCGCACGCCCCACCTCGGCGAGCAGGGTCTCGTCCGGCTGGGACATAGCTGCCCGCCCGTACACCGTGGTCGAGGCCTCCACGCCGTACATCTGCGCGGCTCCCTGCACGGCGTTCTCCGCGCGATGGTTGAGGTCCTCGAGCACGGCATTCGACGTCGAGCGGGTCTCGTAGGTGATCGTGGCGAGCGCCGGGATGATGTTGGCGCTGCCGTCAGCGTGGAACGTGCCCACATTGACGCGCGTGTCCGCCTCGGCGAACCGCGTCAGCCCGAGGATCGCGAGCGTAGCCTGGGCGGCGGCGGCGAGCGCGTGACGGCCTTTTTCCGGCGCCGCGGCAGCATGCGCCGCCTCCCCCTCGAAACGGGCGATCCACTT
>JARIBG010000140.1 GCA_029257465.1 Arthrobacter sp. | reverse complement strand
GAGGACTCGGTGGAAGCGGGGGCGGTGCTGGCCGAGCTCGGACGCCGCGGGCTGCTGAAGGTGTTGTGCGAGGGCGGCCCGTCGGTCCTCGGCGACTTCACCCGCACCGACGCCGTGGACGAGCTGTGCCTCTCGATCAGCCCCCTGCTGGCCGGCGGCGACGGTCCCCGTATCGCTGTGGGCCAAAGCCCGGAGGACGTCGTGGCGCTGAGTCTGTCCTCACTGCTCACGGAGGACTCCGCCCTCTACACGCTGTACCGCCGGACCCGCTGACGCGTCCGTCCACGCGTCCCGACCCGCTCACCCACGAAAGGCCCCTTGATGGCAGATGCACCACGGAGGTCGTACTACGACATCCTCGGCGTGTCACCCGGAGCCGACGCCACGACGATCAAGAGCGCCTATCGCCGGGCAGCCCGGGCCGCTCACCCGGATCTCGGAGGTAGTGCCGCGGCGTTCCACGACGTCGCAGTAGCCTACGAGACACTCGGCGACCCGCACCTGCGCGAACGCTACGACGCCGAGACCGGACGATCCTCGACACGCTCGGCCCGTCCAGGTGCCGCAGCGGATCGCTCGACGACGGCGCCGGCGTCACGTGCACGGAGCCCGAGGCGGACCAGGACCGAGGAGGACATGTCGAGCAAACCACCCGACTACCTCCCGCCCTTCTCCCCCGCCAGACCCCCCGCCGTTCCGCTGATCCTCGCGGGCCGGCAGCTCCATGGTTCCGTCCGGCAGCCGGGAATGCTGGCGCGCCTGTCCTCGGGCGCGCGCAGCCGGGTCGACGGCGAGCTCCGGACGAGTGCACTGCTCGAGCGCGCGCTGCTCCCGGGATACCCCGCAGCTCGCCTGGTCAACGGCGTCGAGCTGGACGACCGTGACAAGACGACCGCCGGCCATGTCCTGCTGGCCGGATACCGGATCGCCGTCATCGATTCCTTCACGGCTCCGCCGGGTAATTCCTCCTGGGACGGCAGGGTCCTGCGCCATCAGGGCCGTCCCGTCGACCTCCGGCTGCCGAAGGCGGTGCGCGCTGTCCAGGACCTGTTCCCGGATCTCAATGTGGCCGGGTGGGTGATCATCCACGGCGCGCCGGACAACCCGTTCGCTCCGGTGATCGACGTCCCACCGGGCTTCGACAGATCCTCCCCGGCCACGATCCAGGTGGTGAACGCAGGTACCGCCGTGCGCACCATCCGCGCCTTCCTCGCCGAAGGGCCCGCACCGAACGTGGTGCAGCTCCCCGTGCTGGCGCGCCTGTTGGCTCTGACCGAGAGCTAGGATGATCCGGTGTTCCGCCTCCTCTTCCATACTCCTGAGATCCCGGGCAACACCGGCGCGGCCATCCGACTCGCTGCCGTGACCGGTGCGGAACTCCACCTCGTGGAACCTCTCGGCTTCAGTCTCGAGGATTCGAAGCTCAGGCGCGCCGGGCTCGACTACCACGATCTTGCCGTCCTGCACGTCCACAGCAGTCTCGAGGACGCGTGGAACGCTCTCGAGCCCGAGCGCGTCTTCGCCTACACCTCCGAGGGCGACGTGACCTACACGGAGATCACCTACGAGCCCACCGACGTCCTGCTCTTCGGCCGTGAGTCGGACGGACTGCCGCAGGCCGTCAAGCACGACCCGCGCGTCACGGCGCGTGTTCGGGTGCCGATGCTCGCCTCACGCCGTTCGCTCAATCTCGCCAACACCGCCTCCATCGTCCTCTACGAAGCCTGGCGTCAACAGGGCTTCGCCGGAGCACAGTGACCGACTTCTGAGGAGCCATCATGACCGCCCGCCACGCCGCAACCCTGCCCGCCAGCGGAGCCGAGGACTACGATCGCCTCGCTCCGGCGGTCTGGAACCCCGTCAGCAATGCCGTGGTTGCTGCGGCGGACATCCTCCTGGGAGAGCGGGTCCTCGATGTCCACGCGGCCACCGGCGCAGGAACCGTCCCTGCCGCGCAGCTCGCCGGTCCCGCCGGGCACGTCGACGCCGTCGAGCGCTCCTCGGCCATGCTGTCCCTGGCGAAGACCAAGACCGAGGCGCTCGGTCTCGGCAACGTCTCGTTCTTCCACGCCGATCCGGCCGACTGGAATCCGGCCGAGGAGTACGACGCCGTCATCAGCTCCTACGGCGTGTCCCTCCTCGAGGAGCTCGATCCGGACATGGACCGCATCCTGACCCTGCTCCGCCCGGGAGGCAGGATCGCGCTCAGTACCTGGGACGAGGGCGCCCTGCTGCCTTTCGGGGATCTACTCCTGGAGACCATTCGGGAAACCGGCGGACACCCTCCCGTGGAGGCCTCGACGGTCCTGGTCTTCGTGGAGAACTACCGAAGGCTCGCGTCCGCGCAGCGACTGCACGAATGGCTCCAGGCCCGGGGACTGAGTGACGTGAGCGTGGAAAAGCTCCCGTTGACCGTTCCGCTCGAGCCGGATCATGCCTGGTCACTCGCCCTGGCCAGTGGCTACCGCGGCCTCCTGCCCGAAGAACCCGAGGAGCTGGCTCGTGTGCGGGGAGCTCTGATGACCAATCTGGGCGACGACTTCGTCCTCAACGCTGACTCCCTGATCGCCGTCGGGTCGCTGGAGCCGGTTCGCTAGAGCCGGTTCGCCAGAGCCGGTTCGCCAGAATCCGGCCAGCCCATCCGCGGACGTGCCGGTGCCGAATGCCTGTGGTCAGGTTCGGTTCGCATCAGGAGGTAGGAACAGCGCGATGTTGCGGCTCAGTACGCCGGGAACCCATCGCCTCGGGCGTTCTCCTGCTGTTCCGACCGACAATGTTCGGTTCGGGTCGACCGGAGCTTTATGCTGGGGGCTTATGGATACGTCACGAGGAGGCCGGATCGGTCGGTCCACCGCCGCCACGGACCGGTCGGACACCGGTACCAGCACCGCACCCACCCTCACAGATCTCCTGCAGCGCGTCGCGCGGCAGGATCGATCCGCCTTCGAGTTGTTCTACGAACAGACGAAAAGACGCGTCTACGGGCTTGTGCGACGCGTCCTCGTCGACCCGGAACTCAGCGAGGATGCCACCCAGGAGGTCTACCTCCAGGTCTGGAACACCGCTGATCGGTTCGACCCGGCCCTGGGCAGTCCCATGGCCTGGCTGATGACCCTGGCCCATCGGAGGGCCGTGGACAAGGTGCGGTCCGAGCAGAGCGCCACCGACAGGGAAGCGCGCTACGGGGCGGCCACCCAGACCGTGGACCACGACGACGTCGTGGACACGGTGACCCAGCGCCTCGAGGCCCAGAGCGTGGTCGAGTGTCTCGGTACCCTCACCGGCACCCAGCAGGAGTCGGTCAGAATGGCCTACTACGGCGGCCTCACCTACCGGGAGGTGGCCGAGAAGCTCGGCGTCGCCGTTCCCACCATCAAGTCGAGGATCCGTGACGGTCTGCTTCGACTCAAGACCTGTCTGGGGGTCTCCTGAGATGTCGGACAGTAGGATGAACCGGCAGTTCGCGGACGATCTCGACACCGATCTGGCGCGCGGACACGTCCTGGAGTGGGCTGAACTCTATGCCCTGGATGCGATCAGCGCGGACGAACGCCGGACGATCAAGATGTTCCTCCGTGACGCCGATGCGACGATCACGTCCTCCTTCTCCGCCCGGGTCCGCACCTGCCGGGAGACCATCGCCGCCACCTACACGACCGAGCAGGTGGACCCGCCGGTCGATCTGCTCGATCGGATCCTCGCTCGGCTCCCCCTCGAGGACAGCGGCTCACCCGAGGGTCGGGACGCCGGTACGCCGTCGGCCGCGCAGGCCGCCGGTACCCGGCGGGATCAGCTGCCCGCAGAGTCGGACGACCGGGACGAGTTGGCGGCCCGACGGACGACGAGGGCCCCTCGCTCCTCGCGTGTAGCGCGCTGGGGTATCGCTGCCGTCGCCGCTGCTGCACTGGTGATCGGAGGGGTGGCGATCGCGCAGAATCTGCAGCCGTCATCCCTCGAGCAGCAGGTGCTCCAGGCGCAGGACGTCACGACCGAGCGGATCCCCCTCGACGCCGGAGGGACCGCGGAGCTGTCCGTCTCAGGGGCGGAGGATGCCGCGCTCGTCACCCTGACGGGCGTTCCGGCACCCACGGACGGCTTCGTGTACCAGATGTGGCGCATCCCCGACGACGGCACTGCGCCCGTCTCGGTCGGCACCATGACCGAGGACGACGTCGACGGCGGTAAGGTCACCGAGCTCGCTGGTATCACTGGGGTCGACGCCATTGCCATCACCGTGGAGCCCGACGGCGGTTCCGAGACGCCGACCCTGCCGATCGTCGCCGAGATACCGCTCGGAGCCTGATCCCAGGACGCTCGCTCTGTCCTTGCAGCGTGCTACCGGTAGCCGGACAGTACTCAGAACCCGGCGATGGTCTGGTCGGTGTTGATCCCCACCACATGGAACGACTCGGCGCTGCGACCCTCGGCGAGGCCGCCGCGCCGGGCGTTGTCCTGCAGGATCGCCCGGACGCGTGAGTGCATGCGCTCCACATCGGGATGCTGACTCTCGTGAGCTGTGATCGCCGCGATCTTGAGGTCCTCGGCGCCCGTCACGTCCACGAAGCGATTGTCGAGATGCGCCGGCGCCGCATAGAACCACAGCCAGGGCACCTTGAAACTCTCGATCCCGGCAGCCTGCAGCTCGGGATAGGCGTACGGGTTCTCCACGGCCGGATACACGGCCCTCGTGACCGCCTCACCGCAGGCCAGATGATCCGGGTGGCTCTTCTGGATCATGTCCCAGCTGCGCTCGGGGTGCATGGACAGCACGATGTCGGGTCGCACCTCCCGCATCCGCTTCACGATGCTGCGGACCACGGAGTCCGTCGGCTCCAGCTGACCGTCGGGTTCGCCCAGGAAGGTCACGTCGGTGACGCCCACGCGAGCTGCCGCTGCGCGCTGCTCGGTCCTGCGCAGCTCTGCCAGCCCGGGTCTGTCCTCGTCGGAGAACCCTCCGGCGTCGCCGTCAGTGAGAATGCAGTAGCTGACGGACACGCCCGCTGCCGTCCAGCCTGCGATGGTCGCGGAGGCCCCGAAGTCGATGTCGTCGGGGTGCGCCGCGAAGGCCAGCACCCGCCGCGGGGAGTCGGCGGTCTCGTTCGGCGCCACGGCCTACAGCCCGCGCTTCCGGATCTCCTCCGTGGCCTGGGGTAGCACCGTGAAGAGATCACCGACGATCCCGAAGTCGGCGATCTCGAAGATGGGTGAATCGGAGTCCTTGTTGATGGCCACGATCACCTTGGAGGTCTGCATCCCTGCCCGCTGCTGGACGGCCCCGGAGATCCCGACGGAGACGTAGAGCTGGGGGGCGACGGTCTTGCCCGTCTGCCCGACCTGGGCGGAGTGCTCGATCCAGCCCGCGTCCGTCGCTGCTCGCGATGCTCCCACCGCGCCTCCCAGAGCATCGGCGAGCTCTTCCAGCGGCCCGAAGTTCCCGTCCACGCCGCGCCCTCCGGCAACGATGACGCGGGCCTCGGTCAGATCCGGCCGTCCACTGACCGGCTTGTCGACCCGGCCGGTGATACGTGCGGCGGCGGACCCTGCGTCCACGGCGACCCGGACCTCCTGCGGCTGCCCGGGAGTGCCTGCTTCCACGGCTTCTACACTGTTCGGCTTGATCGTCAGCACGGCGGTGTCGGTGGTCACCCTGCAGTTGACCGTGTAGGACCCCGCGAAGTCGGCCTTCGTCGCGGTCAGCTCGCTGTCCAGGGCGACGACGTCGGTGATGACTCCGGCCCCGAGGCGGACTGCCGCCCGCGCGGCGATCTCCTTGGCCTCGTAGGAGTTGCCCAGCAGGACGACCCCGGCACCTGCGGCACGGGCGGCCTCGGCCACGAAGGCCGCCTTGCCGGCTACCAGGACCTCGGAGACGTCCGTCTCGGGTCGGTAGCAGTCCTTCACCCCGTAGGCGCCGACGCCGTCGAGATAGGTCTGCTCGGCGTCCCCCGCGAGCGCGACCGATACATCTCCGAGCGAACTTGCCAGGGAAAGGAGTTCGCGTTCACTCTTGGCGAGGCTGGCTCCGGCATGGTCGAGGAACACGAGAACTGCTGTCATGGTTGATTCTCCTGGAGGGTGAGCGGCGGGTCAGAGCAGCTTCTGGCCGGCGAGGAAGTCGACCAGGCGGATGCCGGCGTCGCCCTCGTCGGTGATGACGACCCCCTGGCTGCGTGGCGGTCGCGGTTCGGCCGCCTCGACCCGGGTCCATGATCCGGTCAGACCCACCTCATCGGCTTCGATGCCGATGTCGGCCAGCGACACCACCTGGATCTGCTTCTTCTTGGCCGCCATGATGCCCTTGAAGTTCGGGTAGCGGGGGTCGTTGATCTGATCCGTGACGGACACCAGCGCGGGCAATGGAGCCTCGATGGTCTCCGCGAACGTGTCGTTGTCACGGCGTGCGGTCAGCAACCACTGCCCGTCCGTCGAGGTCAGTTCGAGTGAGGCGGCGAACGTCACCTGGGGCAGGGAGAGCCGTTCAGCGAGCTGCGCCGGTACCAGCGAGGTCTCGCCGTCGGTGGACGCCATGCCCGTCAGGATCAGGTCGAAGGGTCCCAGGTGCTGCAGGAGAGCGGACAGTGCACGCGAGGTGGCCGAGGCGTCGGAGCCGAACAGGGCATCGTCGCTCAGATGCGCGCCGTCGTCGGCCCCGATCTGCAGGGACTTCTTCACCGCGTTGACCGCTGCCGCCGGTCCCATGGTGACAGCTGTGACGCGGTGACCGGCTGCCGCTCCGCCGTGGGCCTCCACAAGCTGCAGAGCCTCTTCCAGGGCGTATTCGTCGAGCTCGGACAGGATGCTCTCGGAGCGCTCCGTGGTCAGCTGATCGCCGCCGATGTGACGGTCGAACTGAGCATCGGGCACATGCTTCACCAGGACCGCGATGCGCAGTCCGCCTGCTGTGGCCTCGTCCATTGCTGACCTTCCTCGATCGGGGATCTTCCCGGATCCAAGCTAACCACAGTGGGGTGACGCTTTCCGCGAGGCTCCGACCGATGTACGAGATCGATGACAGAGGCGGCCCCCGCCGTCGGGGGCCGCCTCTGTCATCGACGTTCCATCGTGTTTCATCATGCTTGCTCGCTCAGGTCTGCGCCTGACCCAGTGTGACCTCGGTGCTGATGGTCTCTCCGTTGCGGAGGAGCTCCACCTGTACCTGATCTCCGACGGACTGCATCCGCACAGCAGCCGTCAGCGATTCCGGGTCGGTGATCGGGAAGTCGGCGACCTTGGTGATCACGTCTCCGACCTCGAGGGAGGCTTCCTCCGCGGGAGACCCCGGTTCCACCGATTCCACCAGAGCCCCGGAGGAGAAGGTCGAGGTGGTCGCCGCCCCATCAGCGGAAGCAGAGGTGATGCTGACCCCCAGGAACCCGTGGGTGGCCTCTCCATCGGCAATGATCTGCTGCGCCACACGGTCCGCGTAGTTGATGGGGATGGAGAAGCCCACACCGATGTTGCCCGTGGGTTCGCTCGAACCACCCGAGGCGATCGCGACGTTCACACCGATGATCTTGCCGTCCTTGTCGACGAGCGCGCCGCCGGAGTTCCCCTGGTTGATCGCGGCATCGGTCTGGATCACATTGAGATAGATGGAACCCTGCGATTGCGGCTCCGGCGCGGCGGAGTCTCCTGGTGGGAGGAAGTTGAAGCCGTCTTTCTTCTGGGACTCCGCACTGTCGGGCTGCTCTTCGGGCACGGCGGACGAGGCGACGCTGATGGTCCGGTTCAGCGTGGAGACGATGCCGTCGGTGACCGTACCGCTCAGGCCGAGCGGCGAGCCGATGGCGATCGCCGTGTCTCCGACGTTGAGCTTGTCCGAGTCGGCGAGCGTAGCGGCGGTGAGTGACGGTGCGTCGATCTTGATCACCGCGAGGTCACTGAGTGGATCGGTTCCTACAACTGTTGCCGGGAAGAGCCGCCCGTCGTTCAGCCTGACCTCGATGGTGGGGTCCGCGACCTGCCCCCCGAGGGTCACCACGTGGGTGTTGGTGAGGATGTGGCCGTCCGTATCGAGAATGATGCCCGATCCGGACCCGCCGGAACTGCCGCCGCTGACGGCGATCGTCACGACGGACGGCGATGCGGTAACTGCGGCTCCGGTGATCGTGTTGACGTCATCGAGGTCGTTCACCACGATGGATTCCGGGTCGGCCTGCGTGATACTGGCGGAGGAGTCCGAGTCGAGGAGGTTGTAGCCGACCGTCGCGACTCCGCCGCCGACGAGTCCGGCCACGAGTGCCCCGGTCGCAAACGTCGCGAGGCTGACGCGTCGCCGGTCCCGGGGAGCTTTTCCTCCCTGCTGTGTCGGCAGGGAAGTTCCGGGATCTCCGTAGAAGGGTTGGTGGCCAGCGTAGGCCGGATGCCGGGCGGACTGCTGATCGTCGTTCTGCCCCGGACCCCACGACGGCGGCCTCTGCGGCTGGGGAGGAAGTGGTCGATCGGAGTTGCCGGATTGCTCGTTCATGGAAAGTCCTCTCAAGTGCTGTTGACCCCATCATGGCAAGCGTCGCTGGGCACCGGGTATGTACTGGCTGAATGGTTGCTGGACGTCGGCTGGTACAGGATCAGCCGTGAGCGCTGCTCCTGGCCCATTCCAGTATCCTCCGCCAGCGTGGCGGCGGTAGTGGAATCTCTCCGGTCTCGACCATAGACTCGGACGACAACAGGGAGCCTCCGGCGTCCGTCGGTCCCGGTCCTGGGAACGGTGAGAACCGGTGGACGTGCTGAAGGGTCGGACATGCGATTGACGAGCAGGCGCCTACGCGTCTCTGCTGTTCTGGGTGCCCTCGTGGTCATCCCGCTGCTGGGGAGTACGACGGCGGTCGCCGAGGAACCGGTTGCCTTCGGACCCGGGGAGTACGTTCTCGACTCCGCCGACGTCCTGGATCCGTCGGAGGAGGCCGAGCTGCAGGCCGCGATCGAGGAATTGCGGTCGTCCGAGGGATATACGCTCCGCATCGCCTACGTCGACACCTTCGAGAACCCGACGAACAGTGAGGCCTGGGCTGACGCCTCGGCGCAGCTCAGCGGTGAAAGTGCCGAGGAGGGTCTTCTCGCCATCGCACTGGATCAGGGGCAGGCATATTATGCGGTGCGCGACAACTCGACCATCGGCGGGCAGGGCCAGGCGATCTACGATCAGTACATCGGCCCTGAGCTACGGGCCGGGAGCATCGCGGGTGCAGGGCTCAGTGCCGTGGAGGGGACCGAGGATGCCCTGTCGGGCGATCCTGT
>JARIBG010000132.1 GCA_029257465.1 Arthrobacter sp. | reverse complement strand
CCCATCGCCGTCCAGGACATACAGGTGCAGCTCAGGATCTGTGGCCGGCAGACGTGCGACCACCGATGCCAGGGCCGCAGCTGCTCCACTACCGCCCAGGCCCACCAGGGCAAGATGCGAGTGGATTCCCGGGTGCCACTGGATCAGGCGCTGGTCCTGCGCCTCGGGGAAGTCGGCCAGGCCCAGCGGCGCGGGGCGGAGAGGTGGAGCGGGTTCAGGGCCCGGTGCAGCTCGGCATGCCGGCGCGAACGCCGCTGCCGCCGCCGCGGTCAGGTGTGGCGGCAGGGGCGGCAGGACGGGTCGTGGCAAGCGCAGTTCGCGGGGATCGCCAGAGGCAGCACCGAGGGCCGCGACGGCGGCGGCCAGCACACTCCGACCGTGGGTAGGAGGCGGGGCAGGGGCTGGAACAGGGTACGGAGCGGTAGCGCCGGGGGCAGGGGCGTGCGTGGTCGCTGTGACGGCAGGGTGGTGCTGACCGGCCGGCAGCTCCGAGGGCGCAGCAGGTGTCTCCCCCTCGAGGTACGCCGAGAGGTCCCGCCAGCCGAGTGATGTGGAAGGAGTCGGCAACTCCGAGGACGAGGCGACCTGGAACGCCACCGGCTCTTCCCCGCCCCGGCGGAGAAAGGCCCTGCCCGGGGCGTCGACCCCGATCTCGGCCGCCGCGCCCGAGCCGAGGAGATCATGAGACTCCATCATCGTCTGCACTCGCAGGAGGACCGAGGTCGTGATGTTGGCCCGCAGATCGGGTGTGACGGCGCCCTGCGCCCGCTGGGTGGCCAGGACGAGGTGGACACCGAGCGAGCGTCCCAGGGCGGCGATCTTCAGCAGATCCTGGACTGCGCTCGGGACGTCCTCGCTCAACATCCTGAACTCGTCGACCACGACCAGCAGGCGCGGCGGGCACGCGGCCGCGGCAACCAGGCGCAGCTCGCGCAGATCGGACGCCCCGTGCTCCGCGCACAGTCCTTCCCGGCGTCTGAGTTCGGCGCGCAACGAGGTCAGGGCGCGTGCCGTGGATTCGGAGGACAGATCCGTCAGACTCCCGACGCAGTGCGGCAGACCGGCAAGCGCGGCGAGCCCCGAGCCTCCCTTGTAGTCGATCAGCAGCATGGTCAGCAGTTCCGGCGGCTGGTTCACCGCGAGTCCGAGCACGAGGGTCCTCAGGAACTCCGACTTCCCGGACCCTGTGGTCCCGGCAACCAGGAGATGCGGGCCATCCTTCACGAGGTCCAGGGACAGTGGTCCGGTCGCTGCCTCACCCAGATGCGCCGCGGGGTGGTCGAAATCCGCCCCCGCCCACCTCCGTGCTGCCGTCGGCGTGAGGTCCTCGGGTGTCAGTCCGTCGGCCCAGAGGGAGGCCGACGGTGGGAGTGCGCTTCCGCCGTCGGCCGCCTGGCCCACCGAGGGCACGTCTGTGACCGAACCGGCGAGCAGTCGCGCGGTTCGATCGAAGTCGCGGCTCGAGACGCCGTCGATCCGCACGTCGTACTCGACGCCGCCGAGCACGGCACGCGCGGAGCCCGAACGGATCATCACCTGATCCCCTGGTGCCTCGGAGTGCGTACCCTCCAGCTGATCCGCTCCCACCAGGAACCGGATCACGCAGACATTGAGCGCCGCACTCAGGTCGGGGAGATCCTTCGAGAACTGGAAGACGATCACGAGCGCCGGTCGGGCCACGAAGGAGCTGAGGACGCGGCGTTCGTGGGAGATCCGTACGTTCGCCAGGAATCGGGCCTGATGGGGTACGGCGTCGAGCCTGCCCCAGCACAGGACCTGCGGAGGATCGGTCGCGGGGTGGGCCAGCTGGAGGAGGAGAGCGCGGGCCAGGGCCTGCACGGCACCGGCGTCGCCGGTGACAGTGACATCGGTCGGTGGAGCACCGTCGTTGCGGACGGAGCACGGCACAAGGAGTGGGATCTCGGGCAGGAGTGGCGGTGTGAAGGGCAGATCGGCGCGGGCCACGGACAGCCGGGCAGGCTGCCGGGCCAGCCCCAGGCGCAGCAGGGCGGGCGCGTCCTGTTCACCCGGGCGTGCTCGGGGGCCCGGTCCCGGAGCGGTAGCGAGGCGCAGGGCGTCGAGAGCGGTCTGCCCCGGGTCGGGGACGGCCCGATCCCGCCGCACGTGGTCCTGCTCGGCAGCCTCGGCGACGGCCCGGGCGAAGAGCCGTGAAGAGCGGCGGTAGGTCAGGAGCGGGACCATGCCGGTGACCGCTGAGAGGGCGCTGAAGGCGAGGAAGAACCACATCCCGGTGGTCAGAGCGAGGACGATGCCCAGGAGCAGCGGGAGGAAGGCCGTGAGCACGAGGATGCGGGACGGCTTCGCGGGAACGTCGAGTCCGAGGGGAAGCGGTGCGAGGACATCGCGCACCGAGATGGGAGTCCACTGCGCACCGTCGACCAGGTCGATGCTGCACCGGCTCGTCCCGAAACGAAGCGTGGACGAGACGGTGAGCTCCGCCGTCGTGATGGGCTCGTCGCCCACGAAACTCCCGTTCGCCGAGTCGAGGTCCTCCAGGGTGATGGCGTCCTCCCCGACCGTGAGGAGGGCATGGACGCGCGACAGGGCGGGATCGCTGATCACGATGTCGGTGTCCGACCGGCCGATGGAGTACGTCCCTCGGGCCAGCGGGACCACCTGACCGGCGTCGGGCCCCGACCGGACCACGAGGGCGAGGTGGGGGAGTCGCCCGGCCGCCGCTGGGGAAGCCTGAAGACCGCACACGATGATCGCGCCGTTGCTCAACCCCGAGACCCGCGGCAGGGACGTCAGGGGAACGCCGTTCACCGTGAAGGGACCCTGATGACCTGCGGTTTCGAGCCGTTCCGCGAGAGCCGTCCCGGTATGCAGCACCGAGGCATCGACGACGAGTTCCCGAGCAGCGGACGCCGACGGGGGAGCGCCCACCACCGTGACGTGTAGGTCCATGGCGCCTCCTGAAGGGTCTGCTCCAGTCGAGGCTAGGCTCCATGGGCCCGCGCCCGCCGGGTCGAGCCGATCATGTGGACAAGTTCCGTCTCACCCGATCGGCCGGCTCGCACGACGGCGCCGTCCACCGTGCGCGGAAGGGTCGTGGTGGCATCGCGAACGGTGATTCGGGCAATTGCCTATACGCTGGTGGGTGACTATTCCGCCGCGTCCGAGCGGGACCTGAAGACGAAAAGGTGCTCCTACGTGAAAATCGCTGTCATTGCTCTGGGCAAAATCGGGTTGCCACTGGCGGTGCAGTTCGCCTCGAAGGGGCATGAGGTGGTGGGCGTCGACGTGAACGGTGCAGTGGTGGCGATGGTCAACGATGCCCTCGAGCCGTTCCCGGGAGAGGCACACCTGCAGGAGAAGCTGTCGGAGCTGGTACCGGCCGGAAAGCTGCGTGCCACGACCGACTACGCCGACGCCGTTCCGGGCGCGGACGCCGTCGTGCTGGTGGTTCCCCTTTTCGTGGACGCCGATGCACAGCCCGATTTCGGCTGGATGGATGCGGCGACCGCCGAACTCGCGGAGCACCTCACCCCCGGCACCCTGGTCTCCTACGAGACGACACTTCCGGTGGGGACCACGCGCGATCGCTGGAAGCCGGCACTCGAGTCCGGCAGCGGACTCGTGGAAGGCCAGGACTTCCATCTCGTGTTCTCGCCCGAGAGAGTGCTGACCGGACGGGTCTTCGAGGATCTGCGCAAGTACCCGAAGCTCGTAGGCGGTCTGTCAGCGGCAGGTGCCGAAGGCGCCGTCGACTTCTACGAGGCTGTCCTGGACTTCGACGAGCGCCCCGATCTGCCCCGCGGCAACGGCGTGTGGGATCTGGGCTCGGCCGAGGCTTCCGAGCTGGCCAAGCTGGCGGAGACGACGTATCGCGACGTGAACATCGGGCTCGCGAATCAGTTTGCCCGCTACGCCTCGACGGTCGGTATCGACATCTACCAGGTGATCGAAGCCTCGAACTCACAGCCCTACAGTCATATACACCAGCCTGGCATCGCCGTGGGCGGTCACTGCATCCCGGTCTATCCGCGCCTGTACCTGTGGAACGATCCTGCTGCGACGGTCGTCCGGGCGGCGCGGGAAGCCAATGCGGGGATGCCGGACTACACGATCGGTCTTCTCGAGGGCGTCTACGGGGATCTCCAGGGAGCGAAGGTCGTGGTGCTCGGTGCCGCGTACCGCGGAGGCGTCAAGGAGACCGCGTTCTCCGGGGTCTTCGCCGCAGTCGACGCCCTGACATCGCGCGGCGCGGTCGCCGTCGTCAACGACCCGCTGTACACCGACGAGGAACTCGAGAAGCTCGGCTTCACGCCGTACCACGTCGGGGAAGCTGTCGACGCCGCCGTGGTGCAGGCCAACCATGCGGAGTACGCAGACCTGTCCGCCTCCGACCTGCCGGGCATCAAGGCGTTCATCGACGGACGCCGGGTCAGCAGCGCCGAGAAGTGGACCGGCGTGGACTACCGCGTCATCGGCAAGGCCTGATCAGGTGAGCCTCGGGCACCAGCTCCAGAGAGGAAAGGGAGCATCATGAGTTACATCGCTGATACCGCTGATGTATCGCCGAACGCCTCCATCGGTGAGGGATCGAAGATCTGGCACCTGGCCCAGGTCCGTGAGGACGCACGGCTGGGCGAGAACTGCATCGTCGGCCGCGGGGCATACGTGGGCACCGGGGTCACGATCGGAGCCAACTCGAAACTCCAGAACTATGCACTGGTGTATGAACCGGCAGTCCTGGGGGAGGGCGTCTTCGTCGGTCCCGCCGTCGTGCTGACGAACGACACCTACCCCCGTTCCATCACACCCGACGGCGGCCTCAAGAGCGCCGACGATTGGGAGCCGGTCGGTGTGACGGTGGAGCAGGGCGCAGCCATCGGCGCGCGCGCCGTGTGTGTGGCACCGGTGACCATCGGGGCGTGGTCCACGGTTGCGGCCGGCGCCGTCGTCACGAAGGACGTACCGCCCTTCGCGCTGGTCGCAGGGGTACCGGCCAGACGCGTCGGCTGGGTCGGCCGCGCAGGCCATCCGCTGCGGGAGGCCGACGGCGTCTGGGTCTGTCCCGAGACGGCCGAGCAGTACGAGGAATCGAACGGACAACTGAGACTGGTAGGGGTAGAAGCATGAGCACTGGATTCATTCCCGCAGCGAAACCGATCGTCGGTGATGAGGAACGCGCCGCCGTCGACGCCGTGCTGGTCTCCGGGATGCTGGCGCAGGGCGCCGAGGTGGCGGAGTTCGAGAAGGAGTTCTCGGACGTCCTCCTCGATGGCCGTGGTGCCGTCGCAGTCAACTCGGGCACGGCAGGACTCCATCTGGGTCTCCTCGCTGCGGGTATCGGGCCGGGAGATGAAGTCATCGTCCCCTCGTTCACCTTCGCCGCGACCGCCAATTCCGTGGCCCTCACGGGGGCCACGCCCGTCTTCGCGGATGTTGAGCTCGACCACTACTGCCTGGATGTCGACCACGTCACGAGTCTGATCACCGAGAGGACCAGGGGTATCATGCCGGTGCACCTGTACGGTCACCCGGCAAATCTCTCCGCGTACCGGCAGCTCGCCGACGAGCGCGGCATCCAGCTGTTCGAGGACGCCGCACAGGCACACGGGGCGTCCTTCGAAGGGCGGCAGGTGGGCACGTTCGGTGACTTCGCCATGTTCTCCCTCTACCCGACCAAGAACATGACCTCGGGTGAGGGCGGAATGGTCTCCACCGGGGACGCGGGTCTGGAGCGGCGTCTGCGGCTGTTGCGGAATCAGGGGATGGAGCGCCAGTACGAGAACGAACTGGTGGGTTTCAACGCCCGTATGACCAATCTCCACGCCGCGATCGGTCGGGTGCAGTTGACCAAGGTCGGTGGATGGACTGCCCAGCGACAGGCGAATGCTGCTTTTCTCACGGACCATATCGAGGGCGTGGTCCCGCCGGCCGTGGCCAGGGGGGCAGTGCACGTCTACCACCAGTACACCATCAGGGTGGAAGGCGACCGGGACGGTTTTGCTGCCGCTCTGAAGAACGAGTACGACATCGGCTCCGGGGTCTACTACCCGATCCCCAATCATCGGCTGCCCTCCTTCAACCGGACCGAGGATCTCCCCAACACCGAGACCGCGGCCAGGGAAGTCCTCTCCTTGCCCGTGCACCCGTCCCTCGACGCGGAGGACCTCGACCGCATCGTCACGGCCGTCAACGCGCTGGCGAAGGCGGGTGCCTAGTAATGGCCGATCTCAGAGTCGGTCTCATCGGCCTCGGCATGATGGGGAGGAATCACGCCAGGGCCATCCGGGAGGTAGAGGGACTCGAGCTCGTGGCCGTGGGGGACGCCTACGGCGACCCGCACGGGGCTGCCGGCGAGCTGTCGCTGTGCGCATCCATCGACGAGCTCATCGACCAGGGACTCGACCTCGCGGTGTGCTCGGTCCCCACGGGACTCCACGAGAGCGTCGGTCTGGCGCTCGCAGCGGCAGGTGTCCACACCCTGGTCGAGAAGCCCATCGCCGACACTGTCGAGGCGGGCAGCAACCTCGTCGAGGCCTTCGAGAGCGCCGGTCTGGTGGGCGCCGTCGGCCACATCGAGCGGTTCAACCCCGCTCTGCAGTCCCTGCGGAGCCGTCTTGCCGCAGGTGACCTCGGCGAGGTGTACCAGATCGCCACCCGGAGGCAGGGACCGTTCCCCGCCAGAATCGCCGACGTCGGTGTGGTCAAGGATCTTGGAACTCACGATATCGATCTGACCTCCTGGCTGGCGCAGTCACCCTTCGCCTCGGTGTCGGCGCGGACCAGTATCCGTTCCGGTCGCCCGCACGAGGACATGGTCACGGCGTCCTGTCAGCTTCAGAACGGCGTCATCACCAGCCACCTCGTGAACTGGCTCTCCCCGATGAAGGAGCGGCTCACCGTCGTCACGGGGGAGAGGGGCGCTTTCGTCGCCGACACCCTCACAGCTGATCTCACGTTCTACGAGAACGGGACCTTCACCACGGAGTGGGAGGCCGTCTCCAACTTCAGGGGAGTCTCGGAGGGCAACATCACCCGCTTGGCCCTCACCAAGCGCGAGCCGCTGCGCTCCGAGCTCGAGGCTTTCCGGGACGCAGCCCTCGGCGTCGCCGACAGGACCGTCACCATGCGGGAGGGCCTGAGCACGCTCCGCGTGGCGGAGGCGATCATCGAGGCGGC
>JARIBG010000075.1 GCA_029257465.1 Arthrobacter sp. | reverse complement strand
GGCCCGATGAGAGTGCTGGCCTGGAAGCTGATGTGGGAGAGCGCGATACCTGCGCCTACCTGGTCCTGCGGAAGGAGGCGGACGACGACGGTGCGCCGGGCTGCGCTGCCCAGTGAGGTGAAAGCCGTCTGCAGGCAGACCAGACTCAGGAGAAGCGGTAACGAACGAAGGGTCGATGCTGCGAGAAGCGCGAGAAGGGCGGAGGCGACAAGGGCGCCGCACGTAGTCCAGAGGATGAGCTTCTTGCGGTCGACGACGTCGGCCAGCGACCCGCCAACGAGGCCAAGCACGATGGTCGGTACGGCGTAGACGAGGCCGATGAAACCGACCCAGAAGGAACTGCCGGTGACATCCCATACCTGGTACAGCACCGCTACGACAGTGATCTGCCGCCCGAGTGACTGTAGTGAGGTGCCGATCCACAGCCGCCGGAAGGTCGGGCTGGTACGCAATGGACGGAGGTCCATCCACCTGCTCGCCTTCTTCATGAGCGGAACCGCGGATCGAGATGTCCGAGAAGCCGATCACGGAAGGACCTGCGCGCTAGCGCGTTGTTCAGGTCATCGACAACCTGATTGAGGGCGTAAGGGATCTCCTGTTCGAGTTCCGCCCATGCCGCTTCCGTCGCCCGCCATTCCGCCTCGAGGAACGGCACCAAAGCCAGAGCCGCGTCGGTGAGCTGGACGAGCCGTGTCCTTGCATCGGTTCCAGGGGAGCTCTCGATCAGCCCGTCTTTCTTCATCGCCGCGACTGTCTGGCTCATCGCCGAATGGGTGACGCCGACCTGGGCTGCCAGATCACGGACGGTGAGGGCACCCCGGTTGGCCTGGGAGCCGCACCCGCACGACGCAAAAGACCCCCTGATCCGGCATATCGTGGATCAGGGCGTCATTCATTGGTGCCCCCGGCAGGATTCGAACCTGCGACCAGAGGATTAGAAGGCCCCTGCTCTATCCCCTGAGCTACGGAGGCAGTTTGACCAGTTTACTATGGGCGGTTTCATCGTGACGTCGGACGCACCGCTGCGCCACGGGATCACCGGCCTCGCTGCCACCAGCTACACGCCGGTATCGGACCCCGGGTCGGCGTCGGCGAAGCTCACACGGAGTTCGAGCCGATGCTGACCGTCGGGATCCTGCGTGTAGATGGCACGGCCCGAGATACCGCTCAGTTCTCCGGTACCCGAGCCCGGGATGACGTGGCCCGAACTGGCGGCATCGATCCCCTCGGCCACACCCCAGTGCTGCACGGTCATGGCCCCACTACGTTCTCCGACGGAGCCGACGAACTGTTCGGACGCCACATACCCAGCACCGAGAGCATTCCCCGCCATGAGGAGCTCGGCCGTACTCGTGCCGTTGATCTCTCCCTCGAAGACCTTCGCAGCCCTGACCCGGGACAATTCGTCGTTGCTTCCCGGCTCCGAGTAGGCCTCCGCATCCCAGGCAGTGATCTCGAATTCACCGTGATACGTTCCTGAATCGGTCATGTCCTCAGTATTGCCGTTCCGCCGCGGCCTTGCACTGTGCGTGGGACATCATGACCGGATCAGTGCTGTTGTCCGGGAGGCAGAGCGGCGTCGCGCCTGCGGAAGAGGACCTTGGTACTGCGGTCGAAGAGGACGAGATACAGCGCGAACGCGAGGGCCACGACGGCCGCCACGATCCGAGCCATGAGCAGGCTGAACCCGAAGTAAGGGAAGATGTCGAGCTGATCGGTGATCGCGTACACCATGAAGAACGCGACCGCGAAGTACAGGGACTTCACCTGCCAGTCGTCGCGGATTCCGGTGACGGCGAACAGCGGGATGAGCCAGACGACGTACCAGGACTGGATCATGGGCGCCAGGAACACGATCGCCGCGAACGCGATGGCCAACCGGCGCACCAGATGACTGTGGTCGCCGCGCAGGACCTGGTAGGCGATCACGACCAGCGAGCCCACGCGCGCGAGGGTATGGAACACATCCGCCATGCCCCAGCCCGGAAGGCCCACCGCATTCCCCAGCGTGGCGATGACAAGTCCGATGAACCCGACGGGGGCGTACCAGATCCAGACACTGCCCGGGGTGCTCAGCGCTCCCACCCAGCCGAAACCGAACGTGTTGATCAGACCCATGATCCACAGCAGTCCGAGACTCAGGGCCGCGGTCATGAACCAGTAGAGGAAGCGCCGAGGCCACGAGGCTCCCCTGCCTGCCCAGAGCAGACCGACGAACGGCAGGAAGATCAGGGTGATGGGTTTGATACCCACCGACAGCGTGATCAACAGGATACCGAGCACGGGCCGCTTCGTCGCGGCCAGATAGAGCCCTGCGAGCGCGAGACCGATCATGAGGGAGTCGTTGTGGATGGCGGCGACGAAGTTGATCAGCAGCAGCGGGTTCGCGGCGGTCAGCCACAGGGCCCGCGTGGGGTTCACCGAGTGGAGCTCGGCGAGCTTCGGGACCATCCAGACGCACAGGCCCACGCCGATGAGGGCGATGACCCTGAACAGGATGATCGAGGCATCCGGGTCGCCACCCGTGATGCGCACGATCCCCTCCTCGATCCACAGGAACACCGGACCGTAGGGTGTGGGGCTCTGCGCCCACAGGTCGTCGGCGCCGATCTGCAGATAGTTGGAGATCTGGGAGTACCCGTCCACATAGGGATTCAGGCCGGCAACCATGACCTGGCCCTGCACGATGTACGCGAACACGTCCCGGCTGAACAGCGGCAGAGCCACCGCGAGTGGGACGGTCCACGCGATGATCGCCCTCAGCACGTAGCGGCGCGTGCCTTCGCCCCAGCCGTTGAGCCGTTGGCCGAGACGCAGCCACGACCGGATGAGGAGCATCCCGCCGAACGCCAGGAGGAGAACGGACAGCAGGGACCCGGGCGGCTCGAAACGAAGCCACATGATGACCGGGTTGCGCCTGAGCTCCGCGGAAGCCAGGGAGAGCCAGCCCACTCCCAGCGATCCCATCCACATCATCAGGGAACCGACGAACCCCTGCACGATGGCGATGTTCGGGCGGTTCCGACCCACCGGAGTCTCGACCTCGATGCTCGGGACCTGGGCGGTCATAGGGAGGATCCAATCGTCTGCAGGCTCGTGGTGGAACGACACGCCTGCGTCGTGGCAAGCGGAACGAAATGATCGTGTCGACGCCGTCGTGCGACGGTGCCTTCGGGCAGTGCACAGCACACCCGCATCATCGCGCAGGCCTGGGCAAGCTGTTGGAATATTAGCATCGGAGCCGCATAATGACCTGCCGCACCGGCGGTGTCCGCCCTGATCGGACCGGCGACACCGTCCCCGCCTCAGGGGATCCCGAAGGTACATTGGTCGGATGCCGATATCAAGTGAACGCATCGTGTGGATCGACTGCGAGATGACAGGACTGGATCTGGTTCACGACGCCCTGATCGAGGTCGCCGTCGTGGTCACCGACGCGGAGCTCACCATCCTCGACGACGGGCTGGACATCGTGATCAAGCCGACGCCGGAGGCCCTCGCCCAGATGGGAGATTTCGTCCGTCAGATGCACACGACGTCGGGCCTGCTCGAGGAGCTCGACGACGGCATCACCATGGCGGACGCCGAAACCAAGGTGCTCGAGTACATCACGGCCCTGGTCCCGGAACCTCGCAAGGCGCAGCTCGCCGGGAACTCGATCGGGACCGACCGCAATTTCCTCGTCCGTGACATGCCGCGCGTCGTCGACCACCTCCACTACCGCGTGATCGACGTCTCGACGATCAAGGAGCTCGCCCGCCGCTGGTACGTCCGGGCCTACTTCCAGTCCCCCGCGAAGAGCGGCGGCCACCGGGCCCTCGGAGACATCGAGGACTCGATCAGGGAACTGCGCTACTACCGGGCTGCCGTCTTCGTTCCGAGTCCCGGGCCGGACTCCGCGACCAGCAAGGCCATCGCCGACACGATCACACCCCGCAGCGACGTCGGCCGGTGAATTCAGCACTACCTCCCCGAGTGTGTAAACTTGTGTCCGCTGCCTTCCGCTGACAGCCCCGCAGGAGATGTATCGCGGGGATGCCGGCGAAGACACGTGGTGGGTATAGCTCAGTTGGCAGAGCGCCTGGTTGTGGTCCAGGAGGTCGCGGGTTCAAGCCCCGTTACTCACCCTCGGATGCCGGCAGTATTCCCGGCAGCGGATGCCGTCCCGGAGATCCTCCGGGACGGCATCCGCATTTCCGGCTCCGGCACTCCACAGCCCAGGACGTCTGGTGCCGCCCGCCCCTCCCGGCCGACAACACGAAGGACCACTGCCATGGAACGCACGGTGTTCGAAGAGGATCACGAGCTCTTCCGAGACGTCGCCCGCGAGTTCAACGAGCGCGCCGTCGCTCCGCACTACGCGGACTGGGACCAGCAGCACATGATGGACCGGTCCCTCTGGACCGCTGCGGGTGAACAGGGACTGCTCGGCCTGGCCGTTCCCGAGGAGTTCGGTGGTGCCGGCATGCCCGATTACCGGTTCCGAACGGTGCTGGACGAGGAGTTCGCCCGGAGCAACCACCTCGCCGTCGCGCTCGCCTTCCACCTGCACGACGACCTCGTCCTGCCGCATCTGCTGGCCCACGGCTCGCAGGATCTCAAGGAGCGCTGGCTTCCCGGTATGGTCTCCGGCGAGATCGTGACCTCCTGCGCCTGGACGGAGCCCGGAGCCGGCAGTGACCTGCGCGGCATCCGCACCAGGGCCGTGCGCGACGGCGACGACTGGCTCATCACGGGTCAGAAGGTGTTCATCGGCAACGGCATCAGCGGGGACGCCTCTCTCGTGCTCGCGCGGACCGACGGCAGTTCCGGTCGCGGCTCCAGCGACGCGTTCTCGCTCTTCATGGTGTCCAAGGGCGAGGGCTACACGCCCGGCCGGCAGCTGGACAAGATGGGGCTGCGTGCCTCCGATACGGCCGAGCTGTTCTTCGACAACGTCCGAGTCCCCGGTGCCGATCTGGTGGGCGAGGTGGGCCAGGGCCTGAGGTACAGCCTGGAACAGATCCCTCAGGGCAGGCTGGGGATCGCCGTCGCCTCCGCCGCTGTGGCCCGGGCCACCTACGCGCAGACCGTACGCTACGTCACCGAGCGCAGCGCTTTCGGCGAGCGGGTCCTGGACTTCCAGAACACCCGGCACGTCCTCGCGGACATCCTCACGGAGGTCGAGGTCACCGAGACCTTCGTCGACCAGTCGGTGCTGGCCTTCAATGCGGGATCACTGACACCCGAAGCGGCAGCTCAGGCCAAGCTGTGGGCGAGCGAACGGGCGAAATCGATCACGGATCGCTGCCTCCAGTTGCACGGCGGCTACGGCTACATCCTCGAGTACCCGGTCTCGCAGGCCTTTCTGGCCGCCCGCCTGCTGACCATCTTCGGCGGCACCAGCGAGATCATGCGCGAATCGATCGGACGCTCGATCGCGGACCGCTCCGCGCAGAGCAGGTAGAACCCGTGACGGTCCACCCCATCACCATCACCGGAGAGCCGGTCCTGCATCGGCGTGCCCAGCCCGTCGAGACGTTCGATGCTGTTCTGCGCACTCTCATCGAGGACATGTTCGAGACGATGGACGTGGCCAACGGCGTCGGCCTCGCTGCGCCGCAGATCGGCGTGGGGCTGCGCATCTTCGTGTACGGAATGGAGAACGAAGACGGCGTCCCGCCACGGGGTGTCCTCGTGAACCCGACGCTCGTGACCTCCAAGGTACCCGGGTCCGAGCCCGATCCCGAGGACGATTTGGAGGGCTGCCTGTCGGTCCCCGGAGAGTCGTTCCCGCTCGCACGGGCCGAGTGGGCACGGGTCACGGGGGTCGACGGCGACGGCGCACCGGTGGACTTCGAGGCCACGGGCTGGTTCGCGCGCTGCATGCAGCACGAGTACGACCATCTGGACGGCAGACTCTTCGTCGACCGCCTCAGCGACCGGTACCTGCGCAAGGCACGCAGGACCATCAGGAGCAATGCGTGGGGTGTGCCGGGTCTGACCTGGATGCCCGGGGTGGACCCGGACCCGTTCGGTCACTGATCGTGGTCAGGTGGCGGCTCAGGCACTCGCGGCACTGTCCAGGTCGGGTTCGTCGGCGGCCGGTGCCTCGACGAGGTCCTCCAGTCGCCTGATACTCCGCAGCGGGCCCAGCAGTGCCACGAGCGGCGCCGAGCACGCGATGACGACGCCGACCAGGATGGCGCTCCGGATACCGATCGTCTCGGCGAGGATACCCGCGAGGAAGCTGGCCAGGGCGAGCATCCCCCAGCTCACCATCCTGGAGGCGGCCCCGAGCCGGCCCATCATGCCCGGCGGGCAGACGCGCTGACGGAAGCTCGTGCCGACCACGATGTTCCAGGCGACCGACGCGCCCATCACGAACATCCCTAGAAGACCCCAGATCATCCCCCAGCCAGGCGTCAGGACCAGCAGCGAGGCGTACCCGAGGACTCCCGGCACCATCGACCAGCGCCACAGCGGTCCGGAGCCGAATCTCTCGCCCATGGCGTGCGAGCTGATGCCGCCGACGGCCCCGCCGACCGATGCCGCAGCCAGGAGCAGACCGAGCCAGATCTCGGACTCCTGCAGGGTCCGCAGTACCAGCAGCACCAGCAGTGAGGCGGCGATATTGCCTCCGAGGTTCCACAGGGCGGCGTTGAACAGGAGTGCCCGAAGGGGCGCGGTGCTGAACGTGTAGCGGAGACCATCGAGCATCTCACGCCAGATACGGTGATCACTGCGCGGTTCGACGACCTCGTCGACCTCCAGACGCCAGACGGCGGCGAGGGACACCACCGAGGTGAGAACCTGCAGGATGAGGGTGTTGGACGCTCCCGCGACACTCGTCAGCCACCCCGCAGCGGATCGGCCGGCCGCATCGGACGCAGCCCCTGCCCCGGTGATCAAACCATTGCCCTCCATGAGCTCGTCCGGCGTCACTGCCTGCTGCACCAGGGCCGCATCCGCGAGCTGGAAGAAGGCGGACGCGACACCGGCGGCGAAGGCTACCGCGAAGAGCAGTGGGGTACTGAGGAAGCCCAGCCAGTACCCCACCGGCAGGAGGGCGAGGACGAGGACGCGCACGGTGAGCGCAATGAGCATCACAGGCCGGCGAGGCAACCGATCCACCCAGACGCCGATGAGCAGACCGAACAGGAGCCAGGGCAGAAAGGTCATCCCGGCCAGAGCGGCGACGGCGAAATTGCTGGCCTCGAGTTCCACGGCGGCAATCACCGGCAGCGCCACTGCAGCGATCGCATTCCCCAGCACTCCCGAGGTGCTCGATACGAGCAGAGCGCGGAAATTACCGTTCCGCGCGAACAGATTCTTCTTTTTGATGCCCCCAGCAACCATCGGATCACCCTAACCGAGCCGAGCGCCGTCGGCTGCGCGGATGCGCACAACCTGCGACGAAACTTCCGAGAGCCTTGACGATCAGGGACCCTCCAGTGCTACTCCCGTACGCCGGAGGTGTGACCTGCGCTTCGCGGTGGACCGGGGCGCCGTCCTCAGGACGAGGGATGAACGAGCCGGCCCCGAGGTCCCCAGCGGCAGGCCGGCCCGTTCGTACCGTCACGCGCGTAGGTGTGAGACCCGCGGCGGTCTTCACAGAGTAGGCATTCGTGGGGTGTGGACGCCTGCGCGACGCGCCGACGGGTCTTCGTCGAAAGGGTTTCGAGGGATGGGCCGACCGGTACGCCGGGTTCTGTCATCGCGCGTCGTTGCCGGCACGCGAGTGGCGGCCATCCATCTACGGACGCCGTTGCCGACGCCCTCCAGCGGCCTACCCGTGCACTCGGGCGGGCAGCCCTCGATCGCGCACTGTCTGGCCTTGCTCCGGGTGGGGTTTACCGAGCCGCGCCGGTCACCCGGCGCGCTGGTGGTCTCTTACACCACCGTTTCACCCTTACTCCCTGCTCAGTCTTGAAGGCTGAGCAGGAAGCGGTCTCTTTTCTGTGGCACTGGCCTGCGGGTTACCCCGAGTGGGCGTTACCCACCACCCTGCCCTGCGGAGCCCGGACGTTCCTCGGTGGATCGGGTGCCTCGGCACCGTCCAACGCGGCCGCCTGGTCGACCCATCCACTGTCCATCCTAGATGTATCGACCTGTGAGGTCGTGACACCTGCCGTCCTACCGCTCACGGAACGGGCCCCGGCATTGGATAGGGTTGATCGGTGCTGATCCTGCTCCCGCCCTCCGAGGGCAAGTCCCCCGCCCGCACGGGCGCACCGGTCCGCTGGGACGATCTCCTGTTCCCCGAACTGAACGATGCCCGCAGAGTCGTCCTCGAGGGCCTGCGGAGGGCCAGCGCAGCAGGCGACGCCCACTCCGTTCTCGGGGTGGGCCCTTCCCTCGCCGCGGACGTACAGCGGAATCTCGCGCTCGACGCCGCGCCCGCGAGCGCCGCCCACAGCATCTACTCCGGCGTACTGTACGAGGCGCTCGGTTACGCGAGCATGACGCCGGTGCAGAAGCGCAGGGCGCGCAGTCAGTGCGTGGTGATCTCGGGCCTGTGGGGAGCCCTCGGGTTCGGCGACCGGATCCCCGCCTACCGCCTGTCGATGGCTGTGGACCTGCCGGGTACCGGCCGCCTGGCAACGTACTGGAAGCCGCATCTGGCAGCCCCGCTCACCCGGCACGCCGGCGACGGGCTCGTCGTGGACTGCCGCTCCAGCACCTACGCCGCTGCGTGGGCTGCACCGCCCGAGCAGAGCGCCGTGGTGAGCGTGTTCCAGCTACGCGGGGGCGTCAGGACGGTGGTGTCACATTTCGCCAAGCGTACCCGGGGAGAGCTTGCGCGACATCTGCTGACCCGCCGCGGGACGCCCCCGGCCAGCCCGGCGGCCCTGCTGACGGTGACGCGGGAGAAGTGGGCTGCGGAGCTGACTCCGGCAACGACGCTCAGGCCGGCGCAGCTGGACATCCTGCTCGACTGATCCCACCAGGAACTTGCCCGGCGCCCCTGAAGGATGGCTGATCAGTCCGCCACCAGTTCCACCTCGAAACCCTCGGCGTTCTCGAGATACGCGGCGTAGTGGTCCGCGCCGCCGGCGAAGGGATGCCTGTCCGCGAACAGGAGCGACCAGCCGTGACTGGCCGCGCGGCGTGCCAGCAGGTCGACGTCGGCCCGCGAACCCGCGCGGAAGGCGAGGTGGTTCACCCCGGGACGACGGCGTACATGCCCGCCCGCCGCGACATCCGGACCGCTCTCGAGAACGATGTAGAACGTGTCGGAGCCGTAGCTCGCTCCGCCGGTCCAGGAGTCCCGCTGCGACAGACCCAGGCGTTCGAGCAGCCAGCCGAGGCTTGCCTGAGCCCCGGCCAGATCGGCCGTCCACACCTCCAGGTGATGGAGGCCCGCCGCCGTACGCTGCGGCTGCCCGGCAGCGGTCTCGGCGACCGGTGCCTCGGTTCCTCGAGTCACAGCGGTCGCCGGGTCCGTCTGCCGATCCGCCGCGCGCCCGTTCCGGGGCTCCCAGTCCACGCCGGCCATCCCGGCATCCATCGCCTCGTTGGACAACCGATCGGCATCCCTGTTGCGCTCACGCGGGATCCACTCGTAGCTCACCTGCTGCGGTGCCAGTACCTTCCGTGCCTGATCGGCCAGGACCCGCATGTCCGCGTGCTTGATCTTCCAGCGGCCGGACATCTGCTCGACGACGAGCTTGGAGTCCATCTTCACGTGGACGATCGCCCGGGGGTTGATCTCGCGTGCCAGTTCGAGTCCGGCGACCAGACCCGAGTACTCGGCGACATTGTTGGAGGCCTTGCCGATGTAGGCCGCCTTCTCCACCAGGATCCTGCCCGACTCGGCATCGCGGACCAGTGCGCCGTAACCGGCGTGACCCGGGTTACCGCGGGAACCGCCGTCGGCCTCGACGATCAGGCGCCGGCCCGCTCCACCCGGGCTGCCAGGACCCGGCTCCCCGGACTCGTGCGGGTCAGCGGAATCGAACAGCTGCTGGTCGGTCACGGCTGCTGGTTCCCTGAATCGGCGGAACGGACCAGGATGCACCCGGAGTCCGGGCACAGTACGACGTCGTCCGGCGCGGCACCCGAGATGTCCCGGAGGTCACCGGGACTCAGCTGCATGCCCGAGCCCTCGGACTTGCCGTGGAAGAGCCTGGCTGCCCCGACGCCGCGTCGGGCGAGGATGCGCTCGTAGAGGCCCAGGAGTCCGGCGTCGAAGGTGGCGGCGAGCTCGTCGCGCTGGGCCTGCAGCTGCGAGCGCCGCTCCTCGATGTCGGCGAGTTCGGTATCGCGGGCCTCCTCGAGGCCGGCGAGTTCGGCGCGCACGCCGTCCGTCCGCTCCCGGACCTCGGCCTGGGCGGAGCGTGCTGCCTCGACGCGCTCCATGACGTCCAGCTCGACGTCCTCGAGATCGGACCGCCGCTTCGTCAGCGATTCAACCTCGTGCTGCAGTGCCGTGAGGTCCTTCGCGGTGCCGGTACCGCTGCCCAGCCGCTTCTCGTCGCGCTCCAGGCGATCCACGACGGACTGGACCTCGTCCTCGGCGCGGGTCAGTTCGCGTTCGAGATCGCCCAGCTCGGTCTCGACCCGCACGAGTTCGGCGTCGACCTCCGCCACGCGGGAAGCCACGCTGCCGAACGCGGGATTGCCGCGGGCAGCCGTGGCCTGGCGCAGGAGCAGATTGAGGCTCGAGTCCAGTGCCTGCAGATCGAGCAGGCGGAGTTGTTCCTCGGGTGCAGCCTTGGCCATGGTAAACCTCCGGGATGGGAACGGATGGGGGACGACGACGGGACGCGGACGCCGCTCCAAGCCTAGGCCACACCCCGGGGAGGAGGCCCGTCAGTGCCCTGGCGTCAGGACGAAGTCCCAGGGGTCGGTGTTCACCGTGCTGACGCGGATGTCGGGCGCGAAGCCCCGACCGGCGAGGACGTGGCGCAGCGCGGCGGCAGCCGGGGTGAGCCAGAGCCACTCGCTGCCGAAGTGGGACACGTCGATCAGGTAGGGGGTGCCCTTGCCGGCGGCCTCCCTGACCTCGGAGGCCGGGTGATGACGCAGATCCGCCGTGACGAAGACATCGGCCCCGCTCGCACGGACCTGGTCGAAGAGTGAGTCCCCGGCCCCGCCGCACACTGCGACCCGGCGCACGAGTGCGTTCCGGTCCCCCGCCACCCGGACGCCCCCGGCCACGGCCGGCAGGATCGAGAAGACCAGCGCGGCGAAATCCGCCAGGGACTGCGGTCCTGCGAGCTCGCCCACGCGCCCGATACCCTCCTCGGGCGATCCCCCACCGGTCGGCGCGAGGGGTTCGACGTCGCGCAGGCCGAGGGCATCGGCGAGGACATCGGAAACCCCTCCCACGGCGCTGTCACCGTTGGTGTGGACCGTGACCAGGGCGCACCCGGCCTCGATGAGCCGGTGGACGGCCTCCCCCTTGAAGCCCGACGCCGCGACGCTCGAGACGGGCTTCAGGAGCAGCGGATGATGCGAGACGATCATCGTCGCGCCCCAGGCCAGCGCCTCGTCGAGCACGGCCGCCGTCGGATCGACCGCGAACAGGATCCGCTCCACCTCGCTGTCCGGTCGACCTGCGACGAGACCGACGGCGTCCCAGCCCTCGGCGAGCACCTCCGGCCACAGCTCGTGGACGGCAGCGAGTACGTCCCCCACCGTCAATGCGGCAGCGGCTCGCGCGTCGTCGTGCTGATGCTGGTCCATGCCCCAGTCATACCCGCTCCCGGCCCGGTGTCACCAATCCTCTGGTGTTTTGCCTCTGTCTCCCCGGCGTTCCGCCTCTGTCTCCCCGGCGTTCCCCCGGTGTCCCCCGGTGTTCACCGCAGGCTGATTCCGGACGGGAATCTTCGGGGTCGGTGGCGCATTGAGACAGATATGAAGACATTTGTACTTGGAGGAGGCTGCTTCTGGTGCCTCGACGCCCTTTACCGGAAGACACGCGGAGTGACCGAGGTTGTCTCGGGTTACACCGGTGGTCATACCAGGCATCCCGACTACGACTCCGTCTGCTCGGGCATGACCGGCCACGCCGAAGTGGTTGCCGTGACGTTCGACGAGACGGTCATCCCCGAGGACGTCATCCTCGACCTCTACTTCGTCTCGCACGACCCCACCACGCTGAACCGGCAGGGATACGACGTCGGCACGCAGTACCGCAGCGTCCTCTACTACCAGGATGCCGCGCAGCAGGAACTGTTCGAGGAGTCCATCCGCAGACACCAGGCCAACTGGAAGAACCCGATCGTCACGGAGGTGAGCCGGCTCTCGGAGTTCCACGTGGCCGAGGACGTACACCAGGACTTCTACGCGAAGCATCCCGAACAGGGGTACTGCCAGGTGATCATCGACCCGAAGCTGTCGAAGGCGCGCAAGCAGCACGCGCAGTGGCTGGCCGCCTGAGCGCAGTAGTACCGGCACGAGGGCGGCAGCGCCCTCGTGCCGTTCCCTGTACACCCCTCGAGCAGAACAGGTAGGCCCCGCATGGCAAAGATCTACGACGACGTCACCCAACTGGTCGGCCGGACCCCCCTCGTCCGGCTGAACCGGCTCACCGAAGGCCTCGACGCGGAGGTCGCCGTCAAACTCGAGTTCTACAATCCGGCCAACAGCGTCAAGGACCGTATCGGGGTGGCCATCGTGGACGCCGCGGAGAAGGCCGGCGCGCTGCGTCCGGGCGGGACGATCGTCGAGGGCACCTCGGGCAACACCGGGATCGCGCTGGCCATGGTCGGAGCTGCCCGCGGGTACAAGGTGATCCTGACCATGCCGGAGACCATGTCGACGGAGCGCCGCGTCATGCTGCGCGCCTACGGTGCCCAGATCATCCTGACGCCGGGTTCGGAGGGCATGCGTGGCGCCGTGGATCGCGCCAAGGAGATCGTGGCGACCACGGAGAACGCCATCTGGGCGCAGCAGTTCGCGAACGCGGCCAATCCTGCGATCCACCGCACCACCACGGCGGAAGAGGTCTGGGAGGACACCGACGGCGAGGTCGACATCTTCGTGGCCGGGGTGGGCACCGGAGGAACCATCACGGGTGTGGGCCAGGTGCTCAAGGAGCGCAAGCCCGGCGTGCAGATCATCGCGGTGGAGCCCGCCGACTCCCCCATCCTCAACGGCGGCGCCCCCGGCCCGCACAAGATCCAGGGCCTCGGGGCGAACTTCGTGCCCGAGAACCTCGACCGCGACGCCTATGACGAGGTTCTGGATGCCACGGTGGAGGACTCCGTCCGTGTGGCGCGGGAGCTCGGGACCCAGGAGGGCATCCTCGGGGGTATCTCCTCGGGCGCCATCGTCTGGGCCGCCCTGGAACTCGCCAAGCGGCCGGAGAACGCCGGTAAGCTCATCGTGGCCATCGTATGCGACTTCGGCGAGCGCTACATCTCCACGGTGCTCTTCGACGACATCCGCGGCTGACCCTGCCGGACGGCGTCCATGCCATCACGACCCCTGACCTGAGAGGATCCCTCGTGGGCTTCCTGGAACGACTGCGCGAGGATCTCGGGACCGCGCGCACGCACGACCCGGCGTCCCGCGGGCCGATCGAGACGACCACCGTGTACTCGGGTCTGCACGCCATCTGGATGCATCGGCTCACGCATCGCATGTGGAGGACCGAGCAGCTGCGCTTCCCGGCCCGCGCCCTGTCCCAGCTCACACGGACCCTCACGGGAGTGGAGATCCACCCGGCGGCGACGATCGGGCGGCGGTTCTTCATAGACCACGGCATGGGGATCGTGATCGGCAGCACGGCCGAGATCGGCGACGACGTGATGCTCTACCAGGGCGTGACCCTCGGCGGCAGATCACTCGAGAAGGTGAAGCGGCACCCCACGATCGGTGACCGGGTGACGATCGGAGCCGGAGCGAAGGTGCTCGGCCCCATCACCATCGGCGCCGGAAGCGCTGTCGGCGCCAACGCCGTCGTCGTCAAGGACACCCCTGAGGACTCGATCGTCACGGGGATACCCGCAACCTTCCGGCACCGGGACTCACGCCGCGAGAGGCAGCCGGCCGTGGACCCCGCGGAGTACGTGGATCCGGCACTCTACATCTGAGCTGGACGACACAGAGTTCAGTGAAGAAGTGCCCCGGACCGCTCGCGGTCCGGGGCCCTTCTTCGTCAGGCAGCGGTCAGTGGGTGGCGACGCCGTCGACCACGGACCAGTCCTCTCCCCCCAGCGTGTGGAAC
>JARIBG010000089.1 GCA_029257465.1 Arthrobacter sp. | reverse complement strand
CATCCCTTGGGGGCATCATGAGTGACAACGCACCAGGCTCGAAGGGCAGCTCGCCCTACGGACAGAATCAACCGCAGTACGGCCAGAATCAGCCCGCGTACGGTGAACAGACCACCTCGCCCTACGGGGAGCAGAGTGCGTCGCCCTACGGTCAACAGAGCCCCTCGCCGTACGGTACCCCGGATGCAGGGATGCCCACTTACCCAGGACAGCAGAACTACCAGGGCCAGCCCGTAGAGAATCCGGGCAGGGTCCTCGGGATCGTGGGCTTCATCCTCGCGATCTTCATCGCGCCCGTCGGGCTGATCATCAGCATCGTCGCGTTCGTGAAGTCGCGGAAGGCGGGCATGGGTAACGGGCTGGCTCTCGCCGGCATCATCATCGGTGCCATCCTGACCATCGTGGGGACGATCCTGGCGATCATCTTCGGTATTGCAGTTGCCGAGTTCGCGCAACAGCTCATCGAGGCTTGCGACGGTCTACCGTCGGGAACAGCAGTTACAGTGCAGGGCGCTCCCACCGAATGCCCATGACCCCGTGTTGAAATGAGGGCCGGCAGCCACGAGGCTGCCGGCCCTTCTCATAGCTACCTACGTGCTTTGATAGTCGGCATCGCCGTCGATGCCGATGGTCCTCGCATCGGCTGTCAGCATGATCTCCGCCTCGTCGCGCCGATGTCTGAGTTCGTCGTCGAGGTAGGACTGGACTGCCTCGGCCAGCGGCACGTTCCGGTCCTCGCGCTCGGACATGTACCACCGGTGTTCGAGCACCTCGTGGACGACCTCCGCGGGCTCGAGCTTGCCGCTCAGGTCCCGCGGTACCGCCCTGACGATCGGCTCGAAGACCTCCTTGACCCACAGATGTGCGCTGAAGTCCTCGTCCAGGTCCGGGTTGTTGTCCACCCGGTAGGCGTCCATATCGTTGAGCAGGCGCCGGGCCTGGTTCTGCTGGGCGTCGAGCCCGGTGAGGCGGAGCAGGCGGCGACTGTGGTGTCCGGCGTCGACCACCTTGGGCTGCAACTGGATCTGGGTGCCGTTCGCCGCGGTCCTGATCGCGTACTCCTCGACGTCGAACCCGAGATCGTTGAGGCGGCGGATGCGGGCTCCCACGCGCCAGCGTTCCCCGAGTTCGAAGGATTCCTGCTCCGTGAGCTCGCTCCAGAGCCGGCGATAGCTGTCCATGATCAGCTCACTCGTGGCCAGCGGATCCACCTTCTCCTCGATGAGTCCGCCCTCGGCGAGGTCCATCAGCTCTCCTGCGATGTTCACGCGGGCTATCTCGAGGTCGTACTCACGCTGACCCACCGACAGCTCGGGATAGAGCTCACCGGTCTCGGCATCGACGAGGTAGGCCGCGAAGGATCCGGCGTCGCGACGGAAGAGTGTGTTGGAGAGGGATACGTCGCCCCAGTAGAAGCCGATCAGATGCAGCCGCACGAGGAGCAGCGCCTGGGCGTCGATGAGGCGGGTCAGGGTGTCGCGGCGGAGGGTCTGCGAGAACAGTGCCCTGTAGGGGAGGGAGAACTTCAGGTGCCGGGTCACGAGTACGGGATCGAGTTCCTCACCCTCCGAGGTCGATCTACCCGAGATCACGGCGACCGGTTCGACGCACGGGACGTCGAGGCGCCGCAGCTTCCGCAGCATGTGGTATTCGTGGCGGGCGATGTGCTCGCTCGTCTCCTTGACGGCGATCACGGATCCGCCGAAGTGGGCGAAGCGCACCACGTGCCGGGAGATACCACGGGGGAGGGCGGCGAGGGCGCTGGCGGGCCAGTGCTCGAGAGCGATGTGCCAGGGAAGATCGAGCAGCTCGGGATCCGTCGCTGCGGCGGTGATGTTGAGGGAGCCCAGCGTGGGCGTCCCCGACGCCGTCGACCGGAGCCGGGGAAGCTTGCCGGTCTGGGCATAGTCCGTCGGCTCATCACGCCACTGGGCGTCCGGGGTCTCGCTCATGGTGCTGTCTTCCTGGCGGGGCGGCAGAGGGGCTCCTCCCAGCGTAGTCGTCACACCAGACGCGGACGGCGCGCCACCGGGTCTCGAGGGAGATCCCGGCGGCGCGCCGCTGGTCGTTGCTGTCTGCTGTCTGCTGTCTGCGCTACACGGTATCTGCCAGGCGCAGGCCGTTCGTGGTGTCGAACAGATGAACATGGCCCTGTTCGGGCCGGACGTGCACGGTGTCGCCCTTCATCGGCGGACGCCGGCCGTCCACACGCACCACCATGTCGTAGTCCCTGCCGTCGAGTGTGGTGTGACCGTAGATGTAGGCGTCGGCGCCGAGTTCCTCGACGACGTCGACCGCGACCTGCAAGCCCTCACCGTCGGCGCTGATCACCAGATCCTCGGGTCGCACCCCGAGGGTGACGGTGCTGCCCCCGGCTGAGCTCAGGATGTCGCGATGAACAGGGTAGGTGATTCCTCCGAAGACCACGCCGTCGTCGGTCACCGGGAGCTCCAGCAGATTCATCGCGGGAGAGCCGATGAAACCTGCCACGAAGACGTTCTTGGGACGATCGTAGAGATTGCGCGGCGAGTCCACCTGCTGGAGCAGTCCGTCCTTGAGCACGGCGACGCGATCGCCCATGGTCATGGCCTCGACCTGGTCGTGCGTGACGTAGACCGTGGTGACACCGAGTCGGCGGGTCAGCGAGGCGATCTGGGTGCGGGTCTGCACCCGCAGTTTCGCGTCCAGGTTCGACAGCGGTTCGTCCATGAGGAACACCTGAGGATTACGCACGATGGCACGTCCCATGGCGACGCGCTGGCGCTGGCCGCCGGAGAGTGCCTTCGGCTTGCGGTCCAGGAAGTCCTCGAGGTCGAGGAGCCTCGCGGCCTCACGGACCCGCTCCGCGCGCTCCTCCTTCGAGACGCCGGCGATCTTCAGCGCGAAGCCCATGTTGTCGGCGACCGACATGTGCGGGTACAGCGCATAGTTCTGGAAGACCATCGCGATGTCGCGATCCTTCGGGGGAACATCGGTGACGTCGCGGTCACCGATGAGGATGCGTCCGGCGTTCACGTCCTCGAGGCCCGCGAGCATACGCAGGGACGTGGACTTCCCGCAGCCTGAGGGTCCGACGAGGACGAGGAACTCCCCGTCGGCGATCTCGATGTCGAGTTTGTCGACGGCGGGCCTCTCGGTGCCCGGGTACACCCGTGTTGCCTGGTCGAACGTCACAGTTGCCATGGGGGGTTCCTTTTCACGGGCAGGTACGTGCCCGACGATCCGTAGTGAATGGAGGATATTCAGTTGTGCCGCGTATGGTCACCGGCGGTGATGACGCGCATGGGCAGTATGACACGTTCGCTAGCCGGTCGCACCTGATCCGCGGAGCCGCACCAGCTCCTGCAGGACCTCCGAGAAGGCGACCGGATCCTCCACGGTGAACGCGGCTGCGGTCTCACCGGCGCCGATCCTCACGCCGACGTCGTCCGGCCCCAGGGTCCTGTGGGCGTCCTCGTCGGTGACGTCGTCGCCCGCGAACAGGACAGCTGTTGCACCGGAGACCCGACGCAGGACGGCCAGACCCTGACCCTTGTCGGCGTCCAGCACGGAGATCTCCAGCACGCGCTTGCCGTCCGTGAGCCTCAGGCCCTCGAGCTCCGCGAGGTCCGTACGGGCGGCTGTGACGGCTGCTGCAGCGATCTGGTCGTCCGCGGTGCGGGTGTGGAGGACGACGCCGGCCGGCTTCAACTCGATGCGCGTACCCTCGTGCGCGCCGACAACCCGTTCCACGACGGCGACCGCGCGGGTCAGGAGCTCTGTGTGCTCCTGGGTCAGCGACAGGGGAGCGGCGTCGGGCCCGGTCCAGGTCTCGGCGCCGTGACTGCCGATCAGGAGCGTCTCGGCGGGCGGATCGGCTGCCGCCCGGAGGCTGTCGAGGGCCCGACCGGAGATCAGCGCCGTCGTCGTGCCGGGAAGTTCCGTCAGCGCGCGCAGGGCCGCAGCCGACGCGGGCAGGGCGCGGGCATCCTCCGCGCGCTCCACCAGGGGTGCGAGGGTTCCGTCGAAGTCCAGTGCCACCAGGAGTTCCCCGGTGGCAGCGAGGACGTGCAGGGCGGAGGCCAGGGACGGCTCAAGCGCCATGGTCCTTGCCCTTCGCCTGGAGTGCGTCCAGGAAGGACCGGGACCAGCGCTCGACGTCGTTCTGGCTCACCTGGCGGCGCATCAGCCGCATCCGCCGCATGGCCTCGGCCCGCGGCATGCCGACCGCCTCGACGATGGCGCTCTTGAGACCGTCGATGTCGTGCGGATTGACGAGGATCGCCTGGCGCAGGGTGTCGGCCGCGCCTGCGAACTCACTCAGGACCAGCGTGCCGGTATTCGTGGTGCGCGCGGCGACGTACTCCTTCGCCACGAGATTCATCCCGTCGCGCAGTGCGGTGACGAGCATGACGTCGGCGGCCAGGTACAGCGCCACCATCTCCTCCACCGGGTAACTGTGATGGAGATAGCGGACGGCCGTGTTCTTCATGGTGTCGTGGGTGCCGTTGATCCTGCCCACGGCGCCCTCGATGTCCTCGCGCAGCAGTCTGTACTGCTCCACCCGCTCGCGGCTGGGGCTGGCCACCTGGATGAGCGCGGCGTCCTCGACGGTGAGGTCGCCGTCGTCGAGCAGTTCACCGTACGCCTTGAGCCGATGGCCGATGCCCTTGGTGTAGTCGAGGCGGTCCACCCCGAGCAGGATGTGCTCGGGGTCCCCGAGCTCGCTGCGGATCTCCTTCGAGCGCTCGATCACGTCGGGTCGCTGCGCCAGCTCCGCGATCGACGCGGTATCGATGGAGATGGGGAAGGCCTCGGCGCGCGAGACGTAGGCCGGTGAGCCGTTCTCGTCCGCAGGGACCTGGACCTGCTGGGACTTGATCGTATGACCCGTGAAGCGCCGGACGCAGCGCAGGAAGTTGCTGGCGTCGCTCGGCCGCTGGAAGCCGATGAGATCCGCTCCGAGGAGGCCCTCGATGACCTGCCGGCGCCAGGGCAACTGTGCGTAGATCTCCAGCGGCGGGAACGGGATGTGGTTGAAGAATCCGATGTTCAGATCGGGCCGGGCCTGCCGGAGCATTTTCGGGACCAGCTGGAGCTGGTAGTCCTGCACCCACACGGTGGCGCCCTCGGCTGCCACGGAGGCCGCGGCCGCTGCGAACCGTTCGTTGACCCGCTGATAGGAGTCCCACCAGGTGCGGTGGAACTCCGGAGACGCGATGACGTCGTGGTAGAGCGGCCAGAGCGTGGCGTTGGAGAACCCCTCGTAGTACAGCTCCACCTCCTCCTCGCTCAGCGGCACGGGCACGAGTCGCATGTTCGCCTCGTCGAAGGCCTCGAGCGTCTCGTCGGGGGCTCCGTGCCAGCCCACCCACGCCCCGTCCGCCTTCGCCATGACCGGGGCCAGCGCCGTCACGAGACCTCCCGGGGAGCGCCGCCAGGAGCTCTCGCCGAACTCGTCGACGACGCGGTCCACCGCCAGCCTGTTGGAGACGACGATGAATTCGAACTCCCCGGACTGTCCCGGCGCGGAGAACGAGGGTGTGACGCCCGGAGTGGTGGAAGGCTGTGCTGCACTCAAAACTGGCTCCATCGCAGTAGGTGGTTTCCGCACCGACTCTATCCGCTCGGTCCCCTACCGGTCGGGGCAGGTGCGGCTCACGGGTGGCTAGGCTGAGGGATCAGGAAGATCCGCTACTACCGCTGAAGAGGACCGATGGCCCCCGCATCCGCCCGCAGGCCGACCAAGGCCGAACGTACGAGGGCAGCCCGTGAGACGGAACGACTGGCCCGTGAGGAGCGGGAGCGCAGGGCCCGCCGCAACGCTCTGCTCGCCAGGTGGGGCGTCGTGCTGGCCGTCCTCGTCATCGTCGCGGTCGTCGCCGTCGTCGTGGTGAACAGTGTGCGGGGCACGGTTCCCGATGCGGGGCCGGCGCCGCGAGGCGGGAACGAGCAGGGCGGCATCACGCTGGTGTCGCCGACCGACCTGGAGCAGGCGCGGGCGGACGACGTCGACCTCGCCGTGCTGCCGGACGACCCGGTGGCCGAGGGGACCATCCCCGACGGTGTCGCGGCGAGAGACGACGGCCCCGTGCAGGTCGTGGCCTATGTGGACGTCAACTGCGTCTTCTGCGCCGATTTCGAGACACGCCATGCCGGGCAGATCCGATCCTGGCTCGACGCCGGAGACATCACCTTCGAGTACCGCACGGTCGCATACCTTGATCGGAACAGCAGCACCGACTACTCCTCCCGTGGCGCCAACGCCGCCGCGTGCGTCGCGGACACCACGCCGGAGGCCTTCCTCGCCTTCAACCAGCGCCTGTACGAGCGACACGGGGAAGGGGACCTCGACGACGCCGGTCTGCTCGCGCTCGCGGACGACGCCGGCGCCGGCGATATCGACAGCTGTGTGGAGAACGGCACCTTCCGCCCCTGGGTGAAATACACGACGGAGGCGGCGAAGGCGGCCGCCGTGTCAGGCACACCCACCGTGTACGTCGACGGCGAGCCGGTCCCAAATGCGGTGTCGGACTTCGACACGGTGGTCCAGGAACACCTCGACGGGCGCGACTGATCTCCCCCGACTGATTTCCCGCGCCTGATTTCCCGCCGTGCGAGCCGCTGGGCTACCCTAGTGGAGCACTCGCGCTCGCTCCTCGACCGGCACGACGGCGTGGAGCCGGCACCACCAGCATGCCTCCTTAGCTCAGTTGGCCAGAGCACCGCTCTTGTAAAGCGGGGGTCGTCGGTTCGAATCCGACAGGAGGCTCCATGAACTCTTCTGCTCCG
>JARIBG010000041.1 GCA_029257465.1 Arthrobacter sp. | reverse complement strand
GCAGTGCTCTGGGAATTCGGGGAGTGGATGGCACACACATTCTTCAGTGATGCGATCATCGTGGGCTATGACGACACCATCGGGGATCTCGCCGTCGGTGGCGCGGGAGCAGCGGTCGCTGGACTGGTGCTGGTCCACTGGACGAGGCGAGCGCGGTTCCGGCACCACCAGCGTGACGAAAGCGGCGATCTCATGTCCGATCCCCTGAACGCACAGGGATCCTGACCTCTGCAGCACGTGGACATCCTGCTCCGGACTGGCACCAGCTCGATCCGGAGATGCCTCTGTAGCCACCTGCCGATCCGTCAGGGCGGCGAGACCGAAGGATGCGGGGGCGGCGTTTCCCGCTGCCTACGATGGACCCATGAGTACTCCCTGGGGCGGCGAGAAGGAGCTGAGCCTCACCATCGATCCACCCGCGCACGATGCAGCGGCCGAACTAGACCGGGGCCTCGAGCTCTTGCGTGAGGTAGCAGTCGGTACCCGTCCAGCGACCCTGCGCCTCTACCGGCCGAGCCCCACCGTCGCCTTCGGTCAGCGGGATGCACGCCTTGACGGGTTCCGCCGGGCCGAAACCGCCTCGAGAGCCCACGGCTTCGAACCGCTGATCCGTAGAGCGGGCGGTCGCGCCGCTGCCTACCACGCCGGGTGTCTCGTCGTCGACCACATCGAACCGGCAGCCGACGCCGTTGCCAGGACCCGCGGTCGTTTCGCCGCTTTCGGTGACTTCTTCGCGGGGGTGCTGACCGGCGTCGGGCTGGATGCCGGTGTCGGGGAGGTACCGGGGGAGTACTGCGCCGGCGAGTTCAGTGTCCATGGCCGAACGGGCGGGGTGCCGACGATCAAACTCGTGGGAACAGCACAGCGCGTCATCGCGGGAGCCTGGCTGTTCTCCTCCGTGGTGGTCGTCGAGAACGCAGCCCCGCTACGCTCCGTACTCACCGATGTCTATGCCGCACTGGACCTCTCGTGGCAGCCCGCTACGGCAGGTGCAGCGGACGATCTCGTTCCAGGCGTGAGTGTCGACGTCGTCCAGGACGCACTGCTGGCGGCCTACGGCGCCGTCGTCCATCTGCGGGACCCCGAGACGTCCCGCCCCTGCTGAGGGCGGGACGCTCGAGGGAGGGCGTCAGTGGCCCCGCTGGATCCATTCCTCGAGGTGGGGAGCCTCTTCACCGATGCTCGTGCTGTCCCCGTGGCCGGGCCGGGCGACGGTCTCCGGCGGCAGGGTGAGCAGCCTCGTCCGGATGGACTCGATGATGGTCGGGAAGTCGCTGTACGACCGCCCGGTGGCTCCCGGCCCTCCCTGGAAGAGCGTGTCGCCCGTGAAGACCGTGCCGGCCTCCTCGAGAAGGAAGCAGACCGATCCGGGTGAGTGGCCAGGTGTGTGCAGGGCCTCCAGCGTCGCTCCTGCCACCTCGAAGGTGTCACCGTCACTGATCGAGTGGTCCGGGCCACGGTCGGGGAACACCATGTCCCAGAGCACGCGGTCGTCCTCGTGCAGATGGATCGGGGCGTCCACGGCGTCGGCAAGGATGCGCACCACCCGGATGTGATCGTCGTGGGCGTGGGTGAGCAAGATCGCCCGGACGGTGCGCCCGGCGACCTGGGCCACGATGGCGTCCGCGTCGTGGGGAGCGTCGATGATCACACACTCGTCGTCGTCGCCCACGATCCACACATTGTTGTCGACATCCCAGGTGCCACCGTCGAGGGAGAACGTTCCCGACGTGACGAGGTGTTCCACCCGCGCCGCCATCAGAGTTCCACCACCGAACGCAGAACCGTGCCGTCGTGCATCTTGTCGAAGGCCTCCTCGACCTGGTCCAGCCTGATGCGCTCGGTGACGAACGCCTCGAGATCGAGGGTGCCCTGCAGATAGTGGTCCACGAGCATCGGGAAGTCCCGGCTGGGCAGGCAGTCGCCGTACCAGGAGGACTTCAGCGATCCGCCGCGACCGAAGACGTCGAGCAGGGGGAGCTCGAGGGTCATCTCCGGGTTCGGGACACCGACGAGCACCACCGTTCCGGCGAGATCCCGGGCATAGAACGCCTGCTTGTAGGTCTCGGGCCGGCCGACGGCGTCGATGACGACGTCCGCTCCGAAGCTGTTCGTCAGGGAGCGGATCGCCTCGACGGGTTCCGTGTTCTTCGAATTGACGACGTGCGTGGCACCGAGACCCTTCGCGAGTTCGAGCTTCCGGTCGTCAATGTCGACGGCGATGATGGTGGTGGCTCCGGCGAGTTTCGCCCCGGCAATGGCGGCGATCCCCACCCCGCCGCAGCCGATGACGGCCACCGAGTCCCCGAGGGAGACGTTCCCGGTATTGATGGATGCCCCGATACCGGCCATGATCCCGCAGCCGAGCAGACCGACCGCTGCGGCGTCCGCGGCTGGATCGACCCTGGTGCACTGACCGGCCGCGACGAGGGTCTTCTCCGCGAAGGCGCCGATCCCGAGCGCGGGTGTGAGTTCCGTCCCGTCCTCGAGCGTCATCTTCTGCGTCGCATTGCGTGTGTCGAAGCAGTACTGCGGCTCGCCGCGGCGGCAGGCCCGGCACTCGCCGCACACGGCCCGCCAGTTCAGGATCACGCGGTCGCCCGGGGCGACGGTGGTCACGTCGTCGCCCACAGCGCTCACGACGCCTGTGGCCTCATGGCCGAGCAGGAAGGGGAACTCGTCGTTGATCGCGCCCTGCTTGTAGTGCAGATCCGTGTGGCAGACGCCGCAGGTCAGGATGTCGACCAGTGCCTCGCCGGGTCCCGGATCGGGCACCAGGATGGTCTCGATCGCAGCAGGGGCATCCTTGGCCCGCACGACGACGGCCTGTACTTTGTGCACCATGTCTCGTTAGTCCTTCCGCTGGGGTCCCGGACCGATCGAACAGCCCGACCCTGCCAGCATATGGGGCACGGCAGGTCGGGTCACGGCAGGTCAGGTGACAACAGCCCGGACCACGACTGTTCGGGTCACCGCACCGGCACGGGGGACGATCAGGCCAAGACGCGGGTCTTGACCTCGGCTGCCGAGGGATTCGTGGCCGTGCTGCCGTCGGGGAAGATCACGGTGGGCACGGTCTGGTTGCCGCCGTTGAGCGAGGCGACGAGCTCGGCTGTGCCCTCGACCTCCTCGATGTTGACCTCGGTGTACCCGATGCCCGCAGCGTCGAGCTGGGACTTCAGGCGGCGGCAGTACCCGCACCAGGTGGTCGAGAACATGGTGATGGATCCGGCTTCGGGTGTGTAGTCCACGGTGCTCCTCTGATCTGCGAGCGGTGATTCCCGCTCGTCGGCGTCGATTCCCGGGCGCCACAGGCACCCGCATGATGCTCAACACCGGAGGACGCAGAGCCATTCCTCCCCTCTTCCCGGCGAGCTTGTTGGGCGCCTCCTGATGCACCCGATACGATCAGGACGGCGGTCCGGCCTCCCTGGCGGTCCCGCCGATCACTTATCTGTTCCAGCTCGAGGAGACCATCCGTGTCAGCGCCACAGCCCATCACACTCAGCGTCGACGACGAGGAGAAGCAGGCGACGGCGGGCACCACCGGAACGGAACTGTTCGGTGAGCGGCGCGACGTCGTCGTCATGCGCGTCAACGGTGAGCTGACGGATCTCGACCAGGAGATGCCGGACGGCGCCGTCGTGCACGGGATCACACTGCAGGACCCTGAGGGTCTCGAGGTGCTGCGGCACTCCACCGCCCACGTGATGGCGCAGGCCGTGCAGCAGTTGCGGCCGGGCGCGAAGCTGGGCATAGGCCCCTACATCACCGACGGCTTCTACTTCGACTTCGACGTCGAGGAGCCGTTCACACCGGATGAGCTCAAGGCGCTCGAGAAGATGATGCTGAAGATCGTCAACGCCAACCAGCGCTTCGTCCGCCGGGTGGTCTCCGACGACGAAGCCCGTGAGGCGATGCAGGACGAGCCGTACAAGCTCGAGCTCATCGGTCTCAAGGGCGGTGCCACGGAGGAGGACGGCGCGTCCGTGGAGGTCGGCGCGGGCGAGCTGACGGTGTACGAGAACGTGGACAGGAAGACCGGCGACGTCGTCTGGCAGGATCTGTGCCGCGGTCCGCATCTGCCCAACACCAAACTGATCTCCAACGCCTACGCGCTGACCCGCTCGGCGGCCGCGTACTGGCGCGGAAATGAGAAGAACAGGCAGCTCCAGCGCATCTATGGGACCGCCTGGCCCACGAAGGATGCGCTCAAGGCGTACCAGGAGCGCCTCGCCGAGGCCGAGCGCCGCGACCACCGGCGACTGGGCAGCGAACTGGACCTGTTCTCCTTCCCGGACGAGCTCGGGTCGGGCCTGCCGATCTTCCACCCCAAGGGCGGGATCATCCGCAAGACCATGGAGGACTACTCCCGCCAGCGCCATACCGAGGCCGGATACGAGTTCGTCTACACCCCGCACATCACCAAGGGCCACCTCTACGAGGTTTCCGGTCACCTCGACTGGTACCGGGACGGCATGTTCCCGCCCATGCACGTGGACGAGGAGCTGAACGAGGACGGCTCGGTGCGCAAGCCCGGGCAGGACTACTACCTCAAACCCATGAACTGCCCCATGCACAATCTGGTCTTCAGGTCCCGCGGGCGATCGTATCGGGAGCTGCCGCTTCGCCTGTTCGAGTTCGGGTCCGTGTACCGCTACGAGAAGTCCGGCGTGATCCACGGCCTGACGCGCGTGCGGGGCATGACCCAGGACGACGCCCACATCTACTGCACGCGTGAGCAGATGAAGGACGAGCTCACCGATACCCTCACCTTCGTGCTCGGGCTGCTCAAGGACTACGGCCTGGACGACTTCTACCTGGAACTGTCCACCCGCAACCCGGAGAAGTCCGTGGGATCGGAGGAGCTCTGGGACGAGGCCACGCGCACGCTCTCGGAGGTCGCCGAGGCTTCCGGGCTGGAGCTCGTCCCCGATCAGGGGGGAGCGGCGTTCTACGGCCCGAAGATCTCCGTCCAGGCGCGCGACGCGATCGGGCGCACCTGGCAGATGTCGACCATCCAGCTCGACTTCAATCTGCCCGAACGCTTCGAACTGGAATACCAGGCAGCGGACGGCTCGCGCCAGCGCCCCGTCATGATCCACCGTGCGCTCTTCGGCTCGATCGAACGCTTCATGGCCGTCCTCACCGAGCACTACGCCGGTGCGTTCCCCGCATGGCTGGCTCCTGTGCAGGTGCTCGCGGTGCCGGTCGCCGAGGCCTTCAACGACTACCTGTACGACGTCGTCGAGAAGCTGAAGGCCGAGGGCATCCGGGCGCAGGTCGACGTCGGGTCCGATCGCTTCCCGAAGAAGATCAGGACGGCGAGCAAGGAGAAGGTCCCCTTCGTGCTCATCGCCGGGGGCGAGGACCAGGAGGCGGGCGCGGTGTCCTTCAGGTTCCGCGACGGGAGCCAGGACAATCAGGTTCCCGTGGACGAGGCCGTCCGCCGGATCGTGGAGGCGGTCCATAGCAGGGAGGCGACACGCTGATGACCGAGAGCGGCCAGCACGGCGGACACCCCGGGGACGCCGAGGTGACGGACGACTTCGAGCTGGCAGGCGTCCCGGATGCGTTCCAGCGCCTGTGGACCCCTCACCGGCTCGCGTACATCAAGGGAGGGCAGGACAAGGTCACGTCCGAGCAGACCTGTCCGTTCTGCCGTGCGCCCCGGCTGAGCGACGAGGACGCTCTGATCGTGCACCGGGGAACACACGCCTTCGTGCTGCTCAATCTCTTCCCGTACAACGCCGGGCATCTGCTGGTGTGTCCCTACCGGCACGTCCCCGACTACACCGACGTCGACGACGCCGAGACGGCCGAGATCGCCGCTCTCACCCAGACCGCGATGCGCGTCCTGCGGCGCGTGTCCAATCCGACCGGTTTCAATCTCGGGATGAACCAGGGCGTCACCGGCGGCGCCGGTATCGCCGCGCATCTGCATCAGCACGTGGTGCCACGCTGGGGTGGGGATGGGAACTTCCTGCCGATCATCGCGCAGACCAAGGCGATCACGCAGACGCTCGGTGAGGTGCGCAAGCAGGTCGCTGCTGCGTGGGCGTCGGAGGACGGCGCTGCGGAGACCGCTTCCTGATGCTCGACAGGTACGCACGCGGCTTCTTCACGCGGTTCTTCACGCCCCTGGCGCGGCTGCTGCTGTCCTGGGGCGTGACGCCGGACGCCGTGACCATCGCCGGAACGGTGGGCGTTGCCGGTGCCGCCCTGATCTTCTACCCGCTCGGGCAGCTCTTCTGGGGCACAGTGGTCATCACCCTGTTCGTGTTCTCCGATGTCATCGACGGGATCATGGCGCGGATCAGGGGCCATGGCGGCCTCTGGGGCAGCTTCCTCGACTCGACGCTGGATCGCATCGCCGACGGAGCGATCTTCGCCGGTGTGTCCGTCTGGTTCTTCACCGGCGGGGATAACGTCCTGATCGCGGTAGCAGCTCTTGCGTGCCTGGTCCTCGGGATGCTCGTCTCCTACGCGCGCGCCAAGGCCGAGTCGCTCGGGTTCACGGCGAACGTCGGTATCGCCGAACGTGCCGAACGGCTCGTCTCCGTCCTGTTGGTCACGGGCCTCACCGGACTCGGGCTGCCCGCGGGCTTCCTCCTCGCCGTCCTGGTGATCCTCGCGGCCGCCAGTCTGATCACGGTCTACCAGCGGGTCAAGGCTGTGCGCCTGCAGTTCCTCGACACGAAGCCCGCACCCTGACCCTGCGCCCGTTCTTCCTCCAGCGCGCCCTACCCGATGACGTCGATGCTCAGGAGGCCGGGGCCAGCGCCGGCGTCGGAGTGCGCAGCGGAGCGAGCGCCGAGCCGAGCGACGAGAGGTACTCGGCCCGTCGCTTCGGCGAGATCCGCGAGACCGGTGCCGGCGTGGCGCCGACCGTGTCCGCGTAGTGGGTGGCCAGACCGTCCTGGAGCAGCCGCAGCGCCTCGGACTTCTGCTGGGATACAGCCGAGTGGGTGGTGCCAAGCTCGGCCGCCACCTCGGTCACGGAGCGACCCTCGAAGAAGACCTGCTCCACGATGTGTCGCATGCGCGCGGGCAGCTGCGTGACGGCGGTCCGAAGATGCCGGAGCTGTTCTGCGGCGAGGAGCGAGGCCTCGGGTGCCTGATCGAGGGCGGGGACGATATCGAGGACGGTCTCGTCGAGCGTCTGGACCGATCGAGCGGCGTCGTCGAGCGCTGTGTGGACCTCCTGCCGGCTCACGCCGAGGGTGGCGGCGAGCTCATCCACCGTTGCCCTCCGGCCCAGAGAGGCCGAGAGGGTCTCCTGCGCCGCGAGGGTGTCACCGATACGCCTGCGGACCGAGCGGGGCGCCCAGTCGTTCGATCGCATCTCATCGGCGAACGCTCCGGTGATCCGTCGGCGCGCATAGGCGCCGAACGGCACCCCGAGCGAGGGATCGAAGGAATCGGCCGACGTGATCAGCGCTATGGCGCCCACCGACGCAAGATCATCCCGTGAGAGATGTGTTGCGCGGGCGCACAGCGTCGACACGAGGTAACCCACCAGAGGCAGGTTGTCGACAATGAGTTTTTCGCGGTCGCGTGAATGCATGAGCAAGCTCCCCAGCTGCTTGAGTGCAATGCTGCCCGTGGTCGGCCTCTGCGAGGTTCTCCATGAGCGGCTGATAACTCCCTGAAGTTATCAACGGCTTTCGGGCCAGGTGCTTGTACTGGGGGAATACTGCCCAAAGGCTGCGCTTGTACTGCTACCGCCGGATTCCGACCTACGGCGAGCCGTGTTCAGGAGGTGCCGGCGCTGACGATGATCTCCTTGCTGGTGTCCGCACGGAAGGCGGACCCGTCCCATGATCCGAACCACCGGATGTCGGTGTACCCGGCCTTGCGCAGCAGGTCCCCGAGCCGCTCGGACGTGATGAAGCGCAGTGTGCTGGTGTCGACGATGTCCGTCCCGTCCCGCTCGAAGCGCGTCCAGCCCTCGAAGGTCACGAGTTCATCCCGCACCTCGACGAGCTGCCGGGCCGTCAGCAGTGGCCCGGCACTGGAGTCGACGGTCTCAGGCCCGTGCGGGCTCTGCCAGGTCAGCCACGCCCGCTGCGTCGGATTACGTGTTTCGAACATGAACCGGCCACCGGGAACAAGACGACGGCGGACCTCGGTCAGGGTCTCGAGGATCTCCTCGTCGGTGAGCAGGCACTGGAATGCATGGCCGGTCATCACCGCGGCCTCGAAGGGACCGGGGCCGAGATCGCGGGCGGTTCCCTCGAGCCAGGTGACGCGCTCGGCGTCGTTCTTGGTCCGTGCGAGGGCGAGCATGCGCGGCGCGGGATCGATCCCGGTCACGGTATGACCCTCGCGTGCGAGCCTGATGGCGAACGAGCCGGTGCCGCAGCCGATGTCGGCTATTCTCAGTGGGCCCGGGGACAATTCTGCTGAATAGAAATCGGTGTCCCACGTTCCGGCGTTGAATTCGTCGTAGAGGGCCACCAGACGGTTGTCCGCGTATTCGTCCACCGGAGTTTCTTTGCTGCTCGGGGTCACCTGCTCGACGACGAAATGCTCGAGCACCACCTCGGTGTCATCGCCGACGACGAAATCGGGATTGCCGACATCATCTCGGAACTCGGCACTGTGCCAGAAGTCCTCGTGCGCTGCGCGCCACTGCTCCGGCGTGCTGAAGCCCTCGCCCTCGGCGTCCATGTGCTCCCACGGCACAGCGCCCAGCGGTACCCGACGAACCTCCACCGTGCGGATGATGGCGGCGGGGCGTCCGGCCGAGTCGATGACGTACTGCTGCAGACCGAGCGTCGGCAGCGATTCGCCGTCGGGCTCGTACTCGAGAGCCAGCGACGTCGTCGTCGTCTTCGAGCCGTCGACGATCGCGCCGACCAGTCTGTCGCGGAGCGGTCCGGGGAAGCCGAACTCGGCAATGGGAAATCGCATCCCTCCATACTGGCGTATGGGGGAGCTCCGGTGTGAGGTCTCGACGCAACCGGCGCGGACGTATCATGAGGAGTCAGTTTCTACCTACTTTTAGGGGCAAGTTGTGTCCACCGTTGAAGAGAACCCGGCAGCCGAAGGACAGACAGGCGGCAACCGGGTCAAGCGCGGAATGGCCGAGATGCTCAAGGGCGGCGTCATCATGGATGTCGTCACGGCCGAGCAGGCCCGGATCGCCGAGGATGCCGGTGCGGTAGCAGTGATGGCCCTGGAACGGGTTCCCGCCGACATCCGCGCACAGGGCGGCGTATCACGCATGAGCGACCCGGACATGATCGACAGCATCATCGAGGAGGTGTCGATCCCGGTCATGGCCAAGGCGCGGATCGGGCATTTCGTGGAGGCGCGTGTCCTGCAGTCGCTGGGAGTCGACTACATCGACGAATCAGAGGTCCTGACCCCCGCCGATTTCACCAACCACATCGACAAGTGGAACTTCACCGTGCCCTTCGTGTGCGGTGCCACCGATCTGGGAGAGGCGCTCCGCCGCATCAACGAGGGCGCCGCGATGATCCGGTCGAAGGGTGAAGCCGGAACCGGGGACGTCTCGAACGCCACGATGCACATGCGGAAGATCCGTTCGCAGATCAACTGGCTCTCCTCGATGGCCGAGGACGAACTGTACGTCGCCGCGAAGGAGTTGCAGGCACCCTACGCCCTCGTGAAGGAGGTCGCGGCTGCCGGCCGGCTTCCCGTGGTCCTCTTCACCGCAGGTGGGATCGCCACCCCTGCGGACGCCGCCATGATGATGCAGCTCGGCGCCGACGGGGTCTTCGTGGGCTCAGGGATCTTCAAGTCCGGGAATCCTTCCGACCGCGCGAAGGCGATCGTGCAGGCCACGACCTTCCACGACGACCCGGACGTGATCGCGAAGGTCTCCCGCGGGCTCGGAGACGCCATGGTCGGGATCAACGTGGACGAGATCCCGCAGCCTCACCGCCTCGCCGAGCGCGGCTGGTAGCACCACCACAGCCCGCCGGGAACAGCAGGACCGCAGCCGATACTGCGGTCCTGCTGCGTCCTTACGCCAGGCCACGCCTCACGAGCAGGGGTGTCAGCTCGGCGTCGCGCCCGCGGAAGGCCCGGAACGCACTCAACGGGTCCACGCTGTTGCCCCGCGAGAGCAGTTCGCGGCGGAAGTGATCGCCGTTCTCCCGCGTCAGTCCTCCCGAGGACCTGAACCACTCCACCGTGTCGGCGTCGAGCATCTCGCTCCAGATGTAGGCGTAGTAGGACGCAGCGTAGCCGCCCGCGAAGATGTGCTTGAAGTAGGAGGTGCGATACCTCGGCGGCACAGGCGCGAAGTCGACGCCGGCGTCCGCGAGAGCCGCTGCCTCGAAGGCGAGCGGATCCTCGATCGTGGTCCCGGACGCGATGGAGTGCCAGGCGAGATCGAGCAGGGTCGCCCCGAGATAGGCCGTCGTCTCGAACCCCTCGCCCCAGGCACCCGCGGCGTGAACCCGATCGATGATCTCCTGTGGCAACGCCTCCCCGGTCTCGTGGTGGCGCGCGTAGTTCGCGACGATCTCCGGCCACAGGATCCACATCTCGTTGACCTGCGAGGGGTACTCGACGAAGTCCCGCGGCACGGAGGTTCCCGCGAAGAGCGGGTAGGTCACGTCCGAGAAGAGACCGTGCAGGGCGTGCCCGAACTCGTGGAAAGCTGTGACCACCTGGTCGTAGGACAGCAGCGTCGGCTCGCCCGGTGCGGGTCTGGAGATGTTCAGATTGTTGACGACGACGGCGCGTGTCCCCGCGAGATCCGACTGGTCGACGAAGGAGTTCATCCACGCTCCGCCGCTCTTGGTGTCGCGCGTGTAGTAGTCACCGAGGAACAGGCCGAGCCCCGAGCCGTCCTCGTTGAAGACCTCCCACACCCGGACGTCCGGATGGTATCCCACGAGGTCGGGGCGTTCGGTGAACGTCAAGCCGTACAGGCGATTGGCAGCGTAGAAGATGCCGTCGGCGATCACGCGCTCCAGGTCGAAGTAGGGGCGCAGGGCATCGAGATCGACGTCGAACCTGGCCCTGCGGACCCTGGCCGCGTAGAAGGCCCAGTCCCAGGGCTCGATCGCGTGTCCCGCCTCGGCCTCCAGTTCCGCCGCTTCCGCGCGGGCATTGCGGACCGCCGGGGTGGCGAGATCGCGCATGCGGTCCATGATGGCGTCCAGGGAGGGCGCCGTCTGACTGTCCGTGGCGGCTGCCGCGTGCGAGTCGAAGCCGAGGAGGCTCGCCCGCTCGGCGCGCAGGGTCGCCATCCGCGTGGTGATCGCGAGCGTGTTCGACCCGTTCGCACGATTGCCCCGGTTCACGGAGGCCTCGTGGAGACGACGGCGGACGTCCCGGTTCGTCAGCAGTTCCAGCGCGGGCTGGGCGGTCGGCAGGATCAGCGTCAGCAGGTACTTGCCCTCGTGCCCGGCATCGGCGGCAGCTGTGGCGGCGGCGGAGATCGCATCGGGCGACAATCCGTCGAGCTCCTCGATCGAGTCGATCAGCAGCGCTGAATCATTGGTGTCCTTCATCAGTTTCTGCGAGAACTCCGTGCTCAGAGCCGACAGGGTCGAGTTCAGTTCACGGAGCGTGGTCTGCGCGTCGTCGTCCAGTTCCGCCCCCGCACGCATGAAGCTCTTCACGTACTCCTCGACGAGGCGTGCCGACTCGTCGTCCAGGCCCGCCGTCGATACCTGCCGGAGGCGCTGGAACAGGGCACGGTTGAGCTTGATGTTGTCCTCGTGCTCGGCCAGGCGCGGCGCTATGCGTTGCTCGAGCTCCTGGACGCGCTCGGTCGCATGACTCACGGAATTGCTGAAGAACACGCGCGCCACCCGGTCCAGAGTGCCGCCGGCGCTCTCGAGGGCAACCAGTGTGTTCTCGAACGTGGGTTCCTCGGCAGAGGCCGTGATGGCCTCGATCTGCGTCAGGTGCTCGGCGAACCCGGCGTCGAATGCCGGGAGGTAATGCTCGTCCTCGATGGCTGCGAAGGGAGGTAGCTGGTAGTCGAGGGTGCTCTGGTCGAGAAAAGGGTTGCTCATGGAAACCAACTTTCGCACGGAATGGTCCCCCTGTGCAGGACCCTGGGCGCGAACACCGCTCGCTCACCGGTTCGGCAGACTCCCCATGAGAGGGTTGGCGGATGAGCGAGGACAGGTGGGACCAGGACATCGACGCCTACTGGGAGCATGACTTCGACGACACCGACCCGGAGGGGTCCATCGCGCTGATGCGGGAGCTGGCATCCCGACGAGCCGACGACGACGGACCGGCGCTCTTCGAGCGGGCGAGTGTGCACGACGCCCTCGGCCAGGAGCACGAGGCCATCCCGCTGTATCGCCGGGCCGTCGAGGCAGGGCTGACGGGGGAGCGGGCAACGCGCGTGTTCATCCAGTTGGCGAGCACACTCCGGAACGTCGGTGCATCGGCGGAGGCAGTCGAGATGCTCGAGGCGATGCCGACGACGCCCGCGGACGAGGCACCGAGGCAGGCCTTCCTGGCCCTGGCCCTCCACGACGAGGGCCGCTACGGAGACGCGCTGCGCACCGCCCTGCTCGCCCTGATCCCGACGCTCGACGGATACCGCCGGGCGCTGACCGACTACGCCGCGGAGCTACCGGCCGGGCGCCCGGTACGAGCAGAGCCCGGGGAGCCGACGACGGGGGACTGAGGCTGCCTGCTACCGCGGACGGGCGCGCGTCTGCGTCCTGGCGAGGTCTGCCAGGGAGTCGTCGAGGCCGTCGTCGTCGAACGACCCGAAGCGTCGCAGCGCAGCGGTGCGCAGCAGGAAGTCAGCGATCGCCGGATTCTTCGGCAGCAGCGAGCCGTGGAGGTAACTCGCGACGACGTTCCGGTAGCGGGCGCCCTCGTGCTGATCGTCCGTGTTGTTGCCCACGCCCTTGACGACGGTGCCCAGCGGTGTCACACCATCCCCGAGGAACGTCTGACCGCTGTGGTTCTCATAGCCGTGGATCTCGCCGAACTCGTCACTGGTGGCGACGACGTTGCCGATCAGTCGTTCACTGCCACCCTGCGTCTGAAGATCCAGCACGCCGATACCCGGGATGTCCAGGCCGTCGTGCGTCCTGAAGACGCTCCCGAACAGCTGGTACATGCCGCAGATCACCAGCATGGGGGTGCCGTCGTCGGCGAGGTGACGCAGGGTCGGGGCGATGGACTGGAGATCGTCCTGGATGACGAGCTGGCCGCTGTCCTGCCCGCCGCCACCGACGACGAGGTCGATGTCGGACGGGAACGCGTCACCGGTAGAGTGCTCGAGGATCTCGGCTCCGTAACCGCGCCACGCCAGGCGCTGCCTGAGGACGAGGATGTTCCCGTAATCGCCGTAGATGTTCATCTCCCGCGGGTACAGCTGCAGGATCCGCAGGACACCCTTCGACGGATCCGGTGCCGGTTCTGTCAGTGCACGGGCGGAGGGGGCGTCGCTCATCAGGAGACAACCTCGACTTTCGCGATCTTGGAGAGCTCGCGGCGCACGGCGAGCATGGCGGTGTAGGTGCAGAAGATCCGTCGGGGCCGGCCCTCGGATCCGCTGATGAAGGTGCTGAGCGCGGTCGTGATGTCCGGCTCCACACCATCCACCGGTACGTCGTCGTACTTCAGGCGCAGCGCCATGTCGTAGGCGCGCATGCCGCTGACCACGTCCACCCCGTCGGCGCCCAGTGAATCGAAGTCCACATCCCACAGCCAGGACATGTCGCGACCGTCGGCGTAGTTGTCGTTGATCGCGATCATGGTCGCGTGTCCCGCCGGATCGAAGGACTTCAGGCCCAGTCTGAAGCCGCTCGGGTTCTTCACCAGCACCAGTTCCAGGGGCTGACCGTCGATGACGATGCTCTCGCCACGGCCGAACGCGGGTTCGACGGCGGCAAGCGATCCGAACAGACGGTCGACGTCGGCGGACCCGCCGAGGACGATCCGGGCCGTCGTCAGGGCCGCGGCCGCGTTGAAGATGTTGTACACCCCGCGCAACCGCAGCCCGGTGCGGATGTGGGAGCCGTCGACGTCGAACTCCGCCGAGTCGCCGTCGACGCTGGTCAGGACGACGTCGGCGGGCAGTGCCGCCGCTGGCGCGATCCCCTCGGCTCCGCGTAGCTCGTCGTCGTTCGGGAAGGTGCTGCGCAGGGACTCGTCGAGGCCGAAGTACACCACGCGTGCCTGCGTGATCGAGGATGCGATACCCGCGACGCGCGGATCCTCCCGGTTCAGGACGACGGTCCCGGTGGTGGCAGTGGCGATACGCTCCAGCAGGCGTGTGGTCGCATCGATCTCGCCGAAGCGGTCCAGCTGGTCGCGGAGGACGTTCAGGAGCAGCGCGTACCTGGGCGGTACCAGCTTCACGAAGTGCACGGCGTGGGCCTCGTCGAGTTCGAGGACGGCGACATCGGCGACGAGACGTCCGCGCCAGTCGACCTCCCCGAGCAGCGCGGCCGCGACTCCGCGGGTGAAATTGCTGCCCGTGCGGTTCGTGAAGACCTTCAGCCCCTGGCCCTCGAGGAGTTCCACCACCATCTTCGTGGTGGTCGTCTTCCCGTTCGTCCCGCTGACCACCACCACTCCCCGGGGCAGGGCGGACAGAGCGCGGCCCATGAAGGCCGGATCGAGGCGCTCGACGACGAGACCCGGGAGCGCGGAGCCGCCGCCTCGCAGACGGGAGGCGATGCGCACAGCTTTGCCCACGAGAACTGGAAGGGGATTCATGCCCCCACAGTATCGTCCCGGTATCGTCACAGCAGTGCCGACGAGCTGTCCGCCCCGGTACAGGGTGACCGGCTGTGCACAGGTCGGCCTACAGCAGCGGGGCCGCGGCGAGCGGCACCTAGACTTGCAGCATGATGTCCCTGCCACCCTCGCACGCCGCACCCTCCGACGTCGCACCCTCGGGCACCGGGAACCCGGGCGGCGCCGTCCGGGTCGGTGTCCTCGCGCTGCAGGGGGATGTCCGGGAGCACAGCAGGACGATCGAGGCCCTCGGCGGACGCGCCGTCCCTGTGCGCAGGCCCGCCGAGCTGACCTCGCTCGACG
>JARIBG010000030.1 GCA_029257465.1 Arthrobacter sp. | reverse complement strand
ATACCATCGAGGTCCGAACGCCGACCGGTCACATTTACAGGTCCCTCGCCCCTCCCCTGCCGGGCAGTGGTCCGGACGAGGCGGCCGAAGCCCGCGCTCGTCACGGGCGCCTCGTCCGTCGTCAACTCAAGGCGCTCCGATGTACCGGTCAACGATCACACGAGCTCGCTGCGTGAGAGAGACGAGTGGAGCCGGGCTGCTGCCGTCGGGTTCACCCACCGGCGCGCGTCGGCCGGCTCCCGTGAGCACAGGTCAGGTCATATCCGGCCCGACCTCCTGGACCGGTTCCTGCGGTCAGACTGCTGCGGAGACGACGCTCAAGTGGTGGCCGGGACTGCTGCGCGGTGCGTAGTGCTGGAGTCTCCGCTCGATCGCATCGGCCTGCAGCCACGCGTCCATCCCGCCCCAGCAGCTCGTACGGGAGATGTCGACGATGATGTCCGAATCGCGATTCAGTGCGCTGGCGCGGCACACCACCAGGTCCAGGCCGTGGATGTTCAGGGGCGTCAGGCACCCGCGTACGATGACCCGGATGGCGTCCCCCTCCGCGTCGATCTCGACGAGAATCCGCAGTTTCTGCCGGCCCGCCGAAGGGTGCACGGCCACGGAATGACGACGTTGCCCGGCTCCCTCGACGGGCTCCTCACGCGGTTCTCCTGCCGCAATGGACGGAACCAGATGCAGGGCCGGAGGGATGCCGGCGTCGGACCCCGTCATCGCTCGAGACCCTCTTCCGGCCTGTCCAGGCCGTCCCGACCACCACCGGCGTTCGTGGTCTGCGGCTCGTGGAGGGCGAGTTCCTCCCGCTTGGCCTGCACGAACATCATCTCGTCCGGCGTCAGCCAGTAGTCGCCGTGCTCGTCGAGCCGCAGGCACTGACCCGTCTCCGCACCCCCTGCCGGAACCTGATTGACCTGGAGCCGGGGTAACATCCTCGTTGCCGGGTTGTCCAGAAGCCACTGCTGCACCGCAGAGTCGAGCGAATCCCACAGGTCACTGATGGTGGTCATGGTTCGGGTCCCCTTGTCCGACGTCGTCCGACTGCATAGGCAATCCTCTCCATCGAACACCCTGCCCAGGCGAAAGACCAGGGCAGAAAGTCCTGCCTGAGCACGTGAGCAGCTACTCAGCGGACCACGATCACGTTGCCCTTCGCGTGATGGAGGACAGCATGGACAGCCGAGCCGAGTCGGGCTCCGACGGTATTGCGCCCCTTCGCCCCCAGCACCACGCATGCGGTCCCGCGCGCGTGGTGGACAATCACTCCGGGAACCGAAGGGTCCGAGAGCGACGCCGCGCTCAGCGTGAGATCACCGTCGTCGGGAAGGAGACCCATGGCTTGCTGGATGACGGGATCCGTCTCCGGGTCCTCCAGCCTGGTGGAAACGTTCCGGCCGTAGGGCCTGACGTGGAGGATCTGCAGGCGCGCCTTCTGCATCCGTGCCAGATCGACGGCCACCGGGACCGCGCGGTCGCTCTCGGGCGATCCGTCGACCCCGACCAGGACGTCGCCCTGACCCAGATGCTCATCACGAATGACCGCGATGGGGCAGGAGGCGCTGGCCGCCAGGTGCAGGCTGACGGACCCGACGAGCAGACCGGTGAAACCACCGAGACCGCGGGTACCCGTGACCACGAGGGAAGCCTCGGTGGACAGGCGCGACAGTACCTCCGAAGGGAAACCTGCAACGAGCTGAACATCCGCATGGATGTCCGGCTCGGTCTGCTGGGCAAGGGCGAGGCCCTCGGCAACCGTCTTCTCCGCCTCCCGCTGGAGGCCGCTGTCCTCGACGTTCGGCACAGGTCCCAGGTTCTGGGTGAAGAGCGGCCACACCCAGCAGTGGGCGACGACGAGCCGCAGCCCGGCCGCAGCGGCATAACGGGAAGCCCACTGGACAGCGCGTCGGGCATCGTCCGAGCCGTCGAAGCCGACGATCACCGGTTTCTGCTGCCGGAGCTCAGGGCTGGTCCTTCTGGAGGACGTCTCGGTCTCGGTCATACGGACGCATCCGCGGACGGCAGAGCGATGGGCTGCCCCTCGACGAGCCGAGGCGCTCCGTGCGAAACGAGGACCGGGCAGGCAGACCGTTCGGCGACCGCGGAGCTGACGGACCCGAGCAGGAGACCGGCGAATCCGCCGTGGCCGCGCGAACCGACGACGACCATCGAGGCATGCTTGCTCTCCTCGATGAGGATGGCGGCGGGCGAACCCTGGACCGTCCGGGTTTCCAGACCTGCGGGAAGTCCATCAGGGAATGCCTCGGTCAGGGCCTGGTCGAGGGCCTTCTGGGACATCTCCTCGTAGTTCCACTCCATGGGCGTATAGGGACTGAGCACGAAGGGATGCTGCCACGCCGCGACTGCATGGATCACGTCACCCGCGAGCGGCATGAGGCTCTCGGCCAGCTGCAGTGCCGCGACGGACGAGGCAGAGCCGTCGACGCCGACAATGATCTTTCGAGGCTGCGGTTCGGAGGTGGTGGTCATGGTTATCCTTGTCTCGGCGTCTGGGTAGTGGGCATTGGTCGTCCTATGATGCTCGCCGGTCCGGGCTGTGACCGCCAGGGCCGAAAGACCCGGTCGCGAGACCAGTGCCATTCGGCCCTGTCCAGTTCGGTCAGGACAGATCATCATCGGAAGCGACGCGAACATATATCGGTTCCTGCGCGCAGCGGGGACCATCGAAGGGGGAGGGCCGGAGTGAGGACCACGAACGCATGAAGGACGTGACAGTTTTCCTGCTCGACGACCACGAGCTGGTACGTCTGGGGCTACGCGAGCTTCTGGAGGCCCAGGGATGCGTCATCGTCGGTGAGTCCGGCTCAGCCGAGGAAGCGACGCGGCGTATCCCGGCCCTTGCACCCGATATCTCGATCCTCGATGCACGCTTGCCGGATGGATCGGGAATCGAGGTCTGCCGGGACGTGCGGTCCGTCGACGCGTCCCTGGCCTGTGTGATCCTCACCAGCTACGACGACGATCAGGCCCTGCGCGGTGCAGTGCTCGCGGGAGCTGCCGGCTACATCCTCAAGGAGATTCTCGGCTCCGACCTCATCGGGAAAGTACGAAGAGCCGCCGCTGGCGAATCCCTGTTCGAACCGGGCATGAAGGACCGCATCATCAGGGGATTGTTCGATGAACCGGACGAGGATCTTCGTCTCGCTGGTCTCACGGCTCAGGAGAAGAAGGTGATCGCGCTCATCGGCGAGGGCCTCACCAATCGGGAGATCGGCGCCGAACTCTTCCTGGCGGAGAAGACCGTGAAGAACTACGTGTCGTCGATCCTCTCGAAACTGGGCTTCCAGAGCCGCACCCAGGCGGCCGTCTTCATCTCGAGGCCCGCCACACCGCGCCCGTCCTAAGCGGTCAGGGGGACGGAGAAGGAGACCACGGTCCCCTGCCCGGGTGCGCTCACAATACCGAGGTCAGCCCCGCACAGATCGGCACGGCGCCTCATGTTGGCCAGCCCGCCCGTCGACGTCGTCTGCTCGAAGCCTCGCCCGTCGTCGGTGACGACCAGCTCGAGGCGGTCCGACGTGGCCCGGAGCATGATGGTGATCGAGGACGCATCCGCATGACGAAGGGCGTTGGAGAGCCCCTCGAGGAGAATTGCCCGCACATGAGCGGCAAGGTCCTCGTCGACGACGGCGTCCAAGGGACCCGACAGCTGCATCACCGGTTCGAGCTCGTGTCCCTCGAAGGCCTCCGCGACGAGGGCGAAGAGGCTTGAGGTGAACGTCGCCGTGATCTGCGGCACCGAGCGCAGTGAGTAGATGGTGTCCCGCAGTTCCCTGATGGTGGAATCGAGCTCGGCCGTCACAGCCGTGATCCTGTCCAGGGGTTCACTGTCCGTGAGGTACTTGCGCAGACCCTGGATGCTGAGCCCGGCGGCGAAGAGACGCTGGATCACCAGATCGTGCAGGTCCCGCGCGATGCGATCACGGTCGCCGAAGACTGCCTGCTGTTCACGACGGCGGTGCGCACCGAGCAGCTCGAGGGCCAGTGACACGTGCGAGGTGAACGAGCGCATCATCTCGTGGTCCATTCCGGTGAACGGCGCGGACGCGGCCGAGCGGCCTATGAGCAGGAAGCGACGGTCCTCCGTTCCGGTGAGCACACCGCACATGAGCGCGTCGATCCCTCCTGCCCGCGCCTCGGGCAGCACCCGGGCCGCGTCCTCCGCACTCAGCACAAGGGGTTCTGAGGTCTCCGTCAAGTCCTGCAGAAGCTCACTGTCTGCAGTCGACCGTCCCAGATAGGCAGCGGCCTGCTCACCCTCTGCGGCCTCGCAGATCAGACCGCGGTCGTGCCCGAAATCCCGGAGCACCACGGCGATGGTGCTCTGTGATGCCGACAGTGCCTGACGCGTCAGCACTTCGAAGTCGTTGCGGAGCACGTCGTCCTGCTCCAGGAGTTCCCGAGCGGCATTCAGGCCGCCTTCGAGCCATCGGGTCCTGCGGGTGGCGTCGTCGTACAGACGGGAGTTCTCGATCGCGACCCCGGCAGCGGTTGCCAGTGCGACCAGGAGTTGCTCGTCCGTCTCCGAGAAGTCCTCACCCCCGTTCTTCTCGGTGAGGTAGAGGTTGCCGAAGACCGTGCCGTGGATGCGGATGGGAACACCGAGGAAGGATGTCATCCGGGGGTGGTGCGACGGAAAGCCTACCGCCCGGGGGTGCTCGCGGAGATCATGGAGACGTAAGGGCTGCGGATCGGTGATCAGCAGACCCAGTACCCCGTGCCCCTGGGGAAGCGAGCCGATGCGGCGGATCTCGCCGTCGTCCAGGCCTACCGTGACGAACTGGCTGAGCATGCGGTCCGGTCCGACGACGCCGAGCGCGCCGAAGCGGGCGTCGACGAGCTGGCATGCTGCTGATGTGACGCGCTCGAGGACGGTGTCGAGATCCATGTCCTCGGCCATGGCTGCGAACGCGCCGAGCAGCTCGCCGATCGCCGGTGTACTCCCTGAGCCGACGCGCTCAGGTGCGGACATCCCTGCGGGCCGATTCGTCGGTGACAATATGCGAGCCTCCAAGTCTGTCCTAAACAGGGCCTCAGGACCCTAGCCGCTCCGGCAGCACTTTCATAGTGTCACGGTATGGACTCTCACCCCACCTCCACCCGGATCCTTCCTCCCAACGAGTGCTGGGCGCTGCTGCGGAGCGCACCCTTCGGCCGTCTCGCGCTCTGTCTCGACGGCCGGCCGGAGATCTTTCCCATCAACTTCGTGGTGGACCACGGAAGTATCGTCTACAGGACGTCCGAGGGCACCAAGTCGGCCGCGGCCGAGAAGGCAGCGGCAGCTTTCGAAGCCGACGGCCGCCTCGCCGCGGGCCGTACGGACGTAGGCGGGGACCAGGACATGATGTGGAGTGTCGTCCTGAAGGGGCGCACCTCGACCATTGCTGTCACCGCGGAACTCATGGACACGATCCAGCTGCCCCTTCACCCCTGGGAGAGCGGGAGGAAGGACCGTTTCATGCGCCTCGTGCCCGAAACGATCAGTGGGCGGGCGTTCGTCCCCCTCGTTGCAGGAGCTGCCGCGTCGTCGGAGTCGAGGCGGTCATGAGCACAATGCCGACCAGCGAGACCTACTGGGACACGCCCGGTACCCTTCGTGCCTCCGACACGCTCACACCCTCGGAGTGCTGGGCACTGGCGACAACGCAGTCCACGGGTCGCCTGGGCTTCTTCCGCGAAGGCCTGCTCGACATCTTCCCCGTGAGCTACGTGATCCTGGACGAACGGGTGTACTTCCGCACATCGGTCGACGGCGTCATCGCCACCAGTGATCTCAACCACGTCGCCTTCCAGATCGATCAGGTGAACCAGGAAGCCCGCAGCGGTTGGAGCGTCCTCGCGAACGGTCCTGCAACGCCCGTCGAGGACGAGGCGCTACTGACGAGGCTCTGGGGTATGACCATGGAGGAGCCGCTGGCGCCGGGCCGGCGGGACCGGTTCTACTGCCTAGCTCCGACCCACCTGCGCGGACGGCGGGTCGGCACTGCGCACTGAACGTGGAGCCACGTGTCTCGGACTCAGCCCCCTCGGGCGGGGTCCGAGACAGCAGGACTCAGAAGTCCCAGTCCTCGTCCTCGGTGTTCACGGCCTTGCCGATGACGTAGCTGGAACCGGAGCCGGAGAAGAAGTCGTGGTTCTCGTCCGCGTTCGGTGACAGTGCCGAGAGGATGGCCGGATTCACATCGGTCACCGACGATGGGAACATCGCCTCGTAGCCCAGATTCATCAGCGCCTTGTTGGCGTTGTAGTGCAGGAACTTCTTGACGTCCTCGGCCAGACCCACGGAGTCGTAGAGATCATGAGTGTACTGGACCTCGTTCTCGTACAACTCGAAGAGCAGCTCGAAGGCGTAATCCTTGATTTCCTGACGGCGCTCCGGGGTTGCGCTCTCCAGCCCACGCTGGAACTTGTACCCGATGTAGTAGCCATGCACGGCCTCATCGCGGATGATCAGGCGGATCAGATCCGGGGTGTTCGTGAGCTTGGCCCGAGAGGACCTGTACATGGGCAGGTAGAAGCCGGAGTAGAACAGGAACGACTCCAGCAGCGTCGAGGCAATCTTGCGCTTGAGCGGATCATCACCACG
>JARIBG010000148.1 GCA_029257465.1 Arthrobacter sp. | reverse complement strand
CGAGATGCAGCAGTGCCCCGGGCACCGTGACCGGCAGGAACAGGGTGGAGCCTGCGGTCAGCTCGCGGCAGTCGATGTTGCCGCCGCCGGACGCCCGCGGCGGCGTGGTGGAGTGCTCCCCCGGCTCGGTGGGCGGCAGGCCGACCACCCCGAGGAACGGGGACAGCAGGACGCTGTGACCGAACTGGTTCGTCCCCGAGCCCGTCGCGTGGTCGAGATCCCAGAGCAGCCAGGCCGGTTCCGCGCCGTCGAGGCCGAGCGCGCGCAGGAAGGCCTCGTCCTGCCGGTTCGCCACGGTCCACCCCCACGCGTACGGTTCGAGCGATTCGAAATGGACGGCCAGGGTATCGCCCGGGCGAGCACCTGCAACCTCGATGGGTCCGGTGAGCGCGTGGCCGCGCCGGTCCGGGAACAGATACGGCGTCCTCGCGCCGGGCGTCGCCTGCCGCTCGAGGTGGCCCCACGCGTCGAGTGACTCGACCACGATGCGCTCCCCGGGTTCCACCGTCAGGACGGCCGGGGTGTCCCGCGACAGGACCTGGGCCGTCGTCGACCGCGTTGCGGGAAGGTGGTGGGTTCTCATGCGATTCCTCTCATGCGGGTCCTCCCGGTCGTCAGTCCTGCAGGTCCACTTCCCGTGCGACGCTTGCGCCGATCTCGACGCGGATGGTCTCGAGGACCTCCTGCGGCACGGCACTGTCGACGGTGAGCAGGGACAGCGCCTGCCCGCCCTCCCGGCTCCGCGCCACCTGCATCCCGGCGATGTTGATGTCGTGCTCACCCAGGAGCCTCCCGAGCGTGCCGATGATGCCGGGACGATCCGCGTAGAGCAGCACGACCAGGTGGTCGCTGATGGGGATCTCGAGGTCGTAGCCGTTCACGCCCACGAGCTTCTCCACCTGCTTGGGACCGGTCAGGGTTCCGGCCACCGAGATCTGCGACCCGTCCGAGAGCGCTCCGCTGATCCCGAGGACGTTGCGGTACTCCTCGGACTCGACGGTGGTGATCAGGCGCACGGCGACGCCGCGCTGCTCGGCCAGGACCGGGGCGTTGACGTAGGAGACCTGCTCGGAGACGACGTCGGTGAAGACCCCCTTCAGCGCTGCGAGCTCGAGCGCCTTCACGTCCAGGGCCGCGATCTCGCCTGCCACCTCGATGTCGATCTGCGTCACGGAGTCGTGCGTGAGCGCCGTGAAGATGCGGCCGAGTTTCTCCATGAGCGGGATCCCGGGGCGGACGGCGGGGTCGATCACACCGCCGGCCACGTTGACGGCGTCGGGTACGAGCTCACCGGCCAGGGCGAGTCGCACGGACTTCGCGACCGAGACGCCCGCCTTCTCCTGGGCCTCGTCGGTGGAGGCGCCCAGGTGCGGGGTGACCACGACGCGCTCGTGCGCGAAGAACGGCAGATCGATGCTGGGCTCCTCGACGAAGACGTCGATCCCGGCACCGGCGATCCGGCCCTCCTCGAGCGCCGCGTGGAGGGCGTCCTCGTCCACGAGCCCGCCGCGCGCCACATTGACCACGTACGCGGTGTCCTTCATCAGCTCGAACGCCTCGGCGCCGAGCATGCCGATCGTCTCCGGTGTCTTGGGCATGTGGATGGTCACGAAGTCCGAGGCCCTCAGCAGCTCCTCGAGGGTCACCAGCTGCACCCCGAGCTGAGCAGCGCGCGCAGAGGTGATGTAGGGGTCGTAGGCGAGGATCTGCGTACCGAAACCCTGCAGGCGCTCTGCGACGAGCGCCCCGATGCGCCCCAGCCCGATGATGCCGATGGTCTTCTCGTAGAGCTCGCTCCCCGAGTACAGCGAGCGTTTCCACTGCCCCGCCTTCAGGGCGGCACTGGCCTGCGGGATGTGCCGGGCGAGGCTGAGGATGTGTCCCAGGGTCAGTTCGGCCGCGGAGATGACGTTCGACGTCGGGGCATTTACCACCATGACACCGGCCTGCGTCGCTGCCCTGATGTCCACGTTGTCCAGACCCACACCCGCGCGGGCGATGACCTTGAGCTTCGGGGCCGAGGCGATGGCCTCGGCGTCCATCCGGGTCGCGGAGCGGATGAGGACGGCGTCGACGTGGGCCAGGGCCTCCAGGAGCAGGCCGCGGTCGGCGCCGTCGGTGCTGCGGATCTCGAAGTCTGGGCCCAGGGCGTCGACGGTGGCGGGAGAGAGGTCCTCGGCGAGGAGGACGACGGGTCTGGCGGTCACGGGGATGTCCTTCAGGGATCAGGTGGGTAGGCAGGTGGGTGCCGGACACGGCTCCGGCAGGGCACGTGCTCGGCATCGAGCACGTGCCCTGCCGGGACGTGGACCAATCGCTAGCGGGCGACGGACCCCTCGGTGTAGTCGTCGTTCGTCCTGATCCACGAGAAGAGCTTGCGGAGCTCGCGACCCGTGGCCTCGATCGGGTGGTCCTCGCCCTTCTTGCGCAGCTCGGTGAACTCCGGCGCACCGGCGTCCTGGTCGTCGATGAACCGCTGGGCGAAGGCGCCACTCTGGATGTCCTCGAGGACGGCCTTCATGTTCTCCTTCACGTCGGGGGTGATCACGCGCGGGCCGGAGACGTAGTCGCCGTACTCGGCGGTGTCGGAGACGCTCCAGCGCTGCTTGGCGATGCCACCTTCCACCATGAGGTCCACGATCAGCTTGAGCTCGTGGAGCACCTCGAAGTAGGCCACCTCGGGCTGGTAGCCGGCCTCGGTGAGCGTCTCGAAGCCGTACTGGACGAGCTGCGACGTTCCGCCGCAGAGTACGGCCTGCTCGCCGAAGAGATCCGTCTCGGTCTCCTCGGTGAAGGTGGTCTCGATGACGCCGGCGCGGGTACCGCCGATCGCCTTCGCGTAGGACAGCGCGAGCTCCCGGGCCGTGCCCGAGGGGTTCTGCTCGACGGCGATGAGATCAGGGACCCCGCGCCCGGCCTCGAACTCGCGACGGACGATGTGCCCGGGGCCCTTCGGTGCCACGAGGGCGACGTCGACGTCGGCTGGGGGCTTGATGTAGCCGAAGAGGATGTTGAAGCCGTGGCCGAAGACCAGGGCGTCGCCGGCCTGCAGATTCGGGGCGATGTCCTCCTTGTACACGTGGCGCTGCACCTGGTCCGGGGTGAGCACCATGATCAGATCGGCCTCGGCGGTGGCCTCGGCCACCGAGAGCACCCTGAGACCCTCGGCCTCGGCCTTGGCGCGCGACGCCGATCCTTCCTTGAGCCCCACCCGCACGTCGA
>JARIBG010000181.1 GCA_029257465.1 Arthrobacter sp. | reverse complement strand
CAAGCACTGGTGGCCCGCCGCCGTGATCCTGATCGTCCTGTCGCTGTTCACCGCCGTCGCCGGCTACCTGGCTCCGCGCATGAGCGTCGACCTGCCCGGCTTCAAGCACTAAGGGGGCCCGCATGAGCATCTCCGCAGGTCACCTGCTCGTCCGCCAGCTCGAGGCCCAGGGCGTGGCCCGTGTCTACTCCCTGCCCGGGGAGAGCTTCCTGGACGTCCTCGACGGGTTGCACGATTCGCCGATCAGCACCGTAGTCGCCCGCCACGAGGGCGGCGCAGGGTTCATGGCACTGGCCGAGGCCCGATTGACCGGCGTCCCCGGCATCGTCATGGTCACCCGTGGCCCGGGCGCGGCGAACGCGATGATCGCCGTGCACACCGCCTGGCAGGACGCCACGCCCCTGGTGCTCTTCGTCGGTCTCATCCCGGTGGCCGACCGCGGACGCGATTCCTTCCAGGAGTTCAGCCTGGAGGGCTGGTTCGGCACCACCGCCAAGCGGGTCATCGTGCTCGACGACGAACACCGCGCTGCCGAGGTGGTGGCCGAGGCCCTGCACGCGGCTTCCTCCGGCCGGCCCGGGCCCGTGGTCGTGGGACTGCCCGAGGACGTGCTGGTGCGCAGAACCGCATCCGGGCCCGTGGCCCCGCGTCCGGTACCTGCACCGTCCCCCGACGCGGCGGCCGTCGACGAACTCGCCGCCCGGCTGGCCGCAGCCGAGCGGCCCCTCCTCGTAACCGGGGGCGACGGCTGGATCGAGGCGGTCGGGAGTACGGACGCCGGGTCCGCCCTCGCCAGGTGGGCCGAAGCGGCCTACGTGCCGGTGGCCGCCGACTGGCGCGCCCACGACGCCGTCCCACACACCTCCGGTGCCTGGGCCGGGTATCTGGGCTACTACCGCGCCGACGCGCTCGCCGCCGCCGTGGCGCAGGCCGATCTGCTGGTCTTCGCCGGCTGCGGTCGCTCCGACGTCCCCTCCGACGGGTACACGCTCGGTTTCGAGGCGCAGACCGTCGTCGTCCTGCCCGACCCGAACGCGGCCACCCATGCCGGTCGGATCGACCAACAGCTCGTGGCCACGCCGGCCTCGTTCACCGCCGCTCTGCCTCATCCGGGAGCCGCCCGCGGATCCCGCGGCCCCGGCTGGATGGACAAGCTCGCAGCGGCCCAGCGCCGCTTCGCCACACCCGTCCCCGAGGAACCGGCCACCGGCGTCGACCTCTCCGTGGCCTTCGGTCTGCTGGAGCAGAAGCTGCCCGCGGACCGCATCGTCACGTACGGATCCGGCAACACCACGCTCTGGGGCCACCGCTTTCTCACGCACGCCGGGCCGGGCACCCTGGTCGGCCCACGCAACGGCGCCATGGGCGTCTCGGTCCCCGCCGCCGTCGCCGCCTCGCTGATCCACCCGGATCGGGTGATCGTGGCGGTCTGCGGTGACGGGGATTTCCTGATGAACGGCCAGGAGCTCGCTGTCGCGCTCGCCCATCGCTCTGCCCCGCTGATCGTCGTGGTGGACAACGGGGTGTTCGCCACGATCGTGCAGCACCAGGAGAGGCAGTACCCCGGTCGTCCGTCGGGCACGGCCATGGCCAATCCCCAGTTCGCCGCACTGGTCCGCAGCTTCGGCGGTCACGGTGAGGACGTGCGCACCACCGCCGACGTCGGCGGTGCCCTCGACCGGGCGCTCGAGGCCGTCTCGGTCCGCCGGGTGCCGGCCCTCGTGCACCTGCGCGTCGACCCGACGACCATGCCACCCTCGACGGCGGCCCGTCCCGAGGAGCCGCCCGCATGAACCTGGACCTGATCCTGCGCGGCGCCCACATCATCACCCTCGAGGACGAGCGCCCCCGCGCCCACGCCATCGGCATCCTGCACGGGCGGATCGCGGGCTTCGACGACGAGCTCGCCGGTTGCACCGCCAGCGCCGAGCTCGACCTGGCCGGCGCCACGATCGTGCCCGGGTTCATCGACGCCCACTGCCACACCACCTGGTGGGGACTCGGACTGGAGTCAGTGGACCTGCAGCATGCCCGCGGCCTGGATGAGCTCTACATCCTGCTGGAGGCCGAGACCGCCCGGCTCGAGGATCTCGGGGGCGCGGACGCATGGCTGCACGGCACGGGGTTCAACCACGAACACCACGGCGGAACCTTCCCGGACATCGCCCGCCTCGATGCGATCACCGGGAACCGGCCGCTCTATCTGCGCCACGTCTCCGGCCATCAGGCGATCACGAACACTGCCACGCTGGCCCTGGCCGGCGCGCTGGAGCCGGGGTTCGAGGACCCGGTGGGCGGTGCCGTCGTCCGCGACACGCGCGGCCGCCCCACCGGGGTCGTCGAGGAGGCAGCCCAGGGACTCGTGCAGTCGCTGCTGCTGCCCTACTCCCGTGAGGTGATCGTCGACGCACTCGACGCGGCGACCGCCCGCTACGCGATGGAGGGCATCACCAGCTTCACCGAGGCCGGCATCGCGGCCGGGTGGATCGGCCACAGCCCGCTGGAGGTCGACGCCTATCAGCACGCCCACCGCACCGGCCGCCTCCACGCCCGTGCCCAGCTGATGCCCACCCTCGACGCCCTGCACGAGGTCACGGGCCACGCCGAGGACCTCCACGGGTCCACCGGCCGCGGCCTGGACCTCGGCCTCGGTGCCGGGTTCGGCGACGACTGGGTCTCGCTCGGCCCGGTCAAGGTGTTCCTGGACGGTTCGCTGCTCGGCGCCACCGCCGCCGTCACCGAGGACTTCTGCGGCCACCCGCACAATCACGGCTACCTGCTCGATGACGCCGGCAGCTACCGCGAGACGGTCACCGCCGCGTACCGCGCCGGCTGGCCGGTCGCCCTGCACGCCATCGGCGACGCGGCGATCGACCTCGCCCTGGAGATCGTGATCGGCTGCCAGGAGGCCTACGGGCACAATCCGCTGCCCAACCGGATCGAACACTTCGGTATCGCGCGGCCGGATCAGGTCGTCCTCGCCGCAGATCACGGCATCGCGGTCACCCCGCAAGCCGCCTTCATCGGCCCGCTCGGGGACCAGATGGCCCAGCTCGTGGGCCCCGACCGCGAGGGCTGGCTCTACCGCGGGCGCACCATCGTCGACGCCGGCGGGATACTCGCCGGCTCCTCCGATCTCCCGGTCTCCGACAACAGTGTCCGCCGTGGCCTGCAGGCCTGGGTGGACCGCCGCACCTCCTCCGGCCGCGTCCTGGGAGGAGTGCACGACGACGGCACCCCCCTCGAGGGCCTCTCTCCCGAGGAGGCGCTGCGCGCCTACACCTGCTGGGCCGCCGCCGCCACCGGCACTGCGGAGGACAAGGGCACCCTGCGCACCGGCAAGCTCGCCGACCTCGTCGTCCTCTCCGGTTCGCCGCTGGACGTGCCGGACATCGCCGCCCTCGACGTCCTGGCCACGATCGTCGGCGGCCGCTTCACCCACACCACCTTCATCCCCGACCTCCCGAAGGGAACCCCAGCATGAGTCCTGCAACGACCCGGCCCACCGACTCCGAGGACGCCGCCGCGGCTGCGCGCGCCTTCCTCGCCGATTTCCGCTCGATGAGCACGTTCGGAGCCACCACGGGTGGAGGGGTGGACCGCCAGGCCGGCACGGCGGCCGACGGGCAGACGCGGAACTGGTTCCGCGGCCTCGTGGAGGGCCACGGCTTCGAGGTCCGCTACGACGCCGTCGGCAATCAGTTCGCGCTGCTCGAGATCGCGCCCGGGGCACCATACGTCGCGATGGGCTCCCACCTCGACTCCCAGCCGCTGGGCGGGCGCTTCGACGGCGCCTACGGCGTGCTCGCGGCGGCGCACGCGGCCATCCGGCTCCACGACACGCCGGCCACCGCACCGGCGCCCGTCTTCAACATCGCCGTCATCAACTGGTTCAACGAGGAGGGCTGCCGATTCAAGCCCTCGCTGATGGGCAGCGCCGTGTTCACCGGCAAGCTCCCCGTCGAGCAGGTCCTGGCGACCACGGACCCGCACGGCACCACGGTGCGTGAGGCGCTCGCGTCGATCGGCACCGTGGGCGACTTCACCCTGGACGTCGCCGCCTATCTGGAGATCCACATCGAACAGGGGCGCTCGCTGGAGGACCACGGACTCACGATCGGTCTGGTCGAGTCCACCTGGGGTGCGAACAAGTACGAGTTCGTCGTGCACGGCGAGCAGGCGCACACCGGCGCCACCGTCATCGCCGACCGCCACGATGCCCTGCTCGGCGCATCGCTGCTCGTGGCCGCCGCACGCGACATCGCCGACGAGTTCTCCACCGACGAGCACGCCGTCATCACCTCGTGCGGCGAGTTCACGGTGTTCCCGAATTCGCCGGTCGTGGTGGCCAGCCGGGTGGATCTCTTGGTCGATCTGCGGAGCACTGACGCCGAGGTGCTGGCTACGGCTGACGCCGAACTGCATCGGCGGATCGCGGTCATCGAAGAACGTGCTGCCGTATCGGTCGAGCGCGGAGCAGAGCACATCTGGGCGTCCAAGGCCTATGACAGCTCCGGTCTGGAACTGGCGACGGCGTCTGCCAAGAAGCTGGGTCTGGCGCACGGGACCGTGCGCACCCTGGCCGGCCACGACTCGACGAACATGAAGGACATCGTCCCCACGATCATGCTCTTCGTCCCGAGCGTGGAGGGTATCTCCCACAACGAGAAGGAGCTCACCAGCGACGAGGACATGCTCGCCGGTGTCGACCTGCTCACGGACCTGCTCGGCCGCGTCGTCGGTGGAGAATTCGTCGCGAGTAACCAGAACCGGAACTAACTGTACTGACGCTTTCGGCAGTGGCCGAAGCCTCGCAGGCGGTGATGGCCCATCGTAGGACCACCACCGCCGCCGGGAAGCCCTAGTTCGAGGCGTCCTTGTTCACGTCCGCCGGTGAGTCGAACTGGCGGTCGGGAAGACCCTGGAGGGTTTCCATGACGGACGGGTCGGCGCCGTTGTCCTTCGCGTGCTTCACGAGATCGTCCTTCGACGCCGGGTAGTCCATGCCCTTGAGGGCCTTCTGAAGATCGATCGGGCTCGGATCTGCCATGTGGTGCTCCTTCATGTCGGTTCCATCTCCTGCAGGCGCTCCCGGACGGGAACTCCTGTCTCACTGACCCAGGATCACCTGGGCAGCGTCTGTGCCACGGTCGGTCACCGTGGTGGGGGCCTCGAGATGCACGGCCCCCGAGGGAATGATGCCCGCGCCCCCGAAGCGCTCCATGACGCGCCACTGCACCGCGACGTCCTCCCCTGCGTGCTCGGCCGGTAAGCGGTCCCAGAAATCGAACCCGCCGACGTCGAGCAGTGCCTGCCGATCGAACAATACGCAGCCGCCCACCCAGGCGACGCGGTAGAGCCGCCATTCGCCGGGAGGGATCGCGAGCTCGACGGCGGCGTGCGCAAGATTCGCGGCGTTGTGCAGCGGCCAGCGCTCGAAGCCCTCGGTGCCCTTACGGATACGCTCCGGCGTCACGACGTCGTCCGGCCACAGACTCAGCGTGGTCCGCTCGTCCGGCCTGCTGTCGTCGAGATAGGACAGGCCCTGCACGGCGGAACCGATGAACCCGCAACCGGCTTGCCGCAGTGCCCTGCTCATCCGGTCGAGCGATCCCGGCTCGAGCCAGACATCGTTGTCGAGGAAGAGGACGAACGGTGCTCTCGCCAGCGAAAGGAGGAAGCTCCGCTGTTCCGCCAATCCGCGGCGGGGCAGATGGCGCTCGAGCTGCACAGCACGCCCCTGGGCCCGGAGGACGCGGACCATCGCCTGCACCGCCGACTCGTCGAAGGGCAGTCCATCGCCCTCGGTCTGGTCACTGACGATGACCCGGAAGGGCACGCCCTCCTGCGCCGCCAGACCGGACAGTGTCACGGCCAGTTCCCCGGGCCGCCCGTAGGAGGGGATCAGCACGTCGACGAGCGGCTCGCGCGCCGGCTCGTCCGAGGCCCACTGCCCCGACAGGCGTGGTGTCATGGCGCATCATCGGCCGGCAGAGGAACGGGCAGCGAGCGGATCCGGCTCACGACCGCCGCCGTGGAGCGCTCGGGCACGTAGTCGAGGATGCTGACCCGACCGCCGTTGGCCTCGACGCTGGGCGTCTCCTGCAGCATCTGGGCCGTGTAGTCTCCGCCCTTGGCGTAGACGTCGGGCTTCAGGAGATCGATCAGGGGCACCAGGGTGTCGGTGCTGAACACACTGACGTAGTCCACGCAGCTCAGGGACGCGATGATCCCGGCGCGGTCGGCGATGGGATTGATGGGCCGGTCCGGGCCCTTGAGCCGGCGCACGCCGTCGTCGTCGTTCAGCGCGACCACGAGGACGTCGCCGAGCTGCTTCGCCTGATTGAGGTACCGCGTGTGGCCGCGGTGCAGCACGTCGAAGCAGCCATTGGTCAGTACGATCCGCTTGCCGTCGGCGCGATCCTCCTCCACCCTGCGCAGCAACTCCGCCGTGGTCAGCGCCGTGTCCGCGAACGACTGCAGATGGCGGGTCAGATCCGCCGTCGTGCACACCGAGGTGCCGGGCCGGTGCACGACGACGTCGGCGGCGGCCTGTGCCAGATCGAGACTCGTGGACAGCGGCAGACCCGCCGCCCGGGCCACGGTGAGACTGGCCACGAAGGTGTCCCCCGCCCCGGAGGCCTGCTTCTCATCGGCCGGTCTGGCCCAGGTGCGGTGCTCCTCGCCGTCCCGCCCTAGCAGCACGGTGCCGTCGCGGTCGAGGGTCACCACGACGGCGGCCGACCCCGTGGCCGCGAGCAGATCATCACGTCGCGCCGCCACACGGGCGGCCCGATCGGAGCGCGGGTCCAGGCGCAGGTCCAAAACGGCCGCCGCCTCCTGCGCGTTCGGCGTGACGATGTCCGGCCCGAGTGCGGACCAGGCGGCGGTGTCGTGAGCGTCGACGACCACGAGCCGGTCCGGGTCACGCGTCGTCGCTTCGAGGAGTGCCTCGCGCACGCCGTCGTCGAGGGCACCGGAGCTATAGTCGCAGACGACGACGGCGTCGGCGCCCGCGACCGCGCCGGGGATCCTGCCGGACAGCACCTCGACGGCCGCCGTCGGAGGCTCCTCGTGCGTGTCGTCGATCCTGAGCATGACCTGGCCCGCGCCGACGATACGGTACTTCGTGGTGGTGGCGACGCGCTCGTCCTGCACCAGGTCCTCGGTACTCACCCCGGCTTCCTCGAGGATCGTCCGGAGCCGGCCCCCGGCGTCAGCGGTTCCGCTCACCCCGCACCTGCGCACACTGGCCCCCAGGGCGGCGAGGCTCATGGCGGTGCCCGCGGCGCCTCCCGCGGCGTAGTCGCGCCGCCGGATGTCCACCACGGGAGCGGGCGCCTCACGGCACAGACGCTCGATCGTGCCGCTCCACCAGCCGTCGAGGATCGCGTCGCCGACCACGGTCACGAGCGGCGCCTCGGCGGCGATCGCCGCCGGGACCCAGGCCGCGAGACCACGGACCTCGGACAGCTCGCCGGTCGGTGTGCCTGACCCGGTGACACCGACATCGTGGTTGTCGGTCATCAGGCGCCCTGCTGCGGAGAACTGATATGGATCACCTTCACGAGGGCGAACTCGTCGAGCAGTTCGGGTCCGTAGCCGAAGCCCGCGCCGCTGATCCCGCGCGGCTGCGCCGAGCCTCCGGGCGCGCCGCCGAACACGGCGTTGACCTTGACGGTCCCGACAGCGAGCGTGGCGATGGCCTGCTGAGCGTGGGCGATGCTTCCGGTCAGGACGGAGGCGGCCAGACCGTAGGGTCCGGCCGCGGCGAGCCGGAGCCCCTCGTCGAAAGTCTCGACGACGGTCACGGGAGCCACCGGACCGAACGTCTCCTCGGTCATCACCGACATGGCCTCGGTGCACTCCGTCAGGACGGTGGGCGGGTAGTGGGAGCCGGGGCCGGACGGTGTGACACCACCGGCGAGACAGCGCGCACCGAGCCGGACGGCGTCGTCGACGTGCGCTTCGACGGCGTCGCGCATGCGGCGATCCACGAGCGGCGGGAAGGTACCGTTCTCGCTGCGGCTCTCCGCCTCGCCTGCCAGTGCTGCCAGGAAGGCCTCGGCGATGTCCCGGTGCACGTAGATGCGTTCCACGGAGGTGCAGATCTGGCCCGCGTTGGCGAAGGCGCCGAGTGCTGCCTGGGCTGCCGCCCACACAGGATCGACGTCGGCGTCGATGATCAGCGGATCGTTGCCGCCGTTCTCCCGGATCACGTGCGCTCCGGTGAGGGAGGCGGCGCGCGCGATACTGGTACCCGCGGCGCTGGAGCCCACATGCGCGACGACGTCGACCCCAGGCTGCTCGGTGAGCAGCCTGCCCACCTCGGAACCACCGGTGAGCGTGGTCAGCACGCCCGCGGGGAATGCGGGCTGCAGGAGCTCACCGAGGAGCTCACCCACGTGCGGGCAGCGCTCGCTGGGCTTGTGGATCACGGTGTTCCCCGTGACCAGGGCGGCTCCGATCAGGCCGCCGGCCACCGCCACGGGGTCGTTCCACGGGGTCAGGAGAACGGCGACGCCGCGTGGTTCGGCCACGGTGTAGTCGGTGGCGGTAACAGCGCCTCGGAGGCTGAGCCCGCGATGCACGGGACCGAGCTCGGCGTACTGCTCGAGCGTGGCGACGGCGGCCTCGATCCCGCCCAGCGAATCGCCGAGCGGCTTGCCGGTCTCCCGGGTGTTCAGCTCGGCCAGGTCCTGGGCTCCCTCACGCAGTGCAGCGGCCGCACGGCGCAGCGCCGCTCCACGGTCTGCGGGACTGGTCGCGGCCCAGCCCGCCTGGACCACTCGTGCCAATTCGAGAGCGGTACCGACCTCGGCCGGCGTGGCACAGGGCAGCGTGCCGACCTCACTGCCGTCGTCCGGGTCGTGGATGGTGATGGACTGCTCGTCCTGCTCGGCACGTGGAGAGTGAAGCTGGGCGTCGATGGACATTGTGCTCCTCGAAGTGGATCCGTCCTGCAGCAGCGGCGTCGCCCTGCACGTCTACTGGTCCCGTACCCGGTTTCCGCGCCTTCACACAGAACGGTATCCGATTTTGTCGCAGCGTCCCGGCTCGTCCCGGGCACCTAGCATGGTGGCTGGGGACGGGCCGCCCCGAAGGGCGCGGTCCGTGTCCTGATATGGAATACCAGGACACGGAACAAAGGAAGCACGGCATGCAGCAGGCAGAGACGACGGCGGACTTCGGTGGGCGCCAGGACACGGCCAGAGCGATCGGTCCGCTCCTCGAACC
>JARIBG010000138.1 GCA_029257465.1 Arthrobacter sp. | reverse complement strand
GCCATGTCGGGCTGCAACTGCCAGACCTCCTTCACGGGAGGGGAAGCGTCGGCAGTTCCGGCAGGATCGACGGTCCCCGTGGCAGCGTCAGGTCCGGCGTCGTCAGGACCGGCGGCAGGTGCGGCGTCGGCAGACGCGGCACCGGCAGGACCTGCGAACCCGTTAACCTCGGACCCAGCCGGCCCGACTGACCCTGCGGTGTCAGCGGACCCAGCAGGCTCGACCGGCCTGACCGGCTCGACCGGCCCTACGGCGTCGGCAGACGCGGCCCGGGCGAAACCCACGGACCCGGTGTCCTCGGGAGCGGCAGCATCGGACCCCGCAGTCAGGATGTCGCGGGCATCGACGGCAGGGCTCCCGGAACCGGGCAGACCGGCAGCGTCGTCATGAGGAGCGGGCTCGCCCGAGGAGTGAGGAGCAGGCTCGTCCGAGGAGTGACGGTCATCGACTGTCATAATTGCCCGAGTCTCCATCCGTTCCGTTCCTCCGTCGTCCCGAAGCCACCAGCGCTACAGGCTCCGCCTGCGTACCGGGTCCAGCCTGTATCACGGGATCCCTCCGCGATAGTGCTGCCGACCGCTGTCCATGTCTACACCATCAAGGATGCCGCCCGGTGGGAGCTCGCTGATGGCCAACCCCAGGTATTCCTTGAACGTTGCAATCTGCGGGATATCGCGGTAGCAATGCGAGCGGTCGGCGTAGCCGCCCACCCTGAGCGTCCCGCTCCCCGCCATTCGCTGCAGCAGCCCTCGCTCCGTGCGTACCTGCAGGCCACCGGACAGGGGCAGGTCGTCCTCGATGTGCCTGCCCACGCCGCGTCGATGGATCAGCCTTCTGCTGGTGAGCACGTAGCGTGTGCTGGACCAACGGACCAGCGGCCGCACCACCACGAACAGCAGCAGGAGCACGACGACGGCGAGCGCCACGAGAAGGAGCACGGGCTGCCAGTCGCCGAGGTCCGGAAGAGTCCTGTGCCCGAGGTAGCCCAGAACGAAACCGCCCGAACCCAGGACCAGGAAGCCGCCGACGAGCGGACCGATGAGCCGCAGGGGCACCGGGCGGGTGCGTACGATCACGTACTCGCCCGGCAGCAGTTTCACCCGCACCGACTACTCCCGTGGGCGCAGGTGCACGACGTCGCCCGCGGAGATGGTGTGCCGCTCGCCGTCGTCGTCGCGCACCACGAGGGCGCCGCGCGCATCGAGCTTCACCGCTCGCCCGTTCAGCACGCCGCCCGGCACCTCGGCCCGCACCTCCTGCCCGATCGTCCCCATGCGCGCCGTGACCCGTGCCGCCAGCGCCGGATGCGCGCCCCAGGGTACCTCGGCGTCGCCGTCCACGTCACAGAAGGCGCGGTAGTGATCGGCGAATGTGCGCAGGAAGGACTTGAGCAGAATGTTGCGATCCGTGGTCCCGGCGTACTCCAGCAGCAGACTCGTGGCCGTGGGGACCGGGAGCTCGTCCTCGGTGAGGCTGACGTTGAGCCCCACGCCCACGACGACGGCGGGAGGCTCGGCGCCGGCGCCCGGTACGAAGGTCGCCAGAACACCGGCGAGCTTGCGTTCGTCGACGGTGACGTCGTTGGGCCATTTGAGCTGTGGGGCGATCTTGGTGCGGTCCTCCACGCTCTCGGCCAGTGCCAGCGCCGCGAGGAGGGAGAACCAGGAGTAGGCCGCGGTGGGGACGGGACGACCCTGCCGGTTGACGGGGCGCAGGAGCACGCTGACGAAGAGCGACGAGCGCTCCGGAGCCACCCACGAGCGGTCGAGCCGACCGCGGCCCGCGGTCTGCGACTCCGCTGCGAGCACACTGAGATCGGGCCAGCCAGCCGACTCGCGCTCGGCGTGCCGGACGAGGTCCGTGTTGGTCGACCCGGTCTGCGCCACGACGTCGAGCCTGGAGATGGGCCCCGACGGCATGCAGAGGGACGACCTCAGGACGCTCGGATCCAGGCCCGGGCGCTCGAGATTTGAGTAGCGGGAGGACATGTCTCCGATCCTATCCGGCCCGGTCACACCGCTCACCAGGGCCTTTCGGAACCGCAGTGGATCCGCATCAGAGGAAGATGTCGGGGATGAGGTCCCCCTCCGGGGCGCCGAGGCTGTACCCGGTGAGATCGGTGACCCCCTCCTCGCGCAGGACCTGCTCGTCGGTGAAGAAATTGCCGCTGCAGCTCCGTGAGCCGCGCACGAGGACGGCGTGGGCGGCGTCGGCCACGATCCTCGGGCTCCTGGCCGCCCGCACCAGTGTGCTGCCTCCGGGCATGGCCCGGATGGCCGCCGTGTCGATCAGTGTCGCCGGCCAGAGGGAGTTCACGGCGACGCCGTCGTCCTTGAGCTCCTCGGCAAGGCCCAGCGTGGTGAGGGACATCCCGTACTTCGCCATGGTGTAGGCCAGGTGCAGCCCCGCCCACCTCGGCTCGAGATTCAACGGCGGGGACAGCGTGAGGATGTGCGGGTTCTCCGCCTGCCTGAGTGCGTCGAGGGAGAACTTGCTGAGCATGAACGTGCCACGGACGTTGATGTCCGCCATGAGGTCGTACTTCTTCATGTCGACATCGGGTGTCGTCGACAGATCGATCGCCGAGGCATTGTTCACCACGACGTCGATGCCCCCGAAGGTGCCGATGGTCGCGTCGACTGCGGCGCGCACGTCGTCGTCCTTCCGCACGTCCCCCACGATGGCCAGTGCCCGACCGCCTGCGGCCTCGATCTGCTCGGCCGCCGTGTGGACCGTACCCTCGAGCTTCGGGTGGGGTTCACCGGTCTTGGCCATGATCGCCACGTTCGCGCCGTCGCGGGCCGCACGCAGGGCGATCGCAAGGCCGATGCCGCGGCTACCGCCCGACATGAGCACGGTGCGTCCGGCAAGTGACAGGGACGCAGGGGCGGCGGCGGCGGATTCGTGGTCTTCGCGGGGAGCGCTCATGAGTCCACCCTAAGCACCGGGCAGGGCGCCCGGCTCCCCCGACCCACCGGGAGAGCCCCGTACATCGGCACTGCCCGTGGTGGTCGCCATGGCGACGTCGGCACTAAGTGCTGGTCCTCGAAACTGTAGATGTCATACAACGGCGACTCCTCGGAGGATCACTACACTGGATCGAATGCGCCGCACACTGCTGGTTTCCGTTGTTTGAGTTGTCGGAATCCTCCAGTTCTCACCGGCGCCGCCTCACCCGCCGACTTCATCCGCCGACCGGAGTACTTATGCGCCAGGACCTGCAGCCCGATCTCACCACGACGGCCGGGAAGCTCGCCGACTTCCGGAGGCGCGAAGCGCTCTCCCAGGAGCCCTCCGGCCCGGCAGCCATCGAGAAGCAGCACGCACGCGGTAAGAACACCGCACGCGAGCGCATCGACCTGCTCGTGGACGAGGGCTCCTTCGTCGAGTTCGACGCCCTGGCGGTACACCGCTCCACCGCCTTCGGCATGGAGAAGAAGAAGCCACTGGGCGACGGCATCGTCTCCGGGTACGCCACCGTGGACGGCAGGCTGATCGCCGTCTACAGCCAGGACTTCACCGTGTACGGCGGGTCGCTGAGCCAGGTCAACGGCGAGAAGATCGTCAAGGTGCAGGAGTTCGCGCTGCGCAATGGCTGCCCCGTGATCGGCATCAACGACGGCGGGGGTGCCCGCATCCAGGAGGGCGTGGCCTCCCTGGCGATGTTCGCCGACATCTTCCGCAACAACGTGCATGCCTCCGGTGTGGTCCCGCAGATCTCCCTCATCATGGGCCCGTGCGCCGGTGGGGCGGCCTACTCCCCGGCGCTGACCGACTTCGTGGTGATGGTGGACAAGACCTCCCACATGTTCATCACCGGACCCGACGTGATCAGGACCGTGACGGGTGAGGACGTCGACATGGAGACCCTCGGCGGCGCGCGCCAGCACAACACGACGACGGGCACCTCGGCCTACCTGGCCACCGACGAGGCGGACGCCGTCGGCTTCGTGCGTGAACTGCTGGACTTCCTGCCGTCGAACAATCTTGCCGAACCCACTCTGACCGAGTGGCTCGAGGACCCGGAGCCCACCGAGGAGGATCTGGGCCTCGACGGTCTCATCCCCGATGCCGCGAGTCAGCCCTACGACATGCATGCGGTGATCGCGGCCATCGCCGACGACGGTCACTTCCTCGAACTGCAGGCGCTGTACGCACCGAACATCGTCATCGGCTATGCGCGCGTCGAGGGGCACACGATCGGCATCGTCGCGAACCAGCCGCTGCAGTTCGCCGGCACACTCGACATCAACGCCTCCGAGAAGGCCGCCCGCTTCGTCCGCCACTGCGACGCCTTCAACATCCCCCTGCTCACCCTCGTGGACGTGCCCGGGTTCCTGCCCGGCAAGGACCAGGAGTTCCAGGGCATCATCCGGCGCGGGGCGAAACTCCTGTACGCCTACGCCGAGGCCACCGTACCGAAGCTGACCGTCATCACCCGCAAGGCCTACGGCGGCGCCTACATCGTCATGGGCTCCAAGAAGCTCGGCGCCGATCTCAATCTGGCCTGGCCCACGGCGCAGATCGGGGTCATGGGCGCACAGGGTGCGGTGAACATCCTCTACCGCGGGCAGCTCAGGGACGTGGCCGACGCCGGCGGTGATGTCGAGGCAGCCCGTGCCGACGTCGTGCGGCAGTACGAGGAGGAGCTCCTCAATCCGTACCAGGCGGCGGAACTCGGGTACATCGACGCCGTGATCGCCCCGTCCGACACACGCCTGCAGATTGTCCGGGGCCTGCGGGCCCTGCGCGACAAACGGGCGACGAACCCGGCCAAGAAGCACGGGAACATCCCCCTGTGAACGGGCCGCACAGCAGCCCGGACAGGAGCGGTAGCCCCGCCTTCTCGGTCGTCTCCGGCTCCCCGACCCCGGAGGAGCTCGCGGCGCTCGCCGCAGTCGTCATGGCACTGCAGGCACCACAGGACACGACGCCCGAGCCGGCTCCGGCCCGGTCGTGGGTGCGCCGGGCCCTGCTCTCCCTCGGTCCGAAGCCGGGCCCCGCCTCCTGGCGGCGCAGCGTCCGCTGAGCTTATGCGGCGGGTGGTGCGATGGTGCGGCTCCGGCCGCGGAACTCCGCCACGAGTGTCTCGCCAGAGGTGACGCGTACGTCGTAGATCCCGCTCCTGCCGGTCTGCGCGACGACGGCGCCGACGGCCGTGAGGGTCTGGCCCTGACGGGCGGGCGCGAGGAAATTGATGTCCGCGCCCGAGGCCACCGTGATGGTCGCCGGATCGGCGGCCGGGTCGTTGCACGCCAGGGCGAAGCACGTGTCGGCGAACGCGAAGACGACACCGCCGTGGGCCATGCCGAACCCGTTGACCATCTCCTCCCGCAGGTGCAGCGAGATCCGCGCCGACCCGGGCGCAAGCTGCTCGACGACGATCCCCAGCCACTCGGACATGCGATCGTCAGCGAGGATCGGGTGGGTCTGCGACGTCGGATCGGGCTCTTGCACGGGGGTACTCCTCACGGGCCAGGGCGGCGTCGTGTACACCGTCTCCCACACGGTAGCCTCCGGCAACCGTGTGGCACTAGGCTCTGAACGTGACCCACACCACTGACACCTCCGCCCCGTCCGCCGACCAGGCCCGGCAGTTCACGGCCATCGACGCCGTCGCCACCTCGTACTACGAGACGATGCTGCACCTGTTGCCCGACTTCGCCACCGAGCTGGGCATCCCCGGCCATGAGACCGAGTATCGCGACCACTCACCGGCCGGACTCGAGGCGCTCGCGGAAGCCGCGAGCGAGACCCTGCGCCGCCTGGAGGACCTGACTCCGGCCGACGACGTCGACACCGTGACCCTCGACGCCATGAGGGAGAGGCTCGGGCTCGATCTCGAGATCCACGAGGCCGGGCTCGACCACGCCGACCTGAACAACATCGCCTGCCCGGCGCAGGGCATCCGCGCCATCTTCGATCTCATGCCGACCGATTCCGTCCAGGACTGGAGCCATATCGCCGGACGCATGGCGAACGTCCCGGAGGCCATCGACGGGTACATCTCCTCGCTGCGGGCAGGCCGCGAGCGCGGACGCGTCGCCGCACGCCGCCAGGTGTCCATCGTGATCGAGCAGGCCACCACCTACGCTCAGGACGGCGGATTCTTCGACTCCCTCGGACGCATCATGAGCACGGACGACGGCGAGCTGCCGGACTGGCTCACCCAGCAGCTGCGCACCGGTGCCGACGCGGCCCGGGCCGCCTACCGTTCACTTGCCGCGTTCCTGGGCGAGGAGCTCCTGCCGTCGGCCCCCGAGCAGGACGCCGTCGGGAAGGAGCACTACGCCCTGACCTCGCGCCTGTTCCTCGGCTCCGCCGTCGATCTCGAGGAGACCTACCAGTGGGGCGTCGAGGAACTGGACCGGGTGATCGCCGAGCAGGAGGCCGTGGCCCACGAGATCCGACCGGGAGCCACCATCGCGGAGGCGATGACCCTGCTCGACGCGGACCCTGCACGCCAACTGCACGGCACGGAAGCCCTCCAGGCATGGATGCAGAAGCTCTCGGACACGGCGATCGACGCCATGGCCGGCGTCCACTTCGACATCCCGGACGTGATGCGCCGCGTCGAATGCAGGATCGCACCCACCACCGAGGGTGGCATCTACTACACGGGACCCAGCGACGACTTCTCCCGACCGGGCCGCATGTGGTGGTCCGTCCCCGAGGGTGAGGACACCTTCACCACGTGGAAGGAGACCACCACGGTCTACCACGAGGGCGTTCCCGGTCATCACCTGCAGGTCGCCACAGCCGTCTTCCAGCGCGCCCTGCTGAACCCCTGGCGCCGCAATGCCATCTGGGTCTCCGGGCAGGGCGAGGGCTGGGCGCTGTACGCGGAGCGGCTCATGCAGGAGCTCGGCTTCCTCTCCGACCCGGGAGACCGCCTCGGGATGCTCGATGCCCAGCGCATGCGTGCAGCCCGCGTGGTCTTCGACATCGGGGTCCATCTCGAGCTCGAGATGCCCGAGCGCTGGGGCACGGGGACCTGGACGCCGGAGAAGGGGTACGACTTCCTGAAGCAGAACATCGCGATCAGCGAGGGACAGCTCGACTTCGAGTTCGCGCGCTACCTCGGCTGGCCCGGTCAGGCCCCGGCGTACAAGATCGGCCAGCGACTCTGGGAGCAGATCCGCGACGAGGTCCGCGTCCGCGAGGGCGAGGCGTTCGATCTCCGCGCCTTCCACACCAGGGCACTGAATCTGGGCTCGGTAGGCCTGGACACCCTGCGCCGGGCCCTCGTGCCCTGAAACAGGGATTCCTCACAGGCGGGCGGGGAATAACTCCTTGCCCGCCTGACCTGGCCCCGGAACGGCGCAGGTGGGACTCCGGTCGGTCGATGACGCGTCCCTCGGCGCGCGTCACACTTCGCAACATGAGCTTCTATCAGGTACAATAAGGCGCCTAGTGTCGTGGGCATGTCTATTGAAATCAGCTCCCCACCCGGCGCGGACTGCCCCGCTGGGTCACCTCCTTCGGGCCGCAGATCATCGCAGCCCTGCTCGTAGGGCTCGGCCTGGGCCTACTGGCCAAGTACACGGGCCATACCGAGGAGACACCCAACGGCCTCGGCACCACCCTCGCCACACTCGGTTCGAGCTATGTCGCCCTGCTGCGCACCGCCGTCGTTCCCCTGATCTTCACGGCCGTGGTCAGCTCCATCGCGAACCTCCGCGCCGTCACCAACGCTGCCCGGCTCGCCTGGCAGACCCTGCTGTGGTTCGCCATCACCGCGCTGATCGCCGTGGTCATCGGCATCGGCCTCGGCGTGCTCTTCCAGCCCGGCGCCGGCACCGGCGCCGATCAGCCCGCGGAGTACACGGGCAGGACGGGTAGCTGGTGGGCCTTCCTCTCGGGGCTGATCCCCGCGAACTTCCTCGGTCTGCAGGCATCCTCCACCCTGGGCGACGCCGGAGCGGTCGAGACCACGCTGAACTTCAATGTGCTGCAGGTTCTCGTGGTCGCCGCAGCGGTCGGCATCGCCGCTCTCAAGGTCGGCGGACCGGCCGAGCCGTTCCTCACCTTCAACGCCTCGGCGCTCGCCGTCATCCAGAAGGTCCTCTGGTGGATCATCCGGATCGCCCCGCTCGGCACCGTCGGACTCATCGGCAACGCCGTCGCCGTGTACGGCTGGGACACCATAGGTTCCCTCGGGAAGTTCACGCTGGCCATCTACGTGGGTCTCGCGCTCGTGTTGTTCGTGGTCTACCCCGTCCTGATCAAGGCCCACGGACTGTCCGTCCGGCAGTACTTCTCCGGTGCCTGGCCTGCCATCCAGCTGGGCTTCGTCTCACGCTCCTCGGTGGGGACCCTGCCGCTCACGCAGCGCGTCACCGAGCGCAATCTCGGTGTACCCCGCGGCTACTCATCCTTCGCCGTATCCCTGGGCGCGACGACGAAGATGGACGGCTGCGCCGCCATCTACCCGGCGATCTCCGCGATCTTCGTGGCCCAGTTCTTCGGCATCGTGGCCCGGCGCGAGAAGCTGCTGGACCTCGCGCTCTACAACGCGGAGCGCACGGGCGATCCGTTCGTCGACGACAGCGGCACGGACACGACCACGCCCGACGTCGGGAGCGACAGCACCGCGTCCCTGACGCGCTGAGGCTGCTGGGCGGGTCGAAACCCCCGTGCAGGGCAATCCGGCCAAGCCGCAAGCGCCCCTCCCCGGGCCCGTCGTCGGCGGGACCGGGGACGCCTAGGCTTGGACCATGACGGCCCGCCTGATCCTCGCCTCAAAGTCCCCTGCCCGCACCAGACTCCTCACCGACGCGGGTATCCGACACAGCGTCCTCGTCTCCGACGTCGACGAACCCGCGGTGGTGGCCTCCTACGGCGATATCGACGCGCTGGACACGGCTCTGCTCCTGGCCCGCGCGAAGGCCGAGGCCGTCGCTTCCCTCGAGGGCGCCGGCGACGCGCTGGTGATCGGCTGCGACTCCGTCTTCGAGTTCGACGGCGAGGCGCATGGCAAGCCCTACGAACCGGCGACCGCGATCGAGCGGATCACACGCATGCAGGGCCGCACCGGCATCCTTCATACCGGGCACTGGCTCATCGACACCCGCGGGGGCGGATCGGGTGGCACTCTCGGCACCGTAGCGTCGGCGAGCGTGACCTTCGGCACCATGACCGATGACGAGATCAGAGCGTATGTCGCCACCGGAGAGCCCCTGCACTGCGCCGGCTCCTTCACCATCGACGGTCTGGGTGGAGCGTTCATCGATCGGGTGGACGGCGACCCGCACACGGTCGTGGGGCTCAGCATCTCGACGCTCCGAGCCCTGTTGCGCTCCGTCCACGTCCCCATCACCGACCTCTGGGCGTCCGCCGGGTGAGTTGTAGGTTCCCTACAACGGATTAGAGCACAACACTTCCATGGGGCACCGTTCATGGGCGAACCCGACACATTCGGTCTAGGCTCCGAACGGACAAGAAGGAGCCCCACCCCCCATGAACCAAGCCCCCCTCACCCCGACCGCGTCACCCGCCGACACGACCGACACCGCGCCGCACCATCCGGTGACGAAGGTCCTGGTGGCCAATCGCGGCGAGATCGCCGTGCGCGTCATCCGGGCCGCACGGGACGAAGGGATCACCTCCGTCGCCGTGTACGCGGAGCCGGACCGCGACGCCCTGCACGTGCGGATGGCTGACGAGGCCTTCGCCCTCGGCGGGCAGAGTGCAGCCGAGTCCTATCTGGTCATGGACCGGATCCTCCAGGCCGCCCGGCACAGCGGCGCCGATGCCATCCACCCGGGCTACGGCTTCCTGTCCGAGAACGCGGAATTCGCCCGGCGCGTGATCGACGCCGGGATCACGTGGATCGGCCCCTCCCCCGACGCGATCTCCCAGTTGGGCGACAAGGTCCGTGCCCGGCACATCGCCGACCGCGTGGGAGCGCCCCTGGTACCGGGCACCAAGGACCCGGTGGCCTCGGCCGAAGAGGTCATCGCCTTCGCGGAGGAGTTCGGTCTGCCCATCGCGATCAAGGCGGCGTTCGGCGGTGGCGGGCGTGGGATCAAGGTGGTGCGCAAGATCGAGGAGATCCCGGAAGCGTTCGAATCGGCGGTACGGGAGGCCACGGCTGCCTTCGGCCACGGGGAGTGCTTCGTGGAGCGGTTCCTCGACGCACCGCGCCACATCGAGACGCAGTGCCTGGCGGACGCGCACGGCGACGTCGTCGTGGTCTCCACGCGCGACTGCTCGCTCCAGCGGCGTAACCAGAAGCTGGTCGAGGAAGCGCCTGCGCCCTTCCTCTCGGACGAGCAGAACGCACGCCTGTACGAGGCGTCCAAGGCGATCCTGCGCGAGGCCGGGTACCAGGGCGCCGGCACCTGCGAGTTCCTCGTGGGTCAGGACGGCACCATCTCGTTCCTCGAGGTCAACACCCGCCTGCAGGTGGAGCACCCCGTCTCCGAGGAGGTCACGGGCCTGGATCTCGTGCGGGAGCAGTTCCGCCTCGCGCGCGGCGAGGCACTCGGGTACGGGGACCCGAGTGTGCGCGGGCACTCGTTCGAGTTCCGCATCAACGGGGAGGACGCCGGTCGCGGCTTCATGCCCACCCCCGGAACGGTGAAGACCCTCACGCTGCCCACGGGTCCTGGCGTCCGCGTCGATTCCGGCATCGAGGCGGGTGAGGTGATCGGCGGGAACTTCGACTCGATGCTCGCCAAGCTCATCGTCACCGGCGCCACCCGGGAGCACGCGCTGCAGCGGGCGCGGCGGGCCCTGTCCGAACTGGTGATCGAGGGGATGCCCACCGTGGTGCCCTTCCACGCGGCCGTCGTCGACGATCCCGCCTTCGCACCCGTGGACGGCGCGTTCTCGGTCCACACCCGCTGGATCGAGACGGAGTTCGCCAACACCATCGAGCCGTGGGCAGGAGCCGGCGACCCCGCCGCCGGTGCCGATCCCCGCCAGCGGATCACCGTCGAGGTGGACGGACGGCGCCTGGAGGTCTCGCTCCCGGCAGGACTTGGTGCCCCGTCCAACGGGAAATCCGCCAACGGCGGGAAGTCGAAGAAGTCGCCGCGCGCCCGGGCGGGCAAGGCCGCAGCAGGTGGGGACGAGCTCACCTCCCCCATGCAGGGGACGATCGTGAAGGTCGCAGCGGCGGACGGTGACGAGGTTGCCGAGGGTGACCTGATCGTGGTCCTGGAGGCGATGAAGATGGAGCAACCCCTGACCGCGCACCGGGCCGGCACACTGTCGGGGCTGACGGCCGCCGCCGGCGACACGGTCTCCGCCGGCGCCGTGATCGCCACGATCAGGGACTGAGCGCGGACCGAGCAGGGATCGGCCGACGATCGAGCCGGGTCGGGGCCGCCACCGCAGCTGATGCGGTGGCGGCAAGGAGCGTTCTCAGGCGACGTTGTTCTCGTAGTCGTGATCGCGCGTCTCCCGGGACAGGAACAGCGCCACGAACGTCGCCGCGGCCGCGACGGTCAGGTACGCCCCGACCAGCACGGTGCTCCCTCCGGCCGCCTGCCACAGCGCGACGGCGATGAAGGATGCCGGGGCCGCGCCGATCATGCTCGAGACGTTGTACGCCACGGCCGACCCCGTGTAGCGCACATTCGCCGGGAACAGCTCGGGGAGCACGGCGGCCATGGGGCCGAAGGTGAGTCCCATCAGGATGAAGCCGAGGATCAGCAGGATCATCACCCCGACGGTTCCCGCACCGAAGAGCGGCGCCCAGAGCAGTCCGAAGACCGCGATACCGACCGTGGTGGCGAGGAGCATCTTGCGCCTCCCGAAGCGTTCTGCCAGCGGACCGGACACCAGCGTGAAGATGCCGAAGAACACGACCCCGATGATCAGCATCCACAGGAAGTCGGGGCGGCTGATGCCCAGGCCCGGGACGAAGTCCTCGACCTGCTGCGGTGAGAGCGTCTTGCCGGCCGCTTCGGCGCGCTCCCGGGCCTGTTCGATCGTCGCCGGAGCGGTGCCGTATGTGAGTGTGAAGGCGGTCATGAAGTAGAAGAGCACATAGGTCGCGAACATGATGAAGGTGCCCAGCAGCAGCGGACGCCAGTGGGCGCTGAAGACCGTGCCGAGCGGCAGTTTGACCACCCTGCCCGTCTGCTGGACCTTCTGGAAGGACGCACTCTCGATGAGCTTGAGCCGCACGTAGAGACCGATGATGACCATGACGGCGCTGAGCAGGAACGGTACCCGCCAGCCCCACGCGAGGAACTCCTCCGGAGTCAGCAGCGTGCTCAGGAGCACGAACAGAAGATTGGCCAGAATGAAGCCGATGGGAGCGCCGAGCTGTGGGAAGGTCCCGAAGACAGCGCGCTTGCCCTCGGGCGCATTCTCCGTGGCCAGCAGCGCCGCACCGCTCCACTCGCCGCCCAGCGCGAGTCCCTGCAGGAAGCGCAGCACCACCAGCATGAAAGGAGCCCAGAACACCCAGCCCGTCCCCGCCGCCGTGGGGAGGACCCCGATGAGGAAGGTGGCGATGCCCATGGTGAGCAGCGAGGCCACGAGCGTCGCCTTGCGCCCCACCCTGTCCCCGAAGTGGCCGAAGAGGATGGACCCGAGCGGCCGGGCGACGAACGCCACGCCGAAGACGGCGAAGGACGCCAGCAACTGATTGGCGGAGGTCTGATTCGGGAAGAAGAGGGTGGGGAACACCAGCACGGCTGCCGTCGCGTAGATGTAGAAGTCGTAGAACTCGATGGTCGTGCCGATGAGGCTGGCGAAGATCACCCTCCCCCGCGTGTTCAGGGGTGCTGTGGTTCCGCTGGTATCGGCGGAGGTGGAAGGCGTCATGGCTCGGGCTTTCTCTGAGGAGGCACCGGAGCCCACGGCCCGCTCCGGCCGTCGGGACGACGGTCCGCCGGAGCCGATGATCCGGCTAGCTGCTCATCAGTGTTCACCAGGTGACTCATCATGTCGAGATGCCGGGCTCCGGTGCGTAACACTCCGCCTCCCGGCGCGGCTCAGAGGTGGACGTGCAGCCGGCGTGCGGCCTCGGAGATGGAACCCGTCAGCGAGGGGTAGACGGTGAAGGTGTTGGCGACGTCGTCCACGTGAAGTTTCTTCGTGACGGCCAGGGCCAGCGGGAAGATCAGCTCCGAGGCGCGCGGCCCGACCACGACACCGCCGATGACGGTACCGGAGCCCTTGCGGGAGATGACCTTCACGAAACCGTCCTTGACGTTCATCATCTTCGCCCGGGCGTTGGTGTGCAGGGAGAGTTTGACGATGTCGCCCTGGAAACGGCCCGACTCGACGTCCTCCTCCGTCACCCCGACCGTGGCGATCTCGGGGGAGGTGAAGATGTTCGAGGCGACCTGCTTGAGCTTGATCGGGGTCACCGAATCACCCATCAGGTGGGCGATGGCGATCCTGCCCTGCATCGCGGCCACCGACGCCAGGGCCAGCACGCCGGTACAGTCCCCTGCCGCGTAGATGTTGGACGCGGTGGTCCGGGAGACGCCGTCGACCTGGATGTGCCCCGATTCGCTGAGCTGGACGCCGGCCTCCTCCAGGCCGATCCCGGCGGTGCGCGGCACGGCCCCGACGGCCACGAGGCAGTGGCTCCCCTCGACGGTGCGGCCGTCCGCCAGGTGGACGAGCACGCCGTCGTCGGTGCGCTCCACGGCGCTGGCCCGCGACCTGGACAGGACCGTCATGCCGCGATCGGTGAACACGCCCTCCAGGACCTCGGCCGCATCGGCGTCCTCACCGGGGAGCACACGTTCGCGGCTGGAGACCAGCGTGACCTTCGAGCCGAGGCCGTTGTACGCACTGGCGAACTCGGCGCCGGTGACACCCGAGCCGACCACGATCAGATGCTCAGGGATCTCGCGGAGATTGTAGAGCTGCGTCCAGTTGAAGATGCGTTCGCCGTCGGGCTTGGCGCTCGGCAGTTCGCGGGGAGTGGCACCGACCGCGAGGAGCACGGCGTCGGCCTCGACGATGCTGGTCTGACCGTCGGCGTCGACCTCCACGCGGAGCTCGTCCAGCAGCTTCCCGCTGCCGATGATCACCCGGACGCCGAGGCGCTCGAGGGTTGCGCGGATGTCCGATGACTGCTCCATGGCGAGTTTCAGCAGGCGATGGTTGACCTTGTCCAGATCGGCGAAGACGGCGCTGTCGTCCGAGAACCGCACGCCCAGGCCACTCGCATCGGTGAAGCGCGTCATGGTGTCCGCGGTGGCGATGAGCGTCTTCGAGGGGACGACGTCGGTGAGGACCGCCGAGCCGCCGAGGCCCTGACGCTCGACGATGGTCACCTTCGCGCCGAGCGAGGAAGCGACCATGGCCGCTTCGTAGCCGCCGGGACCCCCGCCCAGGACCGTGAGACGCAGTGAGCTGAGATCGAGTTGATTAGGCACGCCTCGATTATCGCTCATGCCTCCGACACGCAGTGCGTCGGGCCGGGCCCAAGAGTGGACACCCGCCCGCGGGACGGGTGTTCCAGCGGCGCGAGGAGGTACGTTGGAACGGTGAATGACGAACCCTTCGACCTGGCCCGCGACGCTGCCGGGTACATCGCCCGCGCCACCGGCATCGACCACCACGACACCGCCCTCGTTCTCGGTTCCGGCTGGGGCGAGGCAGCCGATCTGATCGGTGAGACCACCCACACCCTCGACGCGGCGGACATCCCGGGCTTCTCGGCCCCCGCCGTCGTCGGGCACACCGGCACCGTCCGCTCCATCCTGACGCCGGGCGGTTCCCGCGCCCTGGTCCTGGGGGCCCGGACCCACTTCTACGAGGGCAAGGGTGTCCGGTCCGTGGTGCACGGCGTGCGCACCGCCGCTGCCGCAGGCGCGACGACGATGATCCTCACCAACGGGTGCGGTGGCCTCCAGGAGCACTGGCAGCCGGGCACTCCGGTGCTCATCAGCGACCACATCAATCTGACCGCGGCATCGCCGCTCGAGGGCGCCACCTTCGTGGATCTGACCGACCTGTACTCCCCTCGCCTGCGCGAGGTGGCCCGCCGGGTGGATCCGACCCTCGAGGAGGGTGTCTACGCCCAGTTCACCGGCCCGCACTACGAGACCCCCGCCGAGGTGCAGTACGCCAAGCAGATCGGCGCCGATCTGGTCGGTATGTCCACGGCGCTCGAGGCCATCGCCGCCCGGCACGCCGGGATGGAGGTCTTCGGCATCTCCCTGGTCACCAATCTCGCCGCCGGCATCAGTCCGGTACCACTCGATCACGCCGAGGTCATCGAGGCCGGTGTGCAGGCGGGCCCGCGTATCTCACGCCTGCTGGCGGACATCGTCGGCTCGCTCTAGCCGATCCTCGCCCGCGTCCTTCCACCCACGCACCCGCGGCCGCCAGGGCCGCCGACCGACAGGTATCTCCATGACCACGTCCGACCTCGATGAACTCCTCGCGACCAGTGCTGCGTGGGCAGGCCAGGATCCCGATCCGCAGACCGCCACCGAGCTGCAGTCGCTCATCCTGCGGGTGCGCTCGGGTGACGCAGCAGCGGAGTCCGAGCTCCGCGACCGGTTCTCCGGACCGCTGGCGTTCGGGACGGCGGGCCTGCGCGCCGAGCTCGGCGCCGGACCGAACCGCATGAATCGTGTGGTGGTGCGGCGGGCCGCCGCCGGTGTCGCCGCCCACGTCCTGGAACTCGCGGCCGGCGCCTATGTGCCGCGCGCCGTCGTGGGCTTCGACGCCCGCCACAACTCACGCATCTTCGCCGAGGAGACGGCGGCCATCTTCACGGCGGCCGGCCTCCAGACATTCCTGATGCCGAGCGAGCTGCCGACCCCCGTGCTCGCCTACGCCATCCGCGCCCTGGAGTGCGAGGTGGGCATCATGGTCACCGCGAGCCACAATCCGCCGCAGGACAACGGTTACAAGGTCTATCTCGGCGGCAGGGCCGTCGAGGAGGACGCACGCGGGGTCCAGATCGTGGCTCCGCACGACGCCGGGATCGCTGCCCACATCGACGCCGTCGATGACATCGGCGACGTGGAACTCGCCACCGGCGGTTGGACGGTCCTGCCCGAGAACATCGAGACCGACTACGTCGCATCGGTCTCGGCACTGACCGACCCCGCACTCACCGACCGGGACCTGCGGATCGTGCTCACCCCGCTCCACGGTGTGGGCGGCAGGACGGCGCTGTCGGTCCTCGCGACCGCCGGGTTCGACGACGTCACCGTCGTCGAGCGCCAGGCCCACCCCGATCCGGACTTCCCCACCGTCGCCTTCCCCAATCCGGAGGAACCCGGCGCCCTCGATCTCGCGCTCGAGACCGCCGCCCGGGTCGACGCCGATCTCGTGATCGCCAACGACCCCGACGCCGATCGCGTGGCCCTCGCCGCACGCGAGCCCTCCACCGGCGCCTGGCGCATGCTCCGCGGCGACGAGGTGGGGACGCTGCTCGGCCTGCATCTGGCCGCGCGCGTCACCGGCGCAGATTCGACCCGGGCCGGCCTGGACAGCCCGGTGGTCTTCGCCAACTCGATCGTCTCCTCCCGCCTGCTGGGCAGCATCGCCCGTGCATCCGGGATCGAGCACGTCGCCACGCTCACCGGATTCAAGTGGATCGCTCGCGTGCATGATCTCTCGTTCGGGTACGAGGAGGCACTCGGCTACTGCGTGGCACCCGAGCTCGTCCGGGACAAGGACGGCATCTCCGCGGCGCTGCTCCTGGCCGAACTCGCCGCCACCACCCGGGCCGGCGGGCGCACGCTGTTCGACCTGCTGGACGATGCCTATCTGGTCCACGGCGTGCACGCCTCCGATCAGCTCTCGGTGCGGGTCGACTCGCTGGATCTGCTGGGAGTGATGATGACCGGACTGCGACAGGATCCGCCGTCCTCCCTGGCGCAGTCACCGGTCCGGGTGGCCGAGGATCTCGCCGACGGTTCGACCCAGCTCCCACCGACGGACGGCCTGCTGTATCTGACCGAGGACGCCACCCGCGTCATCATCAGGCCCAGCGGTACCGAGCCGAAGCTCAAGTGCTATCTGGAGACCGTGGAACCCGTCGGGTCCCGAGCCGATCTCGCCGGCGCCAAGGACACGGCACGACGGCGGCTCGAGACCGTGAAGGCCGACGTCGCGCGGGCGCTCGGTCTCTGACGAGTCGCCTCCCGATCATCCGAACCGGCCGGTGGACATGGAAGGATGGAATCATGCCTACCGATGCCTCCCTCGCCAGCTATATCGACCACACCCTGCTCAAGCCCGACGCAAGCCGTGAGCAGATCCTCACGCTGTGCCGGGAGGCGGTCGAGTACTCGTTCAAGGCCGTGTGCGTGAATCCCCTGTGGGTCAGCACCGTGCACACCATGGTCAAGGACAGCGATGTCCTCACCTGTTCCGTGATCGGGTTCCCACTCGGCGCCACGACCACGGAGGTGAAGGTGTTCGAGGCCCGCGGCGCGGTCGCGGACGGCGCCGACGAGATCGACATGGTCATCGACGTCGCAGCGGCGCGCGCCGGGGAGAAGGAGAGCCTGGTCCGGGACATCGGCGCCGTGGCCGACGTCGTGCACGACCAGGGGGCCGTACTGAAGGTCATCATCGAGACCTCCCTGCTCACCGACGAGCAGAAGGTCCTCGCCTGCGAGGCAGCGGTGGAGGCAGGGGCGGACTTCGTGAAGACGTCCACGGGATTCAACGGAGGAGGGGCGTCGGTCGACGATGTCGCTCTCATGCGCCGGGCCGTCGGCCCCGAGCTCGGCGTCAAGGCCTCGGGTGGGGTTCGCTCCCTCGCGGACGCGCGCGCCCTGATCGAGGCCGGAGCAACACGTATCGGCGCGAGCTCCGGAGTCGCTATCGTTAGGGGTGAGCGAAGCAGTGCTGCCTACTGAGCAGGACAGCACCGAGCAGGACAGCACCGAGCAGGACCGTCACGTCAGGGAAGTCGAGGAGAGCACATGTCACACGAAGCCATCACCGCGCAGGGGCGCGAGCACGAGCCGGAGCACGCCGGCAAGGGCCACCTGGTCGAGAACATCATCGTCTTCGTCATCATGTTCGGCATGTTCGTGCTCGGTGTGTACCTCCTGAGCTGGTTCAGGCCGGACAACATCTGGCCCATGGGCGCCATCGTCGTCCTCGCGTTCATCGCGTTCTTCATCCCGCAGGGGATCATCGGGCGGGCCGATACCGGCTACGACCTCGCCGAGGGCAAGCAGAGCGACGCCAAGGAGACATCGGCGGGCGTCAGTTCCTGATGAGCTGAGCATGCACGACGGCGTCGCCACGAGCACCCGGTCGATCGAAGGAGGCCGTCCCCGGCGGGGACGGCCTCCTTCAGGCGTTGCTCGATGAAGCAGCGCTCCTACTGCGGCGAACCGGCGCTCAGGGCGTGAAGACGGTGTCGAGGACGGTGCCGGCCCAGGCGAGGATATCGGCGTCCACCAGATCGCGTCCGCCGATCCGCGCCGTCTTCGGCTTGGGTACGAGCACTGCGTTCAGGGCCGGCTTGATCGTGGCCCCCGGGTACAGCCGCGCGAGGCGCAGCTGCTTCGACTCGGGCAGCTCGGCCGGTGAGAACTTGATGAAGTTCCCCTGCAGTGCCACGTCCGTCAGACCGAGCGCACGGGCTGCTACCCGGAAGCGCGCGACGGCGATGAGATTGTCCACCGCCGCAGGGGGCTCACCGTAACGGTCCTGCAGTTCGGCGACCACCGCATCGATCGCCTCGCCCGTCACGGCGGAGGCCAGCTTGCGATACGCCTCGAGGCGGAGCCGCTCCCCCGGTACGTAGTCGTGCGGCAGGTGCGCGTTGACGGGCAGCTCGATCTTCATCTCCGCCGCCTTCTGCTCCGCCTCACCCCGGAAGGAGGCGACCGCCTCGCCGACGAGCCGGATGTAGAGGTCGAAACCGACACCCTGGATATGACCCGACTGCTCCCCGCCCAGCATGTTCCCCGCCCCGCGGATCTCCAGATCCTTCAGGGCCAGCTGCATGCCCGCGCCGAGCTCGTTGTGCGCGGCGACCGCCTTCAATCGTTCGAGCGCCACCTCCCCGAGCGGCTTCTCGGACGGATAGAGGAAGTAGGCGTAGGCGCGCTCGCGCCCGCGGCCCACCCGGCCCCGGAGCTGGTGGAGCTGCGAGAGCCCGTAGGAGTCGGCGCGATCCACGATCAGTGTGTTGGCGTTGGAGATGTCCAGGCCCGTCTCGATGATCGTGGTGCAGACCAGGACGTCGAAGCGCTTCTCCCAGAAGTCGACGATGATCTGCTCGAGCCGGGACTCCGTCATCTGCCCGTGTGCCACGGCGATGCGTGCCTCCGGGACGAGTTCCCGCAGCTGGGCGGCGGTGCGATCGATCGAGGAGACCCGGTTGTGCACGAAGAACACCTGCCCCTCGCGCATCAGTTCGCGGCGGATGGCGGCGGAGGCCTGCTTGTCCGTGTACGGGCCCACGTAGGTGAGGACGGGGTGGCGTTCCTCGGGCGGGGTGGCGAGCGTCGAGGTCTCACGGATTCCCGTCAGCGACATCTCGAGCGTCCGTGGGATCGGCGTCGCGCTCATCGCCAGGACATCCACGTTGGTGCGCATCTTCTTGAGCGCCTCCTTGTGCTCCACACCGAAACGCTGCTCCTCGTCGACGATCACGAGGCCCAGATCCTTGAAGGAGACTTCCTTGGAGAGCAGCCGGTGAGTCCCGATCACGACGTCGACCGCGCCGGAGGAGAGCCCCTCGCCCGTCTCACGCGATTCACCCGCCGTCTGGAATCTCGACAGCGCCCGGACGGTCACGGGGAAACCGGAGAAGCGCTCGGAGAAGGTCTCGAAGTGCTGCTGCACCAGCAGTGTGGTGGGCACCAGGACGGCGACCTGCTTGCCGTCCTGCACCGCCTTGAAAGCCGCGCGCACCGCGATCTCGGTCTTGCCGTAGCCGACGTCGCCGGAGACGAGCCGGTCCATCGGCACCTCACGCTCCATGTCGGCCTTGACCTCGTTGATGGTGGTCAGCTGATCCGGGGTCTCGACGTAGGGGAATGCCTCCTCGAGTTCTCGCTGCCACGGCGTGTCGGGGCCGAACGCATGACCGCGGGAGGCCATGCGCGCCGAGTACAGCCGGATCAGCTCACCGGCGATCTCCTTGACGGCCTTGCGCGCATGGTTCTTCGTCCTGCTCCAGTCCGAGCCGCCCATCTTGCTCAGCGCAGGAGCATCACCACCGACGTAGCGGGTCACCTGGTCCAGCTGATCGGTCGGCACGAAGAGGCGGTCTCCGGGCGCACCGCGCTTCGAGGGCGCGTATTCGAGGACGAGGTACTCGCGCGTGGTCCGGGTGGGGCCTGCCCCGGTGGAGCGCTGCATCAGTTCGACGAATCTCGCCACACCGTGCTGCTCGTGGACCACGAAGTCGCCCTCCTTGAGCTGCAGCGGGTCCACCGCGTTGCGCCGGCGGGAGGGAAGCTTCCGCATGTCGCGCGTTCCGGCGGCACTGGTCCGCCCGAGCAGATCCGCCTCCGTGAGCAGGCCCATCCTGAGTCCGTCCACCACGAAGCCGCGTCCGGCACACGCCGTCGTGATCTCGATGATGCCCGGAAGCGGCGAGTCCTGCAGGGACTCCACCGTGCGGGAGGGGATGTCGTTGTCGTGGAACAGCTCGGCGAGGCGCTGCGCAGGCCCGGGGCCCTCCGTGACGACCACCACGCGCCACTGGTCCCGCACCTTGCCGCCGATGAAGTCCATCATCTCGGCCACGTCGCCCTGGTAGCCGCGTGGTTCCCGTGCATGCAGACTGAAACTGTCGACGTCGCTGAGCTCCTCGTCCGCCCCGAAGGACGTGATACCCCACCAGGCGACGGCGTTCGCGAGCATGCTCGAGCGCGTGTCGGTGAGCGAGCGGAAGCTGGCCTCCTGGAGATCGAGCCCCAGCCCCTCGCCGAGATCGAGCGGCGCGGCCCCGCCGTCGGACGCCGTGGACCACGCGGCTGCCAGGAACTCCTCGTTCGTGGCCGCGAGATCATGGGCGCGCGTGCGCACCTTCTCGGGCTCGATGACGACGGCGATCGACCCGGGCGGCAGCTGATCCGCGAAGGGAACCATGGCGTCGACGAGCACCGGCGCGAGGGACTCCATGCCCTCGACGGCGATCCCCCCGGCGATCTTCTCCAGCATGTCCGCCGCTGCAGGGAGCTCGGAGCGAAGCTTCGCGGCACGGGACATCACCGCCGGTGTGATGAGGATCTCACGGCACGGCGGGGCGTAGAGCGCCACCGGTGGCTCCCCGGAGGTCAGCGAGCGCTGGTCCGCGACAGCGAACCAGCGCATCTGGTCCACCTCGTCGCCGAAGAAGTCGATGCGGACGGGGTGGTCCTCGGTGGGCGGGAACACATCGATGATGCCGCCGCGGACGGCGAACTCGCCGCGGTGCGTGACCATGTCCACGCGCGCATAGGCCGCGTCGGCGAGGGACTGCACGACGGCGGAGAAGGCCACCTCGTCGCCGACCTTCAGCGAGACGGGTTCGAGCTCGCCGAGACCGGCGACGAGCGGCTGGACGACGGCTCGGACGGGCGCCGTGATGACCCTGATGGGTTCACCCTCGGGATGGGCGAGCCGCCGCAGCACCGACAGGCGGCGGCCCACGGTGTCGGATCTCGGCGAGAGCCGCTCGTGGGGCAGCGTCTCCCAGCTCGGGAACTCCTCGATCGCTGTCTCGGGCAGATAGCTGCGAAGAGCCGCAGCGAGATCCTCCGCCTCACGGCCTGTCGCGGTGATGGCGAGGACGACCGGAGGGCCGGCGCCGTCCGTGGTGGCCCCGAGCGCCGCCATGCCCTCGACCATCTCGGTGATCAGCGGAGCGCGCATCCCGGTCGGTGCCCCGATCTGGAGGTCAGCGCTGCGCTGGTCCACCGGGCGGGAGGCGTTGGTGCGGACACGTGCATACGACGCGTCCTCGGCGAGCGCAGCGCGCAATCCGTTCAGGCTCATGTGGTGGGCTCCTCAGGCAGTGGTTCGTCCCATCCGCCGGTCCGCCTCCGACACGATGTGGGGCTGGGGGCGGGCAGGACAGCACAAAGACCCGGAAACGTCGATCGCTGCCGGGTGCACGTCAACAGTAGCAACCACCCTCTGACGCTTTCGCCGTCGGGAGCGGGGAGACTCCTGCCCACGTCGTAGGATGGCGACAGAACTCGGCCCCTGCGGCTGCCCGCCACCATCTCCGGAGGATCAATGGCATTGAACGCTTCCACCACTGTCCCGTACGACGCATCCACCGTCGTCGGGGTCTTCACCGACGAAGGCTTCGTGCGGCACATGAGCGAGTACGTGGGCGGTTCGCTCGAATCGCTCACCGTCGACGGCGACACCGCCGGAGCTTTCACGCTCACCGCCGTCCGCACCATGCCCACCGACCGACTCCCGGACATGGCGCGCAAGTTCGTGGGCCAGACACTCTCGGTCACCCAGACGGAGCGGTGGGACGCCCCCGCTCCGGACGGCGCCCGTGAGGCGACCGTCGAGATGACCGTGGCCGGTGTTCCCCTGAACGTCACAGCCGTCCAGCGACTGGTCCCCGACGGAGCGGGCACCGTGGTGGACCTGCAAGGCACTGTCACCTCGTCCATCCCCTTCCTCGGGAGCAAGATCGCCGGAGCAGCCGAACCGATGATCGGCAAGGCGCTGGGCGTCCAGGCCGCCGAGGCCCGGAAGTGGCTCGAGAAGAACTGATGGACCCCGTGCACACCCTGCGAAAGAACTCCCTGTGAACCTGCCTACTCCCCTGGCCCTCATCCTGATCCTCTCCGGAATCTGGTCGCTCATCGTCTGGCCACCGTTCCTGCGCCGCATCCTCAAGGACCCGCGGTCCCGGGACGAATCCGGCCGACGCACACGATTCCTCACCGTCCACGTCATGCTCGTCTCGACGTCGATGATCCTGGGTGCGGCCACCGCCGTCATCGGCGTCCGTACCCTCGTGTCCTGAGCATCCGTCCGCGCCCGTACGCCGAGCGCCCTACCGAGGAGAAGGCCTGATGGCACAAGAGAACTCACCGAAGCCTGTCCGCGCGCGCGCCGTGATCCTCGAGCGCCCCAGCTACCCCGAGTACCAGCGCATCAGCGAGCTCATGCGCAAGGAGACGGTGGGAGGGATCCTGCTGCTCATCGCGGCGGTCCTCGCGCTCGCGTGGGCGAACTCGCCGTGGGGAGAGACGTACTTCGCCATCCGTGACTTCGAGTTCGGGTACGAGCCGTGGCACCTGAAACTCTCCGTCGGCGCCTGGGCTTCGGACGGGCTCCTCGCGGTGTTCTTCTTCCTCACCGGCCTCGAGCTCAAACGCGAGTTCGTCGCCGGTGACCTCCGGAAGATCAGCCGCGCCATCGTCCCGGTCGCCGCGGCCTTCGGCGGCGTCGTGGTCCCGGCCGTGATCTATACGGTGGTGAATCTCTCCTCTCCGGAGACCCTGCGCGGCTGGGCCATCCCGACCGCGACGGACATCGCCTTCGCCCTCGCGGTCCTGGCCGTCATCAGTTCGCATCTGCCCGGGGCCCTGCGGCTCTTCCTGCTCACGCTCGCCGTCGTCGACGATCTCATCGCCATCGCGATCATCGCCTTCTTCTACTCCGAGGACGTCAGCCTCGTCTTCCTGCTGCTGATGCTCGTGCCGCTCGGCCTGTTCGCCCTCCTCGCGCAGAGCAAGCCCAAGTTCTTCGGCAGGACCACGCGCGGCCCGTGGCTGATCCTGCTGCCCCTCGGCGTCGCCACGTGGGCCCTCATGCACGCCTCCGGGGTCCACGCCACCGTCGCCGGGGTACTGCTCGGGTTCTGCGTGCCGGTGCTGCGCCGCAAGCCCAACGGCAAACCCGCGCTGCCCCGACCGAACAAGCCCGGTCTCGCCGAGGTCCTGGAGCACCGCTTCCGGCCCCTCTCCACGGGCTTCGCCGTCCCGGTCTTCGCGTTCTTCTCCGCCGGCGTCGCGATCGGTGGGGTGGAGGGCTTCGTCTCCGCGCTCTCCGATCCTGTGCTCATCGGCATCGTGCTCGGGCTCGTGGTCGGCAAGCCCATCGGTGTCCTGCTGACCACGTTCATCGTCACCAAGACGACGAAGGCGAATCTCGATCCCGGTCTGAGCTGGTGGGACCTGCTCGGCGTCGGCATCCTGGCGGGCGTGGGCTTCACGGTCTCACTCCTCGTCAACGATCTGAGTTTCGGGGCCGGGTCCCCGCACGACGACCACGCCAAGGTCGCGATCCTCATGGCATCGCTGACGGCCGCTCTCCTGGCCACGATCGTGCTGCGCACCCGCAACAAGCGGTACCGCGCCATGGCCGAGGAGGAGAAGATCGATTCCGACGACGACGGCGTGCCCGATGTCTTCGAGAACCGCGGCTAGCACCCCCTCGGGTGTCCGGGGTGAGCAGCGGGACGCCTCAGAGCCCGACAGCGTAAGGGATCCCACGATCATCGATCCGGGCGGCCCGAACCGAAGGCGGTCGATCATCCTGAGTCAGGTCACACTCACGGTGATCCTGTCGCTCGCGGTGCTCCTCGGACTCCTCGCCGACGATGCCTCGGCATCGGGCGCCTTCGTCCTGACCGGGTGGGTCATCAGTCTGCTCGTCACGCTGACCTGTGCCATGCTGCCCTGGTCGAGGCTTCATCCGCAGTGGCCCTTCGCGCTTCCCCTGCTGAACTTCCTGGTGATCGGGCTCGTGCGATTCGGCGCAGGCGAGACCCTGTCCGGTGTGGGGCTGCTCGCGGCCCTGCCGGCCGTCTGGCTCGGGGCCTCCTCCATCCGCACGAGGACAGCAGTCGCGGTGACCCTCGTCGCCACCACCGTCCTGATCTCGCTGCCGGCGATCCTGCGGGACGCTCCGGTGATGGTAGGAGGGCTGCTCGGGCTGCTCCTGCTGCCGGTGGTACTCACGGGCCTCGCCTGGTTCGTCTCCAGCCTCACGAAGGACAACCGGCGGCGTCACGAGGCCCTGCTGGCCTCGGAGCGTGCCCTGCGCAGCAGTGTCGAGGACGCCCGGATGCGGGAGCGCCTGCTCGGCACCGTGTTCGAGACCGTCCGGGTGGGACTCCTCGCGGTCGACGCGGATGGCAACGACATCCTGATGAACGCCCGTCAGCGTCAGTCGCACCTGGCAGCAGCACCGGTCAACAACCCCGATCCCTCCGAGAGCGAACTGCTGATCTACGGACCCGATCGCGTGAGCCCCCTGACGCCCGCGGAGCGCCCCGTCCGTCGGGCCCTCGACGGGGAGGACCTCGAGGACGTCTTGATCTGGGCAGGCATGCCGCCCTCCCAGCGCGCCATCAGCGTCTCCTCGAACAGTGTGCGCGACGACGACGGCGCCCTCGCCGGAACGGTGATCGCCTTCAACGACATCACGGACCTGATGCTCGCTCTGGAGTCCAAGGACCATTTCCTCTCGAACGTCTCGCACGAGTTCAGGACGCCCCTGACCTCGATCCTCGGGTATCTGGATGTGACGCTCGAACTCGGTGAAACACTGCCCGAGGAGGCCATCGGCTATCTGGAGGTGGCCAGGCGCAACGCGGTGCGGCTCGAGAGACTCGTCGAGGACTTCCTGTCCATCAACGCCGGCACCTTCGAGGTCACACCGGTACCGGCCGATGTCGGCACGATCCTCACCGAGGCGGCGGAGTCGTCCAGTGTCCGCGCGGCCCGCGCGGGGGTGCGCCTGGTCAATCGTGCTCCGGCGTCGCTCCCCGCCGTCGTCGACCCCCACCGGATCGCGCAGGCCGTCGACAACCTGCTCAGCAACGCCGTGAAATACAACCGGCCGGGCGGGAGCATCACGCTCGACGCCGCCATGGACGGCCCCGATCTGCGCATCGAGGTGGAGGACACGGGCGTGGGCATCGACGAGGAGGACCTGCAGCACGTGTTCGCACGATTCTTCCGTTCGGCGTCCGTCCGCTCCTCCGCCGTGACCGGGGTGGGCCTGGGCCTGTTGATCACCAAGAGCATCATCAGCGAGCACAACGGGTCCATCTCGGTGACGAGCGAACTCGGCAGCCGGACCCGCTTCACGATCCTGCTGCCCCAGGAGCGGCCCTGAGCCTGTCCCCTGCGGGACTAGCCGTTGGCCGCGAGGAGCGCTTCCTCGAGCGCCACCCAGGCGAGCATGGCGCACTTGACCCGGGCCGGGAAACGCGAGACGCCCGAGAAGGCTGCGGCGTCGCCGAGGACCTCCTCGTCGGCCTCGATCCGGCCACGGGAGCGCATGACCTCACGGAATGCGTCCACCCGGGAGATCACCGCGTCCCGGGTCAGGCCCTGCACCAGATCGGTCAGCACCGACGCCGACGCCATCGAGATGGCGCAACCGGCACCCTCCCAGCTCACGGAGACCACCGTCCCTTCGGCCATTTCCACACGCAGGGTGAGTTCGTCCCCGCAGACAGGATTGAGCTGATGCGACTGCCCGTACCTGGCCTCGTCGCCGTCGTCGTGCTCGCGCAGCGGGGACCCGTGCCGGAACCTCGCATGATCGAGGATGATCTGCTGGTACAGCTGCTCGAGACCCGAACTCATCCAGCGCATCCGAAGAAGGCGCGGACACCGGCGACGGCGTCCAGGAACGTGTCCACCTCGTCCTCGGTGGTGTAGAGGTAGGTGCTCGCGCGGGTGGTGGCCGTGAGTCCGAGGCGCCGATGGAGGGGTTGCGCGCAGTGGTGGCCCACGCGCACGGCGATCCCCCTGTCGTCGAGGAACTGCCCGACGTCGTGGGCGTGCACGCCGTCGACGTCGAACGCGGCGAGACCGATGCGCGGCAGACCTGCTGCCGGGCCGAGCACCCGGACGCCCTCGATCTGCCCGAGACCCGAGACCAGCCGCTCACCCAGGCGTAGCTCCCGGTCCTCGATGCGCTGCATCCCGGTCTCGGCGAGATAGTTGGCGGCGGCGCCCAGGGCGATCGCCTGCGAGATGCGCTGCGTTCCCGCCTCGAACCGGTTCGGCGCCGGGAGGTACTCAGCCCGCTCCATGGTCACGGTAGTGATCATCGAACCCCCGGTCAGGAAGGGTGGCATCGCGTTCAGGAGCTCCGCGCGCCCGTAGAGCGCGCCGATGCCGGTGGGCCCGAGCATCTTGTGGCCCGAGAAGACCAGCAAGTCGACGTCGAGCGCTCTCACGTCGACGGGCAGGTGGGGCACGGACTGGCATGCGTCGAGCAGGGTCAGCGCGCCCACGGCATGCGCGAGACGGACGAGGTCCGCCACGGGGATGATGGTGCCCAGGACATTGGAGGCGTGGGAGAACGCCACGATCCTGGTCCTGGAATCGATGACGGTGTCGGCCACCTCCAGCTGCAGTGCGCCGTCGTCGTCGATCGGGATGAAGCGCAGCTCGGCACCCGTGCGCGCGGCGAGCTCCTGCCACGGGATCAGATTCGCATGGTGTTCCAGCTCGGTGACGACGATGTTGTCGCCCGGGCCGAGCGCGAAGCGCCGGGCGGCCTCTCCCCCGCGCCCGAGGGACGCGTTCGACATCGCGTAGGCCACGAGGTTGATGCCCTCGGTGGCGTTGGAGGTCCACACGAGCTCATCGGTACCGGCACCGATGAATCCTGCGACGGCGGCGCGTGCGTGCTCGTAGGCGTCGGTCGCATCGACGGCGAGCGCGTGGGCCCCCCGGTGCACAGCGGCATTGCGCTGCTCGTAGAACTCCTGCTCCGCCTCCAGCACGCTCAGCGGATTCTGCGAGGTGGCACCCGAGTCGAGATAGATCAGCGGTTTGCCGTTGATCTCCGTGCCCAGGATCGGGAAGTCGTTGCGGATGCGGCGCACCTCGGCGTCGGTCAACCCCGCGCCGGAGTTCCCCGCGGCGGGCGGTGTGAGCGTCACGGGTGTTTCGACCACGGGCACGTGGAACTCCTCGGATCAGTCGGTGATCCCGGGTGTACTCACACAGGAACTCTCTGTCCTGATCATCCCACTCCGGTGCGGCGCAAGGCATCCCAGTGGAGCCTAAGAAGGAATCGGAGGCGGGTTCCGCTGCGGTGATGGCTGTCCCGCAGCAGCTGTCCCTGCGATCGCCGCGATGACCTCGTCCTGGTACCGACGGGGCGCATGCCGCTCCAACGCGCGTGCCCGATCGTGTGCAGCCCGACTGCTCCAGGACGACCAATTGTCGATGATGGTCTCGACTGCGGTGGCGATCTGACCGGTATCGTCCGGGGCCACAAACTGGACACTGTCGTACCCGTCCCCTGCCTCGAGCAGCCCTGGCATCGCGGAGACAACGGAGGGCCGCGCCGCCAGCACGGCTTCGATCACCGTATTCCCGAAGGACTCGTCGAGTCTGGCGGGGATCAGCACGATGTCCGCCTCGTCGACGGAACTCCAGATGTTGTCCCTGAAGCCGCGCATGCGGACCGAATCATGGAGCCCCTGGTCGAGGATACGGCTCTCCACGGCCTGCGCGTATGCCTCGTTCCCCGCGAAGACCGCGCCGACGACATCGAGGCTGACCCTGCGCCCCCGGCGGCGGAGCTCGGCGACCGTATCGATCGCGACATCCACACCCTTGCGGTGGGAGATCCTACCGAAGAAGATGAGCCGTACCGGATCAGCGACCGTTTCGCGAAGGGTCACCACGGACGAGGGCCCCGATACCCCGTTGTAGACGAGCAGGGCACGTGAGCCTTTCCTCTGCAGGGACTGGCTCAGGACGTCGATGGTGTAGCGACTGTTGGCGATAACAGCGGATGAGAAGAGCAGCGGCAGCACCAGCAGGAGACGAACGACGGGCCGCACGTGGCCTTCCGCCTCATGGACGTGGACGACAACACGACACCCTCGCAGCCGAGCCACGACAGGCCACCAGGGGATACTGATTGTGCTCACGTACACGACGCTCGGTCGGTACCGGCTGATGAAGGATCCGATCCTGCGAATGGATCGTCCGCTCTGGGCGACGATCGAGAAGGCGCCGCGGAGCGACATGAGGCTCTTCCGGAGCACCAGCGTCTCGAGGACGACCGGTGACGCTCCCTGTGCACGGATGTGAGGAATCAGCGGTCCGTCCACGGGCACCGCGACGACGACCTCCGCGCCTGCCGAGACCAGACCCTCGACGGTCTCGAGCATCATCCGATCCGATCCGTACAGATCCGCGGAAGGATGCGCGATGACAATCGTCTGTCCAGTCAGGTCCATGGCATCCTCACGTCGACCGTAGCGGCTGATCATCGGTCCTCCGTTGTGGTGTGAAGCCCTGTACTATCACGCTGTCTCATCCTAGGGCGCTCAACAGCCCTCACCTCTGAGTAGAACATACCCACGGACGAACTCCCGGACGTCGAAGACCCGCCATTCCCTCAGGTACCGTCATCGGACTACGATGAGACCGGCGGCCCTGACCAATGATGACGAACCACTCCATGCCGTCCAGTCGGATGCCAAGAGGAAGTCAATGATCGAGCACAATCGGCTCCTCGGGGGCCGCATGACCAGTCTGTGTGCTGTGGCACTGACCTCGATGGTCGTCCTGGCCGGCTGTGGCGTTCCCGTCGCGTCCGGGACTGACCCGGTCATGATCGGTGTGCCCGAGTCTGCGTCTGACGCGTCGGCGGGCGCGGTACGGGCAGGAGCCCGACCGGGCACTTTCCTGAGCCGGTCGCTCGCGCTTGCAGCAGGCACTCGTGCCTTGCTACCGGAAGCACCAGCGCCGAGCGAGCGCTCCGTCGCCGGTGCTGCCCCGGTCGGTTCCACCTCCTACCCCATCCCTGAGAACGCCCTCTTCGTCAGCAGCGATGGAAGCGACACAGGACGAGGGACTGAGAACTCGCCTTTGAAGACGATCAAGGCTGCGGTCTCGCGGGCGGAAAGCGGACAGACGATTGTCCTCAGACGCGGCTCCTACGCCGAGGAGGTCAAGATTCCCGCGACCAAGACCCTTGCGCTCCAGTCCTTCCCCCAGGAAGAAGTGTGGCTCGATGGAAGCGTTGCAGTCACAGGCTTCGAGCCGGAAGGGCGGGCGTTCGTCGTCGAGGGCTGGACGGCAGAATTTGATGCGAGCCCGACCTATTCCTGGGGTGAAGCGGACGGCACCATGGCAGGCTGGGCCTTCGTCAATCCCGAGCGACCGATGGCCGCTCATCCCGACCAGGTGTGGGTCGACGGGACGGCGCAACGACAGGTGGGCTCCCTCGACGAACTGAGCGCCGAATCCTTCTTCGTCGACTACGACACGGATCGCCTGTTCCTGGGGTCGGACCCCGGAGGCAAGCGCGTACGGGCGAGTTCCCTCGCCAAGGCGATCTCCATCCAGTCCCCCGGGTCAACGATCAGGGGTATCGGAGTCCGCCGGTTCTCCCCTTCCGTACCGCACATGGCCGCAGTGACCGTCGAGAGCGATGATGCCGAGATCGAGAACGTCGTCATCGAGGACACCTCCACGACGGGGCTCGCGGTCTCCGGCCCCGACGCCCACCTCAGGTGGATTACTCTCACACGGAACGGGATGCTCGGTGCATCGGCGACCTACGCGGACGGGTTGTCTGCGATCAACCTCGAGGTGACGGGCAACAACACCGAGGGCTTCAACCATTCCCCGGCAGCCGGTGGCTTCAAGATCGGCCGGACCCGGGTGGTGCACATCCAGGACAGCAGCTTCGAGGCAAACAACGGTACGGGGCTCTGGTTCGACGAATCGGTCGCCGATCTCACGGCATCGGGAAACGACCTCATAGGTAACCGGGGTCACGGGATGTCCGTGGAGATATCCGCCCAGGCCGTCATCGCCGACAACATCATCGCCGACAACGTCGGGCATGGGCTGAAGATCAACAATACGAGCGACGTGGAGATCTGGAACAACTCGTTCATCGACAACGGGCGTCCTATCAACATCGTGCAGGATGCTCGGCGGGCAGCGGACCGCGGGACACCGGGGCACGATCCACGTCGGCCTTTCCTTGATCCGTCGATGACGTGGGTCAACGGGCCCGTTGCAGTGCGGAACAATGTCGTCACGGGTACCACCGCGAACTGTCTGCTCTGCGTGGAGGACTACGCGCACGAACTGTCGGCGGAAGAGATGCAGGTGACCACGTCCGGGAACGTCTTCCACCGTTCCTCAGGATCCAGTCCCGAGTGGCTCGTGGTCTGGTCCCGCGGAGCTGACGACCCGGCCGTCTTCACCACACTCGGCCGTTTCAGGAGTGCGACCGGGCAATCGAAGCACGACATGGAACTGACCGGTAAAGCCATCGCGGACCCGGAGAGTTTCCGAGTGAGGGACACCGTGCGGTTCGCCGTCGTTGCCCAGCCGCTTCCCGAACAGATCGCCGAGCTGATGCGCGTCCCCTCAGGTGCTGTGCTGGTCGGACCTGTCCGCGAGTGACGTCATTGTCGGGGCCGACCATACCGATTCATACCCGTCCGGCCTTCCAGCAGGTCGCGGGACGAAGGTTGAGGCGAGAGCCATGAAGACCATGAAGGTGACGCTGGAATCGAGCAGCCCGGTCTCCAGGAGTGACCTGACGAGGAGGAAGACCAGGAGAGCGACAGGAAGTGCATTCCGGCGCCCGCCCCGCACGTTCATGAGTAGGACCGCCGCGACGAGGACGATGAGGATTCCCGTGCCGATGAGACCGGTCTGTGCAAGGGCCGAGATCCAACTCGAGTCGAGGACCTGATCGTTCCAGTACTGACCCTGGACGTGCACGGTCTTCACCGACAGTCCGGCTCCGACCCACTTCTGGAGGGAATCGAAGGGAGTCTGCAGCACGACCTGCCAAGCGATGGTGCGTGAGTTGAGTGTAACGTTCGACGCGCTCCCCTCCCGGTCGACGATCGTCGAGAGCACCGTCGTGTAGGCGACCAGCGCCAGCGCGGCCGGTACGGCGAGGACGAGGACGACGGCAACGGATCGCTGGACAGTTTCGATACTGACGACGAGGACGACGACGGCGACGACCAGACCGAGCAGAGCTGTCCGTGACTGGGTCGCCACACACGCCGACGTGAAGAACACCGCCGCGGTGACGGCGCCGAGCGTGGCGCGGCCCGACATGACCTGCTGCAGGGCTGCGAGGGCAGGGACGGCGCACAGGACGACAAGACCATTGGGACTGATGGGAAGCAGGGTCCCTCCGAGGCGACCGTCCGTAGCGATCGTCCCGACACCCGTGATGGCGAGGACGGCGCCGACGACCCCCAGTGCTACGACGATCTGGCGGAGAACCTCGTCCCTCGGCACGACCGACACCAGAAGCACCACGGTGGCCGCGAGGAGCACGATCCGTACCGCAAGCACAGCAGAGGCAGCCATACCACCGGCCTGGAGTGCTCCAATCATCGAGACCGCCAGCATGGTCAGCACCGCGAGCAGCGGACCTCCGGCGACGGGATACACTCGCGGCGCTGCCCGCTTCAGGACAATCGCCAGGACCAAGGCCATTGCCTGGAGGAGCGCCTTGGCGACCACGACGCCGTCGAACGTCCCCTCGAAATAGACGCCCTTCCGCCACGCGATCGTGGAGACGACGAGGAGGACCCAGACGACGACGGCGCCCGCCGTCCGACCTCTCGCCTCACCCATGTCCGGTGGCCCGGGCCTGCCGGTGCGCTCGTGCGCGTCGTCCTCCACGCCCCGATCCACCCAGAAGCACCACACCCAGCGGCTGAACCCCGACTGCATCGAATTCCCGAAGGGAATCCTCTACCCGTGCCACAGCAGTACCCTCCGACACGAGCACCACGGCAACGTCCGATACCGGGGCCACCGTCCACGTGGTGAGCGGGTGCGAGTCGTGGGACGTCGTGACGACCGTGACATCGAAGAGATCGTCGAGTTCCTTGAGGATCGTCGGAGCCTGGCGAGCGGCTTGGGCACGACTGATCGAATCACCTGACATTCCGATGGGGATCTGCTGTACACCCGGATCGGCGGCCGACGTGACATCACCCATCGTGGCATTGCCCACCAGTACATCCGAGAAACCCAGGACCGCCCCTCCGTGTCCCGAACGGGAATTGCCGGCTCCCCCGGAGTGCGTCGTCGCGTCGATCAGACAGGTGCGCTCACCGGAGTCGGCGATAAAGCCCGCGAACTGACGGGCAAAGGCTTCCTGGACAGCATTCTGCTGCCCGACACGCGTCAGCAGGAGGAGCCT